>DATLLQ010000031.1:0-66674 GCA_035537775.1 Vicinamibacterales bacterium | reverse complement strand
GGCGACAATGTCGCCATGTATGACCTGCTGCTCGTCGTTCACTCCTGGCTTCGCTGGGCCGTGCTCATTCTCGGCCTCGTGGCATTCGCCCGCTCAGCGGCCAGCAGGTTCACCCGCCGCCCCTGGACCCCTGCCGACGAGACCGTCGGCAAGTGGTTCGTGATCAGCGTCGATCTGCAGGTGCTCGTCGGGCTGCTGCTGTACTTCTTCTTCAGCTCGTTCACGATGTCTGCATGGCGCGACATGGCTGGCGCGATGGCAGACCCGATCATCCGCTTCTGGTCCGTCGAGCACATGGTGGGCATGCTCGCCGCGACGGCCTTCGTGCATGTGGGTCGCGTCCGGATTCGCAAGGCGAAGGACGCTTCGCGAAAGCACTTCCTCGCGGCGATCTTTTTTGGTCTGGCGCTCGTTCTGATGCTGGCGTCGATTCCGTGGCCTTTCGGGAGTATCGACCGGCCGTACCTGCGCGGGCTGTAAAGGCCCCTCACATCATTTCTTCGCGATGCCCGTGTCGTGCACGATCCGGCCGTCGACGACGGTCATGACGGATCGGATCGTTTTGATCTCCGCATCCGGCACGGTGAAGTAGTCCTTGTTGAGGACGACGAGGTCCGCCAGCTTGCCTGGCTCGATGGTTCCGATCCTGTCCTCCATCCGCAGGAACCAGCTGTTGTTGCGCGTGAAGAGCCGGATCGCCTCCTGCCGCGTGAGATTCTGATCGCCGTTCACCTTTGCACCGAACGAGTTGACGCCCGTGGTTGCGAAGTAGATGTGCAGCCATGGGTTGAGCGGCGCGATGTGAACGCCGTCGCCGTGAATGCCGGCCTGGATGCCGTGATCGACGATGGTGCGGAACTGGGCGCCTACGATGACCTTCGGGTCCGTCGATGTGACCCAGCGGAACGCCGCCATCTGCACGCCGCAGCCGAGCGCACGTAACCGAGTCAGCAGATCTGGAGTCACCGCCGGGACGTGATGTACGACCCAGCGCAGGCGTGTGATGTCGAACTCCTTGTTCACCGTCTCGTAGGCCTCGACCACCTGCTGCAGGCCTTTGATGTCCTGCACGCTGTTCTCGTTGTGCCATCCGGCCTGCGCGACCAGGCGCTGCGCGTCGCGCCAGACGGCGCCGGCGCCGAGCGGCGCCGCCCACTCGCCGATCGAGCCGGTCATCAGCATGTCGTCGCCGAAGTACTGGAACTGGTTCCGCAGCCGCTCCTTCAGCTCCGGCAGCGCCGGGTCGTTCTGGTTCTGGAGGAAGTTCATCTGCAGCCGCACGGTGGCTTTGCCGCCGCGGTGCGCCGCGATCCATGAGTCGTACATCCGGTATTGATCGAGGTTCGACAGGATCTGGCTCGGATGCAGCGGCCCTGGAGTGGGGAAGAGGACCTGGTCCAGATGCGCGGTCAGCCCGACGGCGGTCGAGTACGCCATCGTCTCCATGGTGCTGCGTTCCTTGTCGGCCGCCGTCTGCATACGGCGCATGTGGAAGAGGGCGCTCGCCGCCGGACCGCCGCCCGCAAATCCTGCCGCGGCGATCGTCCCGTCTTCAGCCGTGGCCACCGGCTTCATGTCCGGGTGGACCGGAGGCGCGGCGTCCATGGCGTCGAACAGCTTCTTGCCCAGGCTGTTGGTGACTGCCGGTCCGGTGAACCGCTCGTACAGCAGCACAGGCCGGTCCGACACTGCCTCGTCGAGCTCCTTCCGTGTCGGCCGTCTCCGCTCCGACCACTGGTTCGGATGCCAGCCGCCCATCGACGTGATCCACTGCCCCTCGGGCACGCTCTTTCGTCTCGCCGCGAGCGTCTCCTGGATCTCCCGGATCGAATTCGTGTTCTCGAGAATCGTGTGGTAGCCCGGTCGGTTGGCCAGGCTGACGATGTGCACGTGCGGCTCGATCAGTCCCGGGACGACGGTCCGTCCGCCCAGGTCGATCGTGCGCAGATTGGGAATGTTGCGTGGAAAGGCATCGCCGACTGAAATGAACCGTCCATTTCTGATGATAACGACGCGCGCCACGGTGTTGCGGCCGTCCATCGTATGGACGCGGCCGTTCACGAGCGCCAACGTTTCGTCGACGGGCACGGGCGCCGCCGGAGCGGGAGCCTGCGCAGCCGCATCGTCGAGTCCGGGCGCGATACCAATGCCACCGACGGCGGCGGCCGTCGTGCCGAAGAACTGCCTGCGTGAAATCTCTGACATGGCCGCGGATTCTACCGCGGTAACGGTTCCATGGAACGGACGAGCGCCGCGGTGGGCGTCAGGAGACCAGCGTGAGCGCCATCACCTGGGACATGAGAATGCGAAGCAGGGTGGTCATTGGATAGACGGTGACGTAGGCGAGCATGGGCGCCTCCGACCGTGAGAGGGTGTTCATGAGCGTGAGCGCCGGTGGGTCGGTCATGCTGCCGGCGAGCAAGCCGCCGAGCGTCGGGAAGTTCATGCCCAGCACCGTGCGCGCAAAGAGGGCCATGAGCAACAACGGCAGAACAGTCACGCAGAGCCCGACAGCCAGCCACTGGAGTCCAGTAGGGCTGAACACGGTGGCGAAAAGACCCGGACCGGCTGCCAGCCCGACGGCGGCAAAAAACAAGGCAATGCCGAACTCGCGAAACGCGAGGTTCGTTTCCGCCGGCATCGAGAACGTCAGCGGTCCAATGCGTCTCCAATGACCGAGCGCCAGGGCCACGACCAGCGGTCCCCCTGCCAATCCGAGCTGTACTGGTTTCGGCAGTCCCGGCACGGCTATGGGTATCGTCCCAACGATGACGCCCAGCACGATCCCGATGAATAACGACACGAAGTGCGTATCGGAGCTTTCCTCGCCGCCGACTGACTCCGGGCCAGCGTCGTGTGCGTTGACGGCTGGCGTCGTCTTCGTCGATGGCGCCGCGCGGCCCGCGTCGGCCGTGGTCAGAACAGGGTCTTTCGGCGCATACCCATAGACAAGGGCTTTCACTCCCAGCAGTGTTCCGATGATGCCCGCGATCGCGGCGGGGTAGGTCACCGCATATGCCAGCGCAGGGAGTGCCTGTCGCTCGTCAGAGATTCCGGGTACTGTCGTGATCGCCTGTTGGCCCGCGCCGAGCGAAGGCGTGTTCGTCGTGGCGCCCGAGAGAATGCCCAGCACGCCCGCGGAATCCAGTCCCAGAAGCCATCCGAGCATCACCGCGAGCAGTGAGCCGCTGAGCACGATCACCACCGCAAGCGCGTTCAGGCGCAGCCCCTGGCGGCGGAGCGCTGAAAAGAACTGTGGTCCCAGCTGCAAACCAATCGTGAAGACGAACAGAATCAGCCCGAACTCCTTCACGAAGTCGAGGGTTGCGTGGTCCACCGGCTTGCTGAAATAGCCCACGATCATCCCGGCGAACAGCACACCCGCCGTGCCGAGTCCGATGCCGCGGACGCGGAGGCTTCCAAGGGTCATCCCCGCCACGCACACCATCGCGAGGATACCGATCGCCTGGGCAACCGGCTGCGTCGAGTGGAGTTGAGACAGCCAGTGCATCTACAACGCACCGGGCACGAAGCAGACGACGACAACGAGTCGAAAGGCGAGGGCCTGCTTGGCGAACACGTTCGACCTGGTGGAGCACGAGTCGTACCAGCCCGGCGCTTCGCGCCTCCTCGAATGAACCGATTCTCGACAACACACGACCACTGCATCCGTCGTCGATGCGTGGGCGGAAGGCCAGGCCCCGAAGGATTGGGAGCGGGGTGCCAACCTGTGGGGAGTCGACTCTCGAGGTGGATGTCAGGGTGCGCGGCGCAGACGGGCGAGGAACTCACCGGCTTTCCGGGCAAATGACTCCGTCCATTCATGACCGCCCTCGAACACACAGGTGTCACAGGAGGCAGTCAGATCCTTCAGCCGCGCTACATCGGCGGCCATCTTCTCTTCCGTGTACCACGCGTCGGTGGTCCCGCGGCCTATAAGGACGTGCGGCCGCTCGGAGCGATTCTGGTGAGGAGTGACGTCCGGAGGCACATCGCCGGCGAGCGCAATCACGCCTGCGGCAGGAATGTGCGCCGCGGCCCGGTAGGCCATGGCGACGCCCTGCGAGAACCCGGCAAAGACAATGTCCGGGCCGTGCGAAAAATCCCGCGCCACGGCGTCAACCACCGCCCGTACGTAGCGCACGTTGTCGGCGATGGCGAGCTCGCGATCCTGGCGGGTCATCCAGCTCGCCACGATTTGTTCCTTCTTCGTGTAGAACGGATGCAGCGCCTGCACGGCGACAATCAGCCAGTCGCTGATTCCTGGAATCCGTTGGACTTCGGAGAGATTGATTGCGGCATCCTCACCGTAGCCATGGAACGTGAAGAAGGCCGGCCACGGCCCCGGGGTGCCTGGCGTGTGCACGAGATATCGGCCATGGACGACCGTCTCGATCGTCCTGACCTCCGGTGTCGGTTCCATTCCGTGATTGTTTCACCTAAGCTGATCTATCTGCAGGTGAACACGACGACGACGTGACGCTTCGGATTGGCATCGATCTCGGCGGCACGAAGCTCGAAGGCATTGCGCTCGATGGCAGCCGCGAGGTTGCGCGTCTCCGTGTGCCGACGCCGCGAGACGACTACGACGCGACGCTGGACGCGATCGTTTCGATGACGCGCGAGCTGGAACAGCGCGCAGGGCCGCCGGACGGGCAGCAGGGCACAGTCGGCGTCGGCATTCCCGGGGCGCTCTCGCCCTCAACCGGCCTGGTCAAGAACGCCAACTCTGTCTGGCTTATAGGCCGTCCGCTTGCCAACGACCTGACCGCGCGCCTGGGACGTGACGTCAGGATCGCCAACGACGCCAACTGCTTCGCGGTGTCGGAGGCTGCCGACGGCGCGGCCGCTTCAGCCGGGGTCGTGTTTGGCGTGATTCTGGGGACCGGAACCGGAGCCGGCGTGGTGGTGCGCGGCGAAGCGCTCACGGGGGCAAACGCGATTGCCGGAGAGTGGGGCCACAACGCCCTGCCGTGGCCGGACGCCGATGACGAGCCGCCGCCCGAATGCTATTGCGGCAAGCGTGGCTGCATCGAGACGTATCTGTCAGGCCCCGGTCTTTCCGCCGACCACGAGCGGCGCACCGGCAGCCGCTACACCGTGCCTGATCTCTTCGCGCGCGCCGGGGCCGGCGACCTGGACGCTGGTCAGACGATGGATCGCTATTTCTCGCGGGCGGCGCGCGGGTTGGCCAGCGTCATCAACATGCTCGATCCCGATGTGATCGTCGTTGGAGGGGGCCTCTCGAACATCGAGGCGCTCTACGGGCGGGTGCCACTCTTGTGGGACCGCTGGGTTTTTTCCGCCGGCGCCGGTGAACGCGTCCGTACCAGGCTCGTCCGCGCCGCGCATGGCGATTCGAGCGGCGTGCGCGGCGCGGCGTGGTTGTGGCCCGATGACTGATTCAAAGAAGTTCAAGCCCGCGCTCGCGATTGCGCTGAAGCAGTACTCGGCGCGTACCTTCGTTTCGGATCTGATTGCCGGGCTGACCGTCGGACTCGTCGCGCTGCCGCTGGCGATGGCCTTTGCGATCTCGTCAGGGATGTCGCCGCAGGCAGGCATCTACTGCGCGATTGTGACCGGCATCATCATTTCGGCCCTCGGCGGGTCGTACGTACAGATCGGCGGCCCGACGGGAGCATTCGTGGTCGTCGTCGCCGGCATCGTCTCGCAGTACGGCGTGGACGCGCTGTTCATGTGCACGATGATGGCCGGCGTGCTGCTGGTCGTGATGGGGCTGACCGGGACCGGCACGGCCGTGCGCTTCATTCCGCGGCCCGTCGTGATCGGCTTCACCAACGGCATCGCGCTGGTGATCGCCAGCACGCAGCTCAAGGACTTCTTTGGTATCCCGCTGGAAGAGGTGCCCGGGGAGTTCATCGGCCGTATCGGCGCTCTGATTGGGTCGATGACCGTGTCGGCGGAGACGACGGCGCTGGCTGCGGGAGTGCTGGTCACGATCGTCGTCTGGAACCGTCTCGTGCCGCGCGTGCCCGGCTACATCGTCGCGCTGCTGGGCGGGACGGTCGTGGCCGCGCTCGCCGGGCTTCCCGTCGAGACCATCGGCAGCCGCTTTGGAGGCATCCCCGCGGGACTGCCGCAGGTTCAGATTCCGCGCTTCCGCCCGGACCTGATCCTGACGCTGGTGTCACCGACGGTGACGGTTGCGATGCTTGGCGCGATCGAGTCGCTGTTGTCTGCGGTCGTTGCGGATCGCATGAGCGGCACCAGGCACAACTCCAACGTCGAGCTCTTTGCGCAGGGCATAGCAAACATCGCCTCGCCGCTGGTGGGCGGGCTGCCGGCAACCGGGGCGATCGCGCGCACCGCCACGAACGTGCGGTCCGGGGCAAAAACACCGGTCGCCGGCATCATCCATGGCATCACGCTCCTGCTCATTCTGATGATCGCAGCGCCGCTCGCCGGACTCGTGCCGATGGCCGTCCTGGCGGCAATTCTTTTGGTCGTCGCCTACAACATGGGGGAGTGGCGGGAGATTCCCGAGCTCTGGAGGCAGGGCTGGACCGACAGGCTGGTCTGGATGGTGACCTTCGCGCTCACCGTCCTGGCGGATCTGACCGTTGCCGTTGAAGCGGGAATGATCCTGGCGGCGCTGCTGTTCATCCGCAGGGTCGCCGCGACGACGACCGTCACACGAGTGACGCCCGACTACATCCGGCGCGGCCTCGAGCACTCGCTGCAGAATCGCGAGCTTCCCGACTACGTGACGATCGTCCGTATTCAGGGCCCGTTTCTCTTCGGAGCCACTGACAAGCTGACGGCCATCCTCGCGAACATGAAGGAGCTGCGGTCGATCGTGATCCTGCGGCTGCGGAACATGACGGCGATTGACGCGACGGGACTGAAGGCGATTGAAGACTTCGCGGATGCAATGCACAAGTCCGGCCGGGTACTGCTCTTATGCGGAGCGCCGGTTCAGCCGACGCGGATGATGCAGCGCGCGGAGTTCCACCGTCACGTGGGCGCCGCGAATATCCTGCCGAACGTTGACGCGGCGCTTCGGCGCGCGGCCGAGCTTCACGAGAGCGCAGCGGCCGAACCAGAGACTGGTCCTACTCCGACGAGGACGGGCTACTCACCTCACGCCGGACAATGACCGTCGAATCGACGATCGTTCCCATTCGCGAGACTGTTTCTAGGTACATCTGATCGTCCACGATCTCGGCCAGCGTGAACGAGCGGTCCGTGTCGAACCCTTTCGCCGTGAACTCCGAGCTCCGGCGGATGTTCCCCTTGCGCAGCTTCGCCGCTCCGCCCTGAATGACGTAGGTGATGCCACCCTGCGGGTGCATGCGCTCGTAGAAGTGCTCGTGGCCAGCGAACACGACGTCGACGCCGTAGCGCAGGAACAGCGGCTCGAGCGCTTTCCGGAGTGCGGGCGTCGGGCCGTGACGCTCGCCCGATGAATACATCGGGTGATGCATGTAGGCGATCTTCCACTTCTCTTTGGACTTGCTGAGCTCATCCTCGACCCAGCGAAGCTGCTCGGGCGTCATGTAGGTGCTGTCCAACGCGAAGAAACGGACATCGCCCTTGGCATGCGTGTAGTAACGCCGTTCGTCCATGTTGAATTGCTTGTAGAAACGTTGCGCCGGGTCGTCATGGTTGCCGAGCGAGGCATAGAACCTGACCCCGGCCTCGAGGAGCGGCGCATAGGGCCGCTCGAACTTGTTGCGATAGGCGGCGGCGTTGTTCCGGCCGTACAGGTTGTCGCCAAGCATGATTGCCCGGTCGAACGGAAAGCCCTGGTGCGCGGCGGCGATCCGCGCCGCGACCTCGAACTGGGCGCGGTCGCCGGTCCCTGAATCGCCAATCACGAGAAACTTCACCGAGTCCGAGCCACTGGGCAGGCTCGAAGGCACCGCGGGCGGGCTTGCCGGGCCGTCCGTGGCGGGAGTCACACTCCGTCCTGTATTGGGGGCCGACGGAGGCAGACCTGTACAGGCGGCTACCGCCACCAGGGCAATCAGCAGCCCGCGTGTTACCGGATATTTCAACGTTTTCAAGACGGCGAGCACTTTGCTGTCAGTTCTCCCAGTCAGCGGGGGGCTTCAAGACACGTGCCTCCCCTGCTGAGGTTGCGAGGGAGGCAAATACAACGTGGAACTCATCGTACAGCCAGCAGATGGAACCAAGCCCATCCTTGGCGCAATCGAAAAGGCGCAGACCACTCTGGATATTGCCATCTTCCGGTTCGACGTCAAGTCCATCGAGAGGTCTATCGAGGCGGCGGTCAAGCGCGGCGTGGCGGTCCGGGCCCTCATTGCGCATACGAATTCCGGCGGTGACAAGCGCCTTCGCCAGCTCGAATTGAGAATGCTGGACGCCGGCGTCACCGTCTCGCGTACTGCCGATGACCTGGCGCGCTATCACGGCAAGCTGATGATCGTCGATCGCGAGGCGCTGCACGTCTACGGTTTCAACTTCACGGGCCTCGACATCAAGAGCCGGAGCCTGGGTCTTGTCGTCCGCGATCGGCGTTTCGTCCAGGAAGCACTGCGGCTGTTCGAGTCCGACGTCCTGCGCCAGGAGTTTGAGCCTGGGTGCGACGGTTTCGTCGTCAGCCCCGAGAACGCGCGTGAGCAACTCGCGACGTTCATCAAGCGCGCGCGCAAGTCACTGATCCTCTGGGATCCCAAGCTGACCGATCCGCAGATGCTGCGGCTGCTCGCTCAGCGGGCCAAGATGGGCGTGGACATCCGGGTGATCGGGAAAGTGGCGAGGCGCGCGGCCAACCTCCGCGTTCAACGGTCGCCGATGCGCCTGCACGTGCGCGCGGCGGTACGAGACTGCACCGAGGCCTTCGTCGGCAGTCAGAGCCTGCGCGCGCTCGAGCTCGATGGCAGGCGGGAGGTCGGCATCCTGTCGCGCGACCCCAAGGTCGTGAAGGCGATCGCGGATCTGTTCGAGGCTGATTGGGCGCAGACCGAGATGGGCCAGAAGGAAATCAAGATTGTCGAAAAGGAGCTCGCCCTGACCGAGGCGGTCTGAGGACTACGGCGTGCCGCCGTAATACTGCCGGTACATCCCGCGGCGGAAGATCCATCCGCCCAGCGGACCCAGCCACCCCAGCACGTGGTACATGTAGCCGAGATCCATCAGCTCGATCAGGTTGCCGTCGAAGTCCTTCGCGAAGAAGAACGAATGGCCGCGCGGCGATCGCTCGGGCCGCGACACGCACTCCACGCCCTTCCGCGTCAGGTAGTCGTGCCACTTGCCCAGGTTTCGCACGTTGAAGGAGATGTGGGTCAGTCCCACACCATTCCACGGAACGGTGCGCGCCGGCAGCTGCGGTTGAAACTCGAAAATCTCCAGCACCGCGCCGCCCGGCACGCGGATCCATCCGATCTTGCAGCGAGGTCCGCCTTCGCCTGAAGCGCCGCGAAACCCCGCGTCGTCGCTGACGCCAAAGAAACTGCGGACTCGATCCGGCGGCGTGTCGGCGACTCCGACGAGCGGGCAGCCGAATACGTCCCAGTAGAACTGCACGGCCTTGTTGAAGTCCGACACCGTGATGCCGGTATGGCTGAAGGATCTGACTTTCATCGTGCGGTATCCGCCTGAGTCGTCCGGCGCGCGGTGCCCGCGAGTCCCAGATCCCGTTCGGCGATGTGATCGGCGACGCGCAGCGCCTGGGCCGCGATCGTCAACGCGGGGTTGACTGCCGCCGATGATGGGAAGAACGACGCGTCGACCGCAAACAGATTCTGCACGTCATGGGTGCGGCAGTAGGGATCGAGCACCGAGGTCCGCGGATCGTGCCCGAACACCATCGTGCCGCACTGGTGGGTGGTATTGCGGGCGCCGTGCGAGTGCCTGACGATGCCCCAGAAGCCGAGCCGGCGAAGCAGCCGGGCCATCTCGTCCACCAGTTTCTGGTGTGCGCGCAGGTTGTTGGGCTGATAGTGGAGCCGGATACGCCCGTCGGGCTCGACGGTCACGCGATTGTCGGGATCGGGCAGGTCCTCCGACATCACGAGCCAGTCCACTCCGCGGGACACCCACGCTTCATATGCCCACAACGGGATCCAGGGGACGACCGTCTGCGCCATCACGGCATGGGTGCGGCCCTGCGACTGAATCTGTCCGAGTGGAAAGTCGCAGTCCGGCCCGCGCAGGTAGTAGTCGTTGATGGCGACTGTCTTCTGGAACACGGTGTCGTTCGGCCGGAACGGATGAAACCCCTGCATCATCGTCGCGAGGTGTGCCATGTAGCGGCGGCCGACCATGCCCGACGAATTGGCGAGTCCTCTCGGATGCGCGGCGCTGGACGACCTGAGAAACAGCGCGGCCGAGTTCACGGCCCCACATGCGACGACGAACAGCCGTGCATCGACGCGAATCGTCTCGCCGTTGCGGCTGACCTCAACCGCCTGGACGCGATCGCCGGCCGCATTCGTCAGCAGGCGCGTTGCCGTGGAGTTGGTCCACAGCGTGACATTCGGCCGCTGCATCGCCGGCCGGATGCAGCACACGTCGGCCTCGCTCTTCGCGTGCAGCTTGCAGGCGAACGAGTTGCAGGTGTTACAGAGCACACATCCGTCGAGCAGCCCGAGCGGAAGAGGCGAGGGATTGAGGCCGAACGATCGCAGCTGCCCGACGATGGCGGCCATGCCCGCCGCGTGTGGGACCGGTGGGTACGGATAGGGGCCGGTGCGAGGATCCGTCGGGTCGGCGCCGGCCTCGCCGTGTACCTGGTAGAGGCGCTCGGCGCGTTCGTAGTACGGCTCCAGCGTGTCGTAGTCGATCGGCCACGCGGGCGACAGGCCGTCCAGGTGCTGCAGGTCCTGGAAGTCTTCGCGCCGCAGCCGGTACAGCACGCTGCCCCAGAACTTGCTGTTTCCGCCGACGTTGTAGTGGCTGTACGGCGGGAACTCGCGCCCATTCGCGTCGAGCCAGATCTCGCGCGTCTGGTAGCGGAGCTGCTTCCAGACTGCCTCGGGGTTCCAGTTGTCCTCTTCCTGGGGAATGAAGTCACCACGCTCGACGATCAGGATGCGGGCAGGCGTGGTCGACAGCGCGTGGGCCAGCGTGCCGCCGCCGGCGCCGCTGCCGATCACGACCAGGTCGTACTCCTCCCGTCGTGTCACTGCGCGCCCACTCCAGCGTCCGTGGAACGTGGCACGGTCGCGTATGCCTGGTCCATCAACCGGTGGTCCTCCATGGCTCGTTCGAGGCTCATCTCCGGCGCGCGCCGCTCGCGGACGGCCCGGGCGAAATCCACATACATCGCCCGGTATCCGCGGATGTCGCGGAATCCGGGAATGACGAGACGCGGCAGCCCCCGGCCGCGCACGAGGATGAAAAGTCCGTTCGATTCGAAACTGATGATGCCCCTCCTGCCGAGCAGCTTGGACAGCCGCAGCCCGCGCAGCATCGATGGAATCTCGCGCGAGTAGTACAGAGAGCCGACGGCGTCATTGTCGTAGCGGAATGCCACCATCATGCTCTTCGCCCGTCGATCCGGACCGGTCCTCGACACAGATGGCCGGTATCCCCGAATCTCGACGATGCGCGGGCCGAGGCTGCCGGCAAGGTGCAGCCAGTGAATCCCTTCTTCGAAGAACGCATCGCCGCCGGCCATCGTTTCGTCGTTGCGCCAGTCCTCGGCGGTCTTCAGCCTCCTGACGAGCGTCACGAAGTTGGCGAACACCATTTCGCCGATGACGCCATCGGCCACGAGTGAGCGCAGGCGAACGGCGAGCGGCTTGTAGTGATCGTTCTCACCAACCAGCACCACCCGTTGCGCGCGATCGCGCGCCGCGCGGGCCTGTTCGTAGTCCTCGATTGTCAGGAACGCGGGCTTCTCGACGAGCACGTGCTTGCCAGCCTCCAGTGCCCGCAGCGCCAGTTCCATGTGGAAGCGCGGTGGCACGGCGATCACCACCGCATCGATCGACGGATCGTCAATCGCGGCCCCGTACTCGCTGTAGCTGCCGCCGCCGCCGAACCGGCGGCAATAGTCCTCGGCCTTGGCACGCTCCCGGCTGGCGTAGTACGGAATGAAGTCGTCTCGAAGGGACCGCAAGTGGCTGCTGTGTACGCGCGTGATGAAGCCACACCCGAGAAAGGCCAGGCGCAGCGGCGGATTCACCGATGCCATGGAGCAGTCCGATTTTATCGGCTCCGGCCGCCGGCGGAGTCGTCAATCACGCTCGCGTGCGCGAGCGGGCTACGGGACGGATTGAACGGGCGCCTCCGTGCCCTGAACGGCCGCGCCCCGGAGGCGGCCAATCGTCTTTCCGACCTTCAGCGATGCATAGAAGATCCGTCCGACCGGGATGCCGCCCTTGAGGCGATGACGGCCGATCGCTTCGAGACCGGCTGAGGCCAGGCATCCGCAGTTGTTGCAGTCGGGGTTTCCTCCAAGCTGGCACGGCGTGACGTGACGCTCGAGGTCAGACGAGAAGCACTCCGTCGTCTGCGCGAAGATGCAGTTCTCGGGCGAGTCCGGCGGCTTCGCGTAGACGTTGAGCGCGCCTTCCGGCAACTGCAGCTTGGAGAACTTCTTCCGCAGGCGCCGCAGGTCCGCCACCACATGCTCCCGGTCCGCGGCGCTCAGACGCTCCATTGATAGCTCGCCGATTTGGGGCGTGTAGAGGCTCATCCAGATCAGCCGTGTGTTCGGGTTCTGCTGCCAGAACGTCAGGAATTCCTCGATGTAGCCCTCCCGGCGCACCTGCTGTCGTGTGACGGTGCAGTGCACGGTGATCTGGTGTCCCGAGATGTGCTTGAGGATCCGTTCGTAGGTGGCCGGCGTGCGGCGCACGTCGTGCTCCGCAGGGAGGCCGTCGATTGAGACCACTACCTGGAGCCGGTGCAAGCCGGTCCACTCGGGCGGAATCTGGCGAACCGCGCTCGTCACTACTTGTGTATGAATGCCACGGGCCGAGAGCTGCGGCAGGATCTGTCCGAGCTCACGGTAGCGCACCAGCGGCTCGCCGCCGACGATCGAAACGTGGAGCGGCTTGTGCCGGTCGATGAGCGCCATGAAGCGCGTGACGAGCTCCTCGCCCTTGTAGTCGGCGAGCCCGCGCAGCGTCACCTCGCCACCGAGATGGTCGTCACCATAGGCGTAGCAGCCGGGGCATCGAAGCGGACACTCTTTGGTGATCTCGATCGAAAGGTTCGGGCGATACCCGGTGAGAATCTTGCCCCACGCCTGGATCACCTCTTTTGCGCCGACCGCCGTCTGTGCCATGAGGCCCCCATTGTACCTGCGGGCAGCGGCGTTTCACGGGCTCGCCTGTTATCCTTTCTGCTCAATGCCCACCGATCCGGTCTTCCCTCGCATCATCCGACGACGATCCAAGCTCCATGGCTGGGGCGTGTTTGCCCTCGAAGCGATCAACAAGAACAAACGCATCGTCACCTACGACGGCGAACTGATCGATCACAAGGAGAGCCTGAAGCGCGAAGGCAAGTACCTGAAACGCGGCGAGATCTGGTGCTTCACGGTCAACACCCGCTGGGTGCGCGACGCCATGGTCGGCGGCAACATCGGCCGGTTTCTCAACCACGCGTGCAAGCCGAACTGTTACACGGAGATCGTGGGCAAGACGATCTGGATTCGCGCCGCCCGCAACATCAAGAAGGGCGAGGAGCTGGTCTACGACTACCACACCGACGGTGAGCAGGTGATCAAGTGCCACTGCCGGCCCAATTGCAAGCGGTGGCTGTAAAAAGTACTAACCGATGGCCGCGGGCCGCGGGTGCGGCCGCTGTGGGCGCGATGTGCGTACTGGCCTACACGGCGGCGCGAGGGTCGGCCCAGATCGAGGCAACCGACGCGGCGCTCGCGGCGGCGAGTGTCCGAACGGTGGCCCTTGGGACCCCGGGCGGCGCCCGCGTCGAGCGGCTTCCGCTGGAGATGTACGTCGCGCGGGTACTGGTAGGAGAGGCCGAGCCCAACTCGCCGGATGCCACGCTGCAGGCGCTCGCCATTGCCGTCCGGACGTATGCGGTGTTCAACACCGGCCGCCACAAAGCCGAGGGTTTCGACCTCTGTGACTCGACACATTGCCAGGTGCCGCGTCCGGCCTCGACGGCAAGCTCCCGGCGTGCGGCGATGGCGACCGCCGGGCAGATCCTGACGTATAGAGGCGCGCCGGCCGAGATCTTCTACTCCGCGTCATGCGGCGGCAGGTCGGAGTCGGTCTCGGACGCCTGGGGGATGCCGGCCCGTTCGTACCTGAAGTCGATCAAGGACGACGTGCATGACGACGACGTGCCCTGGACGCTCTCGATTCCGCTGGCCGACCTCCAGGCCGATCTCGAACGGAATGGGTTCACGGGTCGAGTAAAGAACGTCGAGATTTCGTCGCGCAACAAATCCGGCCGCGCGGCGAGGTTGAAAGTCTCCGGTATGCGGCCCGATCGCATCGGTGGCGATCAGCTGCGGTCAGTAGTCGGCTACGGGAAGCTGCGCAGCACGGCATTCACCGTCAAAAAGAAGGACGACGCGATCGTCTTCACGGGACGCGGATATGGACATGGCGTCGGGATGTGCGTGATCGGCGCCGGCCGCAGGGCCCGGCGCGGCGAAATGGTTCCGCAGATCCTCAACGCGTACTACCCTGGCCTGAAGATCGAAGCTCTACCTTTGCGCTGACAGGCGGGGCGTATACTGCCGCCAATGACGATCCGTGCCCTCGCCGGTGCCGTACTTCTCGGCGCGCTTGCGATGCGAGGCGGCGACGCAGTCACGGCGCAGACGCCGTCGAAATTCGAGGTCACCTCCGTCAAGCGCAACACATCGGGAAGCAATAGCTGGTCGCTGAACCCGGTGATTGGCGGACGTTTCACGGCGCGAAACGTCCCGGTGCGCGACGTGATCCTCTATGCCTACGGGCTCCGCGACTTCCAGCTCGCCGATGATCCCGGATGGCTTCGGACGACGCGCTTCGACATCGAAGGGAGCGCCGGCGGCGACGTTCCATTTCAGCAGCTCAGAGATCTGGTGAAGGGTCTGCTTGCCGACCGCTTCGGCTTTGCCGCGCATACGGAAATGCGCGAGCACCAGACGCACGCGCTGGTGTTACTGCGCGACGGTGTCTTCGGGCCGGCGTTGAAGCGCACGACCCGCGACTGCGCCGCGGCTCGCAAGGAGTCTGTTCGCGTGGCGGGAGACGGCTGTGGCAGCGTCGTTCGCGACACCGGCTCGATCAGCGGCGGCGGGGTTCCACTGGCAATGCTGGCAAACAGCCTGGCCGCGGTGCTGAATAGCGTCGTGTCGGACAAGACCGGACTCTCGGGTGATTTCGATTTCGAGCTGCGCTGGTCGGATGCAGCAGACGCTGCGAGTTCGACGGCGCTCTCGGACGCGCCGGCCCTGACGACCGCAGTTCAAGAGCAGCTCGGCTTGAGGCTCCAGCCACAGCGGGGACAGATCGAGGTCCTCGTCGTCGATCGCGTGTCGCAGCCGACGGAAAACTGACCGCCTACCAGCAGATCCCGTCGTACTGCGCGCGTACCTTGCTGAAGTCGAGTGGGATGCGCACCAGGTCGAGGACGATCTGATCCGGCCTGCACCGCGTGACCGCCTCTGAGAACTCCTGCGAGGCGTTCCCGATCACGATGACTTCGGATTCATCGAGCACCTGATCGACGGACTCGCATAGATGCTGCGACAGGTGCGGAATCTGCTCGTTGATGTACTGCTTGTTCGCGCCGACGAGCCGGGCGAGCGAGACGTTCCGGTCGTAGATGCACAGCTGGTAGCCCTTGCCGAGCAGCGCCTCGGCCAGGATGACCATCGGCGATTCGCGCAGGTCGTCTGTTCCTGCCTTGAAGCTGAAGCCGAGCAGGCCAACCTTCTTGCGCCCCATGTCGACGATCCGATCGACAGCGTGCTGCACCTGCAGGGAGTTGCTGCCCAGAACCGAGCCGATGAGCGGCATCTCGAGATCGAGCTCACGGGCCCGGTACTGCAGCGCGCGTACGTCCTTCGGCAGGCACGATCCTCCGAACGCAAACCCGGGCTTCATGTAGTAGGAGGAGATGTTCAGCTTCTGGTCCTGGCAGAAGATGTCCATCACGTCGTGGCTGTCCACGCCCACCCGCTTGCACAGGTTGCCGATCTCGTTGGCGAACACCACTTTCACTGCGTGCCAGGCGTTGCTGGTGTACTTGATCATTTCCGCGACGCGGATGCTGGCGCTGAAGAGCGGTGCTTCGATGTGCTGATACAGCGCCTTGGTCGGGGCGGCATCGGCCGCGTGGTTGTGCCCAATGAGCGTCAACGGGGGATGCGCGAAGTCACGGATGGCCGTCCCCTCACGGAGGAACTCAGGGTTGACCGAGACGCCGAAGCCCTCACCGTACTGCTTGCCTGAGGCGGCCTCCAGCGTCGGGATGACGACTCCATGCGTGGTTCCCGGCAGCACCGTGCTGCGGACGACGACCACGTGATAGTCGTCCTTGTCGCGCAGAACTTCGCCAATTTCCTGGCACACGCGCGTCAGGTAGGTCAGATCGAGGCTGCCGTTTTTCCGGCTCGGTGTGCCGACGCAGATCAGTGAGAGATCCGTCGATCGCACGGCGTCGGCCGTGCTGGTCGTTGCCCGCAGCCGCCCGGCTGCCACGCCGCGCTGAAGCAGGTCGGCAAGCCCCGGCTCGACGATCGGACTGTGCCCGTTGTTGACCGCGGCCACCTTATCGGCGACAACATCGACCCCCACCACGTCGTGCCCGTCGTCGGCAAACGCCGCGGCGGACACGCAGCCGACATACCCGAGACCCAAGACTGAAACCTTCATCACGCCGTCCTTTGTGTCTGGCCTGAGTCGGGCCGGAGGGTCTCTCCTGAATCCCGTCGCAGGGCCGTTCCCTGTGGTGCGATGTGTGTCGAATGCCCGGTCTGCCGATGGGGGAGCGGCAATGTCTGCGCTCCTGCGCCGTCGATGAAGGTGCGGTACCAGAGCTCGAGGTTGAGCAGCGCCCAGATGGCGTCGCCCCCGTTCCGGCGCCCCTCGTGATGGTCGCGGAGGAGCGCCGCAACGGCGGACGCGTCGATCACGCCACGTTCGCGTGTGCGGCGATCGAGCAGCACGTCGTGCACGACGCCGTTCCAGGCGCCGCGTGCCCACCGCCCGAACGGCACGGGGAAGCCCATCTTCGGCCGCGTCAGGATGCTGTCCGGAAGGAGTCCACGCGCGGCCAGGCGCAGGATTCGCTTGGTCGTGAGCCCGCGCAGCTTCAACCGCGCGGGCAGGCGTACGGCGAATTCGACGAGGCGGTGATCGAGAAACGGTACGCGGCTCTCGATGGACGCGGACATGCTCATCTGGTCCTGCTTCATCAGCAGCTCCACCAGATAGGTCTTCACGTCGGTGTAGAGAAGCCGGTCCAGCACGCCACTGCGGCCGTTCACGCGGCCGAAGTGGGCGAGCGACGGGCCGTACGGATCCCCACCGCGGTTGTTGCCAAGCAACACGCGCTGGAGACGCATCGGGATGCCGGCGAAGTTGTCGAGGAACATGGCGTCGGCCTGCCGCGGCATGGCGAGGAACGAGCGGCGCGCGTACTGCCCGAGCCGGCCGGGCAGGCGCGTGACGACCGTGTCCGCGACCGCCGATCGGATCAGCGACGGCACGAGGCGTTCGTAGATGCCGCCCGCCCGCCAGTTGAACAGGGCGCGCGGGTACTTACCGTAGCCGGCCAGTAGTTCGTCGGCACCTTCTCCGGTCAGCACCACTTTCACGTGCTCGCGGGCGAGCATCGACACGAAGTGCAGCGGCACGCTCGACGGATGCGCGATCGGCTCGTCCTCGTGCCAGATGAGACGTGGCAGAGCGCCGAAAAAGTCTTCGTCGTCGATCACGACCTCGTGACTGTTGGCACCGACGGTGCGCGCGACCTGGCGCGCGTATTCGAGCTCGCTGAACTCCCTGTCCGCGAAGGCGACTGAGAAGGTGTCGATCGGCCTGTTGACTTCGCGCGCCATGAGCGCGGCCACGGCGCTGCTGTCGATACCTCCGGAGAGGAACATGCCGAGCGGGACGTCCGCCATCAGCCGAAGCCTGACGGACTCCTGCAGCAGGGCTCTGAACCGCTCGACGATCGCCTCCTCGCCGAGCTCGTCAAAGGACGGATCCGGACCGTCGAGCGGCAGATCCCAGTACTGCTCAGTGCGAATTTCCCCGTTCTGGAAGACGAGACGGTGACCAGGGAGCAGCTTGAAGATGCCCCGAAACAGCGTGTCGGTCCCGGAGGTGTACCTCGTCGCCAGCACCTCCGCAAGAACGGCCTCGTTCGGCTGGGCGGCGACCAGGCCGCTTTCGATGATGGCTTTGATCTCCGACGCAAACAGCAGACGATCTCCCGCCAGCGCCCAGTAGAGCGGCTTCACGCCGAGACGGTCGCGCACCAGCAGCAGCCGCTGCGCGCGGGTATCCCATATCGCGAAGGCGAACATGCCCCGAAAGCGGTGCACACAGTCGTCGCCCCACTCTTCGTAGGCGTGGACGATCGTCTCGGTGTCGCTCTTGGTCCGGTAGCGATGCCCGTGCGACTCGAGCACCGATCGCACGTCCGCGTGGTTGTAGATCTCACCGTTGTAGGTAACCCACACGGTGCCGTCTTCATTCGACAGCGGCTGATGGCCACCGGCGAGATCGACGATGCTGAGGCGGCGGTGAGTGAGAAGCGCGCGGGCGTCCGAATAGATTCCGGCGCCATCCGGTCCGCGGTGCGTGAGGATGTCACGCATCCTCAACGCGCGCGCCGTGTCCTCGTCGTGCAGCGCGTCCGTAGCGACCAGTCCGGCAATACCGCACACGGTGGTTCAGTCGAGCAAGCACGGTGCCACAAATGAGCAGAAAAACTGGCGTGACGGGATGCGTCGTGAGAGCCGAAGGAAGGGCGCGGGAATAAAACGGTAAACGTTTGCTCTGCCGTGATCGCCTGTACGCAGAAACGTCCAGCGCCCGGAGCAGGTGTGTCCGGACGCTGGAAGCTGTCGCGAAACGGTCCTATGGCTTCAACAGGTCGACCGTAGGTCCGGTGTATTTCGTTCCCGTGTTCGATTCCCAGTCCGTGCGGAAATTGTGAGCGGTATTCGCCCCGCTGCAGTACGCCGTCGGCTGTGTGTGTTTCTCGCCGGGTTGCAGCGTGACTGCAGCCTGTGCTGTGCTCAACTGAGCCCCGTCGACGAAATTGACGCGCGAACTGAGTATCAGGGTCGACCCTCCGGTGTTCTCCAGGATCTGCTCCCACACCCAGCGGTAGGGCACGTTCGAACCGCAGCCCGAGACGGCCACACCCGACTGATTGACCGGGTTCGGACTGATGACGATCCTGAGCGAGGCCGGTCCCGGAGACGGCGACGGACTTGGTGACGGCGTCGGACCTGGTGATGGCGACGGCGTCGGGCCTGGTGATGGCGACGGGTCGGGCGAGGTCGGCGAAGTGCTTCCGCACGCCACTGCCAACAACAGGACTGCGAGGCAGACGAGTAAACGGGAATAGGTGCGAATCAAGTTGACTGACTTCATCGTCATGGACTCTCCGTTATTGGCAAAAGCTCCACATTCCAATCGGGGTCAATGGCGAGCAAAAGCGGCGCCGTGTCTGACTGGAGAGTCGGCAGCGGTTCGAGTGGAGCTCGGTGGCCAATCGGAGTCATTGATGAGGAGGATGCCGGCCGTCGGTTTGGAACTAAGTGGTAAATCGCGTCCATTCGCGCGGGCCGTACCGTCGCCAACGGAGCCGTAGACCGTCAGGCACGTTGGCGGATCGGTGGATTCGAAGGCCAGCCCGTCCCCGCGGGCCGTGACCTGGAGGTCGTGGATGGCCTCGTCGGCGGCGAGGGACAACCAGTGCTCACGCGTCGTGAGGCAGTGCCGTCCTCCGGCGATCGACAGAGCAGCCAGGCGTCCGTCCTCCTCGACGTAGTGCAGCATGGCCGCGTCCGTTTCGAAGTCGCCGACGCGGCACATGTGGCCCGCCCGTGCGCTCTCCCGAATCAGGAAGACGTGCCTCCGTGCATCATCGAGGAGTTCGACGACGATCGCCTCGCAGCCGAATGTGTCGCTGATCCGGGTGGTGCGCAGTCGCGGCGACGCATGCGCGCGCGCGCTGTCGATCCAGGTGGCGAACAGGATTGGCAGGTCTCCATCCGTTGCCAGCCGTGCCATCGTGGTCGGCTCGAGCTGCCCGTACACCGGCGCGCACCAGCCGAAACCGCGTTCGCGATCGCCCCGGTGCAGCGTGAGCTCGCCGCCGCAGGAGAGCATCCACACCGCTCGCCCGTCGTCATGCGTCGCGCGGACGCGCCCGTTCTCGGCCATCACGCGCCACGCCCGATCGAAGTGCCAGTGGGCTGCGGCCACGTGTCGTCCCGGTCCGCGCACGGTATCCACGATGAGCCATCCGGCGTGTCGCGTGCGCACGACCGTTCGCCGGTGTCTGGCGGGGAAGTAGCCGTCGTGGACTGCCTCGATCCAGTCGAATGCCGGACTGCTGCGCCAGGCAATGGTCCGCGCGTCGACCGTCGAGTGCCAGTGGAAAGGCCCCGCAGGCAGCGACTGCGAGCGGTCATCGATCGTGAGAGTGTTGTGACTGGCCGTGCTGCGCATCAGATTCCGCAGCCCCGCATCCATCGTGTACGTGGACGTACCTGGATCGATGAGCAGCGGGCGGCCCTCCATCGACAGCGTCAACGACAGCGCGTCCGAGTGCGCGTGGCCTCCATTGCGATATCCGTGCGGGCCGACGTCGAGTACCGCATGGCTGCCGTCGAACGTTCTCGCTACGAAGTATCCGGTGTTGTCGAACAGGCGCGATCCCGGCGCTGGCATCTGTGCCTCGGCGGCGGGCGCGTTGCTGCCGGCAATCCACACGGCTTCTTCGGCCGGTCCCCACGCCGCCAGTCCGGGAGATTCGAGGACCGCCGCGGCAAGCGCCAGCGAATCGCGGACGTCACAGCACTCACGCCCGGTGATCGGCCACAACATGCCGCCGTCGTCGTCTCCGAGGAGCGGAAGGCGACCACGCGCGTCGGCCATCGTCCGCGTGAACTCGGCGGTGCGACGCGCCGCCTCGGCGAATCGGCAGGCGGCTTCCGCGTCTCCGGCCAGTCTCGCGGTGAGCGTCGCGAGGAGATAGAAGTCGAGGGTGTAGCGCTGATAGTGAGTCGAACGCTCAACGTGTCCGCCGTCGCCCAGGATCTGCCGGTCGATTTCCTCGAGCAGGATGCGACGGCCCGTGCCGGCCCAGCGTGCACTCGACGCCAGTTCGGGAACGGCCGTTCCGACGACATAGAGCGCGAGCGCCTCGCCGGTGAGGTGGGTGTTCGGACTGAAGTAGTAGGAGAGATGACGCTCCACGTGCGTGAGCTGTCGATCGAGAGCCACGAGCATATCGACGAGCCAGGGGCTGTCGCCGCTCTGACGATCGTGGCTGCCGAGAAGGCAGTGCAGCGCCCACGTCCACGAGATCGCTCGAAATCCGATCTCGAGCATGCTGGCCCAGTTGATCCCGACGTACGGCGGGTTGTTCGCCAGCCAGTCAATGAGCTGAGAACGAATGGCGTTCGTGTAACGGGGATCTCCCGTGAGCCAGGCGGCTCTTCCGAGCGCCAGGAAATGCTGATGACGGTTCAGCTCCCAGATCACCTTGTGATCCCCGACCTCCGGGCTGAGGAAGGGCACGTCGGCGTAAAACACTTGTGGCGCGCGACGGAGATGGACCGGATCTGCGTGCCAGTCGATCCTGCCGTCAGCCGCGCACTGGACACCCTGGAAGCCGAGAAGATCGAAGACGCCGTCCAGGAGCCGATCGGCGCGTGCGGCCGCGTGGCGTGGTGCGTCAGGCCAGTGCGCGATCACCTGATCGCGGATGGCCGGTGCCGACCAGGAGTCGAGAACGAAGCGCGCCGGCCGTCCCTGGATCCGGGATTCGAGCGCGTTCTGAACGTCCCGCCAGTGCTTGCGATCGATGTCGGCGCCACAGGCATCGCGCGCCGACTCGCTGAGGACGCGTGCAAGGTCACGCCGATTCCACCGTGCGCCCGCCGTCACCGCGGCCCGCTCGGCGACGATGTGCAATGCGTCGTGGACTCGCCAGCGGCCCTCGCGCAGCGACATGCGGCGCAGGCGGTCGAGGCGGGAACCGATCACGCGGATCTCTGGAGTTCGATCGGCGATGGCGCCGGCCGATTGGCTGGCGCAAGCCGGCGATAGGCTGCGAGCCACAGTTCTCGGACGCGTGGCCAGTCATATCGAGCGCACATCTCGTACGCCGCGGCGGCCAGCTGGCGGGCGTAGTCAGGGTGATCGATCAGCTCGAAGATCCGTGCCGCAACCGATTCCGGATCGTCGTGATGCGCGAGCAGGCCGTGCACGCCGTCAGTGAGCACGGCGGACACGCCGCCGACATTCGTCGACACGACGGGAAGGCCGCTGGCAAAGGCCTCCAGCACCGAGAGCGGCATGTTGTCCACGGACGGCGTCTGCACATAGAGATCGGCGGCGGCGTAACACGCGGCAATCTGCGAGGGCGAGACGCTCCCTGCGAAGGTGATGTGCCGCAGCCGGAGTTCGGTGGCCAGCTGTTTCAGCGCCAGTTCCTGAGAGCCAGTACCGACGAGCACCAGCGATACGTCGGGACACTTCGCCTGCACGCGCGCAAACGCGCGCAGCGTGCACGCGACGTTGTAGAGCGGCTCGAAGTTCCGCGTCGAAATGAGCGTGATGGGCCGGCGGCGCAGGTTGCGAACGCGATACGGAAAAGCGCGGCGGTCCACGGTGTTCGAGACGACCATCGCTGGAATGCCGAACCGTGCGAGGACGTTTTCCAGATACGGCGACGGCACGACATTCAGATCGACATGCCGCTGGAGCGTCGCCCGGGCAATGCGCGAGCGGCGGAGGTGATCCATGGCCTCGCCGCTGTGGTAGTTGAGCAGGACCGGCTTGCCGAACGCACGGCCGACGAGAATCGCCGGCAGAGGCGCGAGGAGAAACGATGAGTAGGAAGCCGAGAAGATGTGCACGACGTCTGCGCGACGGAGCTCACGGACGAGCAGCGGCCAGTAGCAGAGCTGGGTAACGATCGTGCGTAGATATTTCACGCGCAGCAGCGATCTGAATGGTTTGGGCGGTATCGGATTAATCGGGACGATCCATGCCTCGACGTCGGGATCGGACGCCCATCCGTCCAGCAGGCGCTGCGCCTGGACGGCCTGGCCGCCCAGTATTCGCAAAGAAGCGACGACGATGGCAATGCGAAGACGACGTGGAGAACTGCTGCGCATACGGCTGGGCCTCGACTTGCGTTGTCGAGGTGCAAACGAGATGACCTGAGCGGTTCGAAACGGTTCAGCTCACAGCGTCGAGCTCATGAGGAAGATTCGCCTGAGCCGTATCGAGCGTGCGTCAATTTGATGACTCCGACGACCGAGTGATCACGCCGGACCATCGCTCGGATCGTCACGATCGACACTCGAACGGGCTGCGATCACGCGTCGACGCACATCGAAGAGGGCGTTTGACGATCGATCAGGAGGATCGCTGAGGCTCACATCGTCGTTTTCAACGACGCGGAGTCTCGATTGAAGAAGCGACTTACGATTCTGATCGTTTCGCCGCTGAATTTGTAATCAAAACTGCACTCGGTTGCGTGGCGCTGCACGCGATCGCGCGAATTCACTAGGAAATCTTCGCGCATCGCGTCGTGGTCCACACGGCCCTGCACTTGCCCTACTGCCGCCAGCAGTTTCTCCATCACAAAAACCAGAGAGCACTGCGCTCGCAGAGCGCACGCGCAGCGGGAGCCGTCTGCTCCTCCTTCGCGCGTCCTGCGGGGACGCCGCATCGCCGACGCGGCCAGACCGAGTCGTTGGCGCAAGGAGGAGTGCAGTGTTCGTCGGAATCTCCCGTCTCTCCGCCGCCGCTGGCGTGTTCGCCGCGATGGTGCTCCCGGGTCTTGTCAGTTCCCTTCATGCGCAAGCGCCGGGAGGATTCGTCGTCAGTGCGAGCGACACCGGGATGCGGACCCCGATCACCGGGAGTCAGGCGCAGGCATTCCTTCCGCAACGGGGCGTCTTCACGTTCCCGGCGCCGTACGGCACGCAGGGCATCCGCATCACGAACGCCAGCGACTGCGGCGGCGGCGACTGCGTGGACTACGGCTATTCCTACTGGAACAAGATCAACAACCACGCGGGCAGCGACACGGTGCTGATCGTGGTGGGTCTGAATCGCTCGCGCGGCGGCGCCGGCCCGACCCTGTTCACCTACAACAAGAACACGGGCGACACCCGCAACGCCGGTCCGCTGTTCGATGCGGGCAGCGGATTCAGTTATGCGACCGCGGAGCAGTGGTATTTCAGCGGCACGCGTCCGTCGACGCTCTATCTCGGCGAGAACGGCCCTCGCATGATCCGCTTCGACGTGCTGACGAAGGCGACCGAGACGGTGTTCGACGTGACCAGCCTGCTCGGGGGCGGGAAGTATCTCTGGCAGATGCATTCGAGCAGCGACGATCGGGTCCACTCGGCGACCGTCAAGGACTCCAACACCTACCAGGACCTCGGCTGCATCGTCTATCGAGAAGACACGGGCCAGCACAAGTTCTTCACGCCGCGCGGCGACTTTGACGAGTGCCAGATCGACAGGAGCGGCCGCTGGCTCGTCATCAAGGAGAACGTCGACGGGAGCTACAACGAGGACAACCGGGTCATCGACATCCAGACCGGCGCCGAGCAGGTGCTCTGGGATCAGAATGGCGCCGCTGGACACTCGGATATGGGCCACGGCTACATCGTGGGTGAGGATGACAAGTGGGGCGCGAACGCATACGGCGTGCGGGTGTGGCAGTTCGGCCCCAACATGAACTCGGCTGATGGACGGCTGGTCTACTGGATGCCGTCGTGGAACGGGCCAGGAATCGGACACATCGCTCACAGCAACGCCAAGGCGGGCGCGCCGCTCGACCAGCAGATGGTGTGCAGCAGCAATGCCGGCGACTGGACGCTGACGCGGACTAACGAGATTGTCTGCTACCGGCTCGACGGATCGGGACAGGCGCTGGTCGTGGCGCCCAACATGACCGATCTCAACGCGTCCGGCGGCGGCAGCGACGCGTACTCCAAGCGGCCCAAGGGGAACATCGACCCGACCGGCGAGTACTTCCTCTGGACGACGAACATGGGCGGGAGCCGCGCCGACGTGTTCCTCGTTCGCATTCCATCGCAGCAGCTCGGCGTGGCGGCATCAGCTGCGCCCGCGCCAACCTCGCCGGCACCAACGTCGCCGGCACCGACCTCGCCAACGTCGCCCACACCGACATCTCCGACTCCAACGTCACCCGCGCCGACGTCTCCAACTCCGACGGCGCCGGCTCCAACGGCCCCGACGACCTCCACGCCGACGGACGTACAGTGGCTGTCTACCGCGAACGTCACCGCGACCGGCAACAGCCTCGTCAAGGTTGGGGGCTGCGATGGCTGCCCTGACGCGAGCGGAGTCTCGTCTGCACAGGTGAGCGGCAACGGCGTGATGCAGTTCGTGGCGACAGAAGCCGGGACGCTGCGCTACATCGGCCTCGGCTATGGCGGCGCCGGCACCGCCCCTGGCGCCATCAATTTCGCGATCCGCCTTCAGAACGGCGTCGCGGAGGTTCGCGAAAGCAACACCTACCGCACCGAGATCGGGTTCGCCCCCGGCGACACGTTCAGAATCGCGCTCGAGAACAACACCGTCAGGTACTTCAAGAACGGCGGCGTTTTCTACACGAGCGCGACGCCGGTCACGGCAGCGCTTCGCCTGCATGCCGTGCTCTTCAACCTGAACGGGGCGATCGGCGGCATTGGCCTTGGCGGGCCGGTGGCTGCAACGGCAACGGCGCCAACGCCGACCACGCCGACCACGTCGACGCCGACCACGCCGACCACCACGACGACTACGCGTCCGCGGTGGGCAAGACCGAGGCGCTAGGCACGCGAGGGCTCAGGGCGGCGGGAAGGGACACCACCACGTGGCGGGTCCGATGAACACGTCGCCCTGACGGCTCGCGTAACCCCACGACGCGTTCGTGCCCCGATTGATTCGCTGCGGGTTGTCGCACGCGTCGCCATAAAACCAGTTCTGCCTCCAGGTGTCGCACTCCTGCGCACACTGGCTGCCGACACTGGTGACGTTCGTCGTCTTGTAATAGCGCGCGACGAAGTGCAGGTCGGAATCAATGGCGTCGACCACCGCAAAGCATGAGCAGCCTGAAATCTGGGCATCCGCCTGCCCGGAGTCGGGCACAAAAACCGGCGCTCCAGCGGTGAGCGTGGTCACCATCACCGCTATCACGAGTGTTCTCCCCATGGACTCGGTCCTTCCTGATCGTTACGCGGCGACGCGTCGGGCTGACTGTCGCGCTGCGGTTGCGGCCGGCAGGGATGCCGGCTGGCGTTCCCAGGTGACGGGCTGACGGTTGGTCACGAATCGGTAGAAGCCGACGACGTCGGCCCAGCAGAGCAGGCACAACGTGTACGGCACCGTGAAGATCTTGAGACGGTGACGGCCTCGCCGCTGCAGCCCGCCGGCGATTGCGGCGGCGTAGAAGAGGACGTGTGCTCCAAGCAGCCACTGATACGGCCACCACGACGCGGCAGCCACGTTGGCGCCGATCGCGCCGGCGTGCAGCAGCGGCAGAAGCAGCCGGAGGCCCTTGTGCGACATCGTGGCGAACCAGAGCCGGTTGCGCCGCGGGTCGAACAGCCACCGCTCGCGCGCGAAGAGCTGGAAGGTGCCGGCAATCGTGCGCGACTTGCGTGCGAACTCCTGTGCCGCTGTCGCCGACGTGCGATCGAATGCCCGTGCCGCCGGCTCGAAGATGACGCGATATCCCTGCTGCACGATTCGCAGCGGGATGAGCACGTCATCGAGCACCGTGTCGTTCGGGATCGCCACGAAGAGCGAGCGCCGGATGGCGTAGATCGCGCCGGTCGCGCCGACGGTTGAGTCCGAACGGCTTTCCGCGGACCGGATCAGCTTTTCGTACCGCCAGTAGAGTGCGGCTCCCTGTCCCGCGCTCGCGGTGCCTTCTTCAGCCTCCAGAATCAGCTCGCCGCTGACAGCGCCCACGGACCGGTCGGCGAAGTCCGCCACGATGGCGCGCAGCGCGGACGGCTCGAAGCGCTGCCGTGCGTCAGCAAACAGCACGATGTCCCCGGATACATGCGGCACCACGGCATTGAGCACGGCGGGCTTGCCGGAGCGCTCGCTGAACGCCAGGACGCGTACGCCAAACGGCTCGTATTTCCGGGCGCGCTTTACCGTGTCGTCGGTCGAGCCATCCGACCCGACGATGATCTCGAGGCGGTGTGCGGGGTAATCGAGCGCCAGAAGGTTTTCGAGCCGCGCCTCGATCGAAGAGGCCTCGTTATGGGCGACCACGACAATGGAGACCCTGGGGTCCACGACCCGGATGCGCCGCTCGGGAAACGGAATCGTCGCTGGATGCAGGCGCCGCTCAACCGGCCGGGCCACCGGCCTCGAGCGAAGGCGCGCGCGCACGGCGGCGATGATCGGATAGCCCGCGTAGACGTAAAACAGCAGTCCGATCGACGTCCAGAACGTCGCGACTGCGGCACGCAGCGCGACCGCGCCGTCTTCGTCATCGGCCGGCAGCGCCGCCTGTGCCGCAGCG
The DNA here is from genome assembly GCA_035537775.1 of Vicinamibacterales bacterium. Taxonomy (GTDB): domain Bacteria; phylum Acidobacteriota; class Vicinamibacteria; order Vicinamibacterales; family UBA2999; genus Gp6-AA40. Next base: position 39,011 of record DATLLQ010000031.1, on the reverse strand, counting down.
TCGGGTGCCACACCGTTGACCGCCTTGAGCAGCTCTGACAGGTTCGCTCCAGCGGTGCCGGTACGGCCGCCTTGCGGTGAGGGCGCCTGCAGAACCCCGCGCCGCAGCTGCGCGACACCAGCCTCGTCGAGCGACTTCACGAACGTGTTGTCCGTCGGGTACGAGCCGGAAGGCCCGCCAACGATGACGTTGCCGTTGACCACCGCACGCGGGAAGTAGCGCGCCAGCGTTTGGTTTCCCGGCTCCGTGCTCGATCCGATGATGCCGTGCTCGTTGTGCGGCGCGATGTTGTTCTGGAAGACGAACGCGGTATGCGGCGCGTGATCGCCGCCAAACAGGATGCTTCCGGTTTGCAGGCCAGTGTTCTGCGCGATCGTCACGTTGTTGGTGCCGTCGAGCAGCTGAAACAGGCGTCCGGACCCCCAGGCTCCGCCGACGTCGAGGAAGACGTTGTTGCGGATCTCGAGGCGCCGCGTCTGCTCGCTGGGATGGTTGTCGTCGCGGCCGAGCACATTGACCCCGCCGCCAACGTGCCGGACGATGTTGTTGACGAACGTCACGTCCTCGACGATCGACCACGGGGCGCCGCCGTCCTGGTTGCGCACAGTGAAGAGGATCGCGAAGCCGTTCTGGGCGTGGGTCCAGTTGCGCTCGAAGACGTTGCCCTCGATCAGCACGCGCCGCGCGTTCTTCAGCTCGAAGAGATTCTTGACCGACCACTCGGTGCCTTCATACGAGGCGTCGCCAACCTTCCACCGCAGCGGCTTGGACATGTGGTTGCGAAGGACCTCGATGTCCGCAGGCACCAGCTGTGGCACCGTCGGGTCGGCGCCGCCGAACATCACGTTCTCCCCGGCCGCCTCGAGCGAGTTGTTCTCGATGCGGAACGGGCCCGCGCCGTTCCAGCCGCTGAGAGCCTGCGAGTCGGCGCCGGCCTCCTTGAAGTCCGCGAAGGCAGAGTCCACCACCGCGGTCTGGCGCGAGTTGAGCGCCACGCCACGGCGGCTGCCGCGCTTCTTGTCGCCGTGCAGATACGAGCGCTCGATGACGATGTGGTGCGGCTGATCGTTCAGCGTGCGCTCCCTGTCGCCGAGCTGGATCAGGGTGTTCACGAACGTGCCGTCGGTGGGCGACACCTCGAGGCCGACGAGCCGGTAGTGGTGAGCTCCGGGCATCGCTTGAATGACGACGTCGCCCTCGGCAACCAGGTGCGGCATCTGGGCTGCGTGCGACGGCTGAACTCGCTGGCCGCGCGGCGGAAGCTGTCCCGCAGTGCTGATGACGATCCACTGGTCGCCGTCTTTCCGGGGCAGCCGGAACGGACCGGTATACGTCGCGCCCGGATCCAGCGTGATCCGATCGCCGGGGTTGGCGGCGTCGAGTGCCGCCTGCAGGCTGTCACCCGGCTTCACATGGACGACGCGGCCATGTGCCGCGTCCGGAGGCAGCTCGACACGTGTTCGAGGCCGTTCGGCCGGAGTGTGCTGGTATTGTGCGGCGCCGGCGCCGCGCCCCGCTTCCTGCTGCGGAACGCCGAAGAGCAGCAGCGCGAGGGCCGTCGGAATCAGTGGCCGGGTGCTGAAGTCCATCACGCTTGTGTCCTGCTCGAGGCTCTCGGGGCCAGCAGCCAGTCCGAGAGACGGATGTACGACGACCCGAGCAGCGGCTTCACGAGCCCCTTCGCGTTCCAGCTCGCCCATGCGAGCGACCGCGCCAGGGCTGTGGACACATAGCGCCGCGCTGCGTCGTGTCGATCGCCTCGGCGGATCGTGAACCGCCCAATCAGCAGGCACTCACCGTTCGAGACGACACGCGTGACCGGTTCCGATGTGAAGAGCACTCGTATTCCGGCCTCGTGCGCGGCGCTGGCGACGGCAGCGGAGAAGTAGCCTCCGGGCACGGACGCAACGTCGACGCGGCTGCCAACGATGTCTTCCAGCACCTGCCGGCTGCGCGCCCATTCGGAGACCATCTCCGCGAAGGACAGCGCGCTGAAGCGAAGAGGATGCGACGCGGAATGGCTGCCGATGACATGGCCGCGCCCGGCAAGACTACGAATCTGCTCACGGTCCAGGAATCCGCGGCGGCCGATGAAGTCGGTGGATACGAAACAGTGCCCACGCCACCCGCGCCGATCCAGCCGTTCGGCGATCGTCGTGTAGTACGACTCGCCGCCGTCGTCGACCGTGATCAGAAACGGCATCGAATCGCCATGGGTCTGGCTGCCGCATTCAATGGATCGCGCGTCAACCGGAGGGTCCGTTCGAACGCCGCAGACGCCGGCAAGCTGTGTGTCGAAGTCCGGGAGCGCGAGCTTGTACCGATGTGCTGCGTCGGAGACGAAGCCGCTCTCCGCGGGATCGTCCGTGAAGACGTCGTGGAAGAGGAGCGAGACAACGCGCATCAGCCGAGCCCCTCTTCAGTTGCCGGTCTGGTTACCTGGCGCGCTGTCTCCGGCCGCTGATACGGCACCCACCGGTACGGGGACGCCTGGCGCCGTGCCGCGCGCTTCCAGCGCAGATAGTGCGTGAGGCGCGGCTGGCCCCACACGGCCGAGCGGCGGCCCTCGGTGTTGATGGGCTGGACAGCCTCTCCGTGTGCGAGCGCCGTCAACGTTCGACCGATCGCGTCGAGGTTCTCCACGACCACGCGGTGCTGAATGACGATGTGCGAGTCGGACAACTCGTCGTAGCTGGAGGTCGCGTGCAGATACGCGGGGCCGGTGTCGACGCCGCGGTCCACCTTGAGCAGTGTCATGCCGACGCGATCGAGGTCGCGGTTGGCCAGTGCCCAGAAGCAGCCATGCGCGTTGCGGTACTCAGGGCAGATGCCCGGATGGAGCACGAACGTGCCCGCACGCGGGATCTCGAACACCTCAGGCTTCAGGATCATCTTGCAGCGCGCCAGCGCCAGGTCGGGTTGCGTCTTTTCGAGGAACTGTCGTGCCTCCGGTGAGTTCGGAGACGAGACGACCAGCCGGGGGACGTTGTCGAGACTCGCCGGATACCGCTGGCGCAGCCGCTCGATCTCGGTGTCCTGCCACCGCGCATCGCGCCTGGCGTGCACCAGCCGCGCATACGCGCGGAAGGCGACGACGTCGAGCAGGCCCAGCAGCCCGACGCGCTTCAGCTCGCGGCGCGCCGCTCGCCAGCGGCGGGTGTGCTGGTCACGGATGATGAGCAGACCAGCCAATCTCATTGTGCTCGCCAGCCACGACGCGAGCCCGTCGCGATCGAGGCGTTCCTCCTCGTGACTGATGAGCACGACGGTCGGCGCTTCTATGTGAGTACCCATGCTCGGCAACTACCTCTTCACAGCGTTGTTCGAAGACGCGTCCGATCGTCGGCCACGAGTAGCAGGTCTCGACGAGATGCCGTCCCGCGGCGCCCAGCTCCGCGCGGCGATGCGGATCGTGGAGCAACGCCACGACGGCGTTCGCGAACGCACCCGGCTCGTCGGCGCAGGTGTAATGGCGGCCAGGGCCGATGCCGAGCCCTTCGGCGCCCACCGTGGTCGAGACGACGGGCCTTGCCATGGCCAGCGCTTCAAAGATCTTCAGGCGCGTTCCTCCGCCGGCCCGGAGCGGCACGACATAGACGGAGCCCTCGGCGATCGAGGGCCGGACATCGGACACGGTCCCGGTCACGGTCACGCCACCGACACGGCCCGCGGCGTCACGGAGCCGCGCGCTCGGATTACGGCCGACGACCGTGAATGTCGTTTCGGGGATCTGTGCGCGAATCGACGGCAGGACCGCGTCGAGGAAATACAGCACCGCGTCTTCGTTCGGATGCCAGTCCATCGATCCGCTGAAGACGAGATGCGCCGGCCGTTCCGACCCGGGCATCGGCGTGAAGTAGTCGGTGTCCACACCCGTGGGTATCGAGACCGCGGCGATGCCAGGCGCCAGCTGTTCGAGTCGCCGACGATCGTCGGCGGACACGGCGATGGTCAGGTCGGCGCGACGGCATGCGTCGGCCTCCCGCGCGCGCAGCTTCCGCCACTCAACTTCGAGGATCGTGCGGATCCACGGACGGCGCTCCAACTTCGCCAGGCGCCGCCAGATCTGGTACTCGACGTTGTGCTCGAACAGCACTACGGGCGTGCTGCCGGTTGTCGGCACGTTCATCGACGCGAACAGGAAGTCCGCAACGACGAGGTCGACGCCGGCGTCCATGAACGTCTGCACCTGCGCGCGGACGCCGGGGACCTGCCACTTCCAGAGATCGACGGGGTAGCGCGAGAACCACGATCGAACCACCGCCGCGGGAAACGCAGAGCTCCCGCGCTTCGGCACTGCGTAGGGCAGCGAGACCACCCGATCGCAGTTCGAGAGCTGGCGCGCCAGCCCTTCAGGATCGTCGCCGATGCCGTGCGTGGTCACGACCGTGACCTGGTGGCGCCGTGAGAGCTCGGAAATCGTATGCAGGCTCCGCACGCGTCCACCCGTCGTCGATGGCCACAGGCCGCCCATTTTCACCCAGAGAATCCGCATCGCTCCTCGTTCCCAAGACCACCATCGCCGCCGCTGCGGCTATTTCCGTCCGGGCACCGCCGCCTGCGGTGCTCGTCCGGCTGACACGCGCGAATAGTTCAACATCGGTGCCGGGACTCAGGCATGTCGATCGAGAGGAAATGGGCCGGAAATGTGGGGATCGCCGTTCTCATTCGCCCGACGGCTGGGCAGGCTCTTAGGGAAAAGAGGAAAACCGCTTCAACTATGGTTCAGGCGGTCTGCGGTGTGATGCGCACCACCGCTGGTGCGGCGCGGTGCGCCGGCCGGATCGGCGCTGGCTGCGGGCGAGGATTGGCGTCGAGGAACCGCTGACACCAGAGCTCGAAGGACACCATGGTCCAGAGCTGGAGATCGAGGTCGCGGCCACGCGCGTTCAGCCGGAGCAGGCGTTCGACCTGAGCGGTATCGAACACGCCGCGCTCACGCGCCGCGCGCGAGAGCAGCAGGCCGCGCGCAAAGTCGGCGAGATCGCCGCGCAGCCACGACGCAATCGGCACGGCGAAGCCGTGTTTCTGCCGATCGATGATTCCGTCCGGGAGAAGGCCGCGCATCGCCTGCTTGAAGAGGTACTTCGTCGTGCCGCCGCGCAGCCGGTACTGCGCCGGAATCGTGGCCGCGAACTCCGCCAGCCGGTGATCGAGCAGTGGAGGCCTCGCCTCGAGCGAACTGGCCATCGTCGCCCGATCGACTTTGGTCAGGATGTCGAGCGGCAGATAGGTGTGCAGGTCGCGATACTGAATCGCGGCGAGCCAGTCGTCACCCTGGTTCTGGAGCACGTTGAGCGACTCCGCGAGCGGGTCGTGCTGCCGCAGCTGCTCGTAGGCGTCCCGCCTGAACAGTCGGCGGATCTCGTCGGCACGGAACATCGTCGAGGCGTCGAGGTACCGGTGCGCTCCGTCGAGCGCCAGATGGCGCAGGAACCGCCGTCCAGTCATGCCGTCCGGCATCAGTCGCCCCAGGGCGCCAGCTGCCGAGCGCAGCGCCGCGGGAATCCGATCGCGCCGGCGCTCGTGCTGCTCGACCACGTACTTGTCGTACCCGGCAAACAGCTCGTCGCCGCCGTCGCCGGAGAGCACGACCTTGACGTGCTCGGCGGCCAGCTTTGACACCATGTAGGTCGGGATCGCCGACGTGTCGCCAAACGGTTCGTCGAGGTACCAGGTCAGGTCCTCGACCACGCGTACGACGTCCGGTTTCAGCACGACGTCGTAGTGATCGGTCTGGAATGCCGCCGCCACCTCGCGGGCATAGCGCAGCTCGTCGAACTGTGACTCCGTGAACCCGATTGAGAACGTCTTGAGCCGTCCCGCCGCGGGTTTCGACATCAGCGCCACCACGGCGCTCGAGTCGATCCCGCCGCTGAGGAACGCGCCGACCGGCACATCGCTGACCTGGTGCAGCGTGATCGATTCCGTGAGCATCGCCCGGAGTTCCTCGACGAGCTCACCCTCGCTGGCGGTCTCGTTCGGCCGGAACTGGATGTCCCAGTACTTCTCGATGCGCAGTGCCGGATTGGCGCGCGACGCCACAGCCGTCCGTGCTGGCTCGAGCTTGACCACCCCGTTCACGATGCTCTGCGCGGAAGGCGTGGAGAGGAATGTGAACAGATGGTGCGCGGCCCCCCAGTGAATCGCCCGCGGCACCCGGGCCAGCTGCAGGATCGGCTTCAGCTCGGAAGCGAAGACGAGCTCGCCATCGCGCTCCGCGTAATACAGCGGCTTGATGCCGAGCCGATCGCGGGCGAGGAGCAGCTGGTGGCGGCGCTCGTCCCAGATTGCGAACGCGAACATGCCGCGCAGCCGATCGACACAGCGCGCACCGAGATCTTCGTAGAGATGGACGATGGTCTCGGTGTCACTGCCGGTCTGGAACACATGGCCACGTCGTTCGAGATCGCGGCGCAGTTCCCGGTAGTTGTAGACCTCGCCGTTGAACACGATCCAGACGGAGCCGTCTTCGTTCGAGATCGGCTGATGGCCGCCCTCGAGATCGATGATGCTCAGGCGGCGCATGCCGAGCGCGACGCCGTCTCCGAGATAGACCCCTTCGTCGTCAGGACCGCGATGGACGATCGCCGAGCACATGCCGCGGATGTCGTCCTCCGGTACCGGAGCTCCGTCCCAGCGCACGATGCCTGCAATACCGCACATGACTACTTCTCGCCGAGGGCGAGTCCAGATACGGCGGCCGATTGACGGCGCCGTGATGCCAGTTGCCGGAGACGCTGCACCACAGGAACGCGAATCGCCGCAGGTTCGGCAATTCCCGGCGCGTAGCTGAGCACCAGGTAAGTGGCGGCATAGGCGGCCGACCCGCCGACGAACGCGAGTGCCGGCACGGACGCGACAGCACCGGCGACAACCCATGCGGGAAGGGCGGCGACCACGGCGCGGATGGCGATCCGGCCGAGGGGCCGCCATGGCAGCACATCGCCGATGCCGACCTCGAGCAGCTGTGCGATGCGCACGAGTGCCAGCCCTTTCGCGGCTACCGTCGCGAGCAGGGTGATGAGCACGGCGCCAACAAGACCAAACGCGCCCAGGAACCAGCCGATGAGCGCCACGACCGTGCCGAGCCTGACGAGATTCATCACCAGCAGGAACCGTGTCTGCGCGTACACGCGCAGCATGGCGTCTACGGCAATGGCGGCCGGGATCACGGTCAGCGCCCAGATGCGGAAGATCGGAGCCCCGGCCTCGAACCTGTCCGTGAAGAGCGTCACCATGAACGGCCCGGCGAGCACCGAGAGCCCGATGCCGAGCGGGAGCAGCAGGAACGCGAGGCGCGAGACGGTCTCGTGAAAGAGCGACCGTGCGAAGTGCCGGTCGGAGGAGTCCTCCGCCATCCTGACCATCATCACGCTCGTGGTGGACGTCATGATGAGGTCCACCAGCGGAATGGCCATGCACGCCGTCGAGTAGATGGCGAACGTCGCCGTGTCGAAGCGGCCTCCGACCACGTACTGGTGATACGTGACGATGATGACGTCTATGCTGACGGCCAGCGCGAACGGCAGCGAGTAGCCGGCCTGAGTGCGCCAGAGCGTCCAGTCGGGCCGGAGGTGCCCGACCTCCCGCCGCAGCACGAGCAGCATGATGGCGAGCCGAACCGCGGCAAAGGCGACGGCGCCGATGAACACTGCCCGCAGGCTGACGAACATGAGGGCGGGGACGATGAAGAACGCCGTGCGGGTCAGATCCGAAAGCGCGTAGGTCAGCGCGGCGTTCAGGTGCCTCTTCCGCGAGATCATCAGGATCTCGAACACCGTCGTGACCAGCATCAACGTCAGAAAAATGCCGAGGAGCACGAGGTGGCCCGGAAGATCGGGATTGCTGAAGTGCCCGGCGATCCATGTCCGGCCTGCCCAGAGCAGGCCCAGGCTCGCGAGGCCGGACGCGATCAAGGTCAGCGCGGCGTTGGCGCCGTACCGGGCAGCCAGCGCAGGCGAGCGTGGGACGAAGTAGTACAGGCTTTCCGCGAAGCCGAGCTGCGCAAGGCCGAAACAGGTCGCATACAGCAGGAAGAACGTGCGATAGGTCCCCAGCTCTTCGAGCGTCAGCAGACGCGCGAGCAGGGGACCGATCGCGAAGGTCGCAATGAGGCCTGCGGTCCTCCCGGCCACGAGCAGAAAGGCCGGGCCAGTGATGTGATCCGTGCGCGCGGGGGAACTCATACGTGGTGCACCCTCGCACAGGTGCGCGCCGGCGGCCACAGATCGTGAACCTGGCAGTGCAGGATGGCCGGTGAGAACTCGCCGTCGCTGTCCACCGATGAGCCCTCCCACAGGAGCAGCCGCTCGATGGTCAGCGTCGGATGCCGTGCATCGCGATGCTGGCAGGCCGTGTAGCCGAAGCGATACCCCGTCTGCTCGAGCTTCTCGACGTCGCGCGGCGTGAACTGCCCGCCGGGATACGCGAAGTGCACCACCGGTGTCCCCACGTGCTCCTCAATCGCCCGTTTCGACCCCTCGAGCTCGTCGATCACGGTGTCCGGCGATTCCGCCGGGAGCGAGATATGACGTCTGGTGTGCGAACCGATGATGATGCCGGCGCGATGCATCTCCTCGATCATCGGCCAGGTCAGCGAGAGCGGGATGTCGTAGAACCCGTTGCCGGTCGTCGACTCGAGCGCGGCCATCAAGCGCCGGAGGTTGGACACCGAGAGTTCCGGCAGCAGCGCAGAGACAGTCGCCATCGGCGAACGCGTCGCCCCTCGCGCGCGCAACAGGTGGCTGACGGGAAGTGCGAGCGTGCGCATCAGGGCCGACAACTCGCGGCGCGGGTTGTCCCACGCGGAGTAGGCCTTGCTGATCAGATGAAAGAGCCGATCGTGAATCTGCCAGCACGGCTTGCCGACGAGATCGGTGACCACGAACACCGCGGCCGGAATACCCTTGCGCTGAAGGATCGGGAACGCGTGCTCATAGTTGTCGCGGTAGCCGTCGTCGAAGGTCACCGCGGCGACGCGCTCGTGGAACGGCTCGCCGGAGGCGAGACGCTCGCCGATCTCGTCGAGCGTCGCGAAGCGGAAGTGCCGTCCGACGAGGTCGAGATGCCGCTCGAACATCTCCGCGCCGGTCAGCATGCTCGGCATCTCGTGGCGTGCGGTGGAGGCGAAGTCCTCGACCACGCGGTGATAGCCGAGGATCAGCGGCCGTCCCGGTCCACGCGCGAGCGCCTCGGCGATCCCCAGCTCGTGCGTCATCGAAATCGTCGAGGCCAGGGCACTCTTCACGTGAGTGCGCCAGCGATGGCTCCGTTTAGATTCCACGTGGCGCTCCAGGTGACCGCAGGGACAGGACCCGGCGTGCAAGGTGCGCCACGCCGCGGCGCGCCTCGACGGCGTGCCGCTGCACGGTGCCGCCGAGACGCACGGGAAACAGATCGGCGCGCTGAAGGCTGCGCGAGTCGCGGGCCCACAACGCTTTGTACGCCTCGGTGCCCCAGAGCATGTCGAACTCGGTGGCGCCCTCGTCGATGGCGGCGCGAATCGACAGCGCCATCAGCGCCAGGCCGACACTGTGTGCCGCCTGATCGGCGTCATAGCCGTGCTGATAGAAGTAGAACCGGCCCTGATAGATGAATCCGTACATCACGGCCGCGACCGACTCGCCAATCCGGAGGACGTACATCCTCAGCCAGCCGCGTTCGAGAGCCAGACGCGTGGCCTCTTCGTGAAATGCACGAACCGACGCCAGGCCGAACGCCGTGGAGCCGCCGCGATCCGCGTACCGTTTCGAGTGGAACGTGGCCAGCAGGTCGAGCATCTGCTGGCGTTCGCCGTGATCCGTGATCCGCTCGAAACGAGCGCCGAGACGTTCGAGCGCGCGCAGGCGCCGGCGGACGTTGGCGCGATGTGAGGCGCCCAGCGTGCCCAGCAGCGAGTCGAAGGTATGGCCCGACAGGTTGATGATGGGGCACTGTCCGTCCTCGGTGAAGGAGGACGTCCAGCCATCGTCGGCCATCCGATCGGCCAGCTGCGCGGCAAGCGATCCCTGCGGAAGATGCGTCAGACGGACGGCGAGCTGCTGCGCCTCAAGGAATTGCGCGATCGACTCGATCGCCCTGGGCTCCGATCCGCGCCTGGCGATGATGTCGAGATAGTCCGAGCCGGCCTCACCGGTGCCCAGGAACTCCAGCCGGGAGAACCAGTACAGGGGCGCGCTCACCAGGCGGAACGGCGCGATGGCCAGCGTCGTGTCTCCATCCCGCACGACCAGCAGCCGCAGCGTGCCAGCGGTGCCGGCATGCGTCCACCACGAGTGCAGCCATTCCCACGTGAGAAACGGGTTGTCGGCGTCGCTCTCGCGAAGCAGCTCCTGCCACTCCGTGCGGAGTTCCTGGAAGCCCTGGGCGTCCTGGATGCAGTCGACGGTCACGCCGCCCTCCTCCGTGTGAGCGTCTGCATCTGACGCGCGATGTGATCGACGTGCCGGGGTTTCAGATCCTGGTGAATCGGAAGCTCGAGGACGTGACGCCGCATGAAACGCGCGTCGGGTCCCATTTCATGCCCGCCAGGCTCACAGCTCTCGTTCCAGAACTCGAGCGCATCGACGCCGCGCGCTCGAAGGCGTTCGGCCGTGCCGTGCTTGTCGTGAACGAACACCGGGAAGAACAGCGGGCAGACGCCGTCAGGCATGGTCTCAAACACTGGAGTGGCCGCGCCGTCGAGCTGCTGGGCAAGACGGCGATAGTTCTCCATGCGGACGCGCCGGATAGCTGCGTAGTCGAACCGTGACAGCAGGCGCTGCGACAGGGGCGACATCGCCAGATCGACCTCATCGAGGTTGAAGCCGATGTCGCCGACGTTGGCGCGACGGACGTCCAGTGCGCCGGCCGCGCGGCCGACGCCACGCTTGACTGCCTGCAGCGCAGCGCCAACACCGTTGGCGCGGCCGCGGAGACGCTGCACGAGCAGCTCCGCCGTGCGGCCGAGCACTGAGGCCGATCCGGCATCGCGCAGGCGCAGGCGTTCGAGCGACTCGAGGCGCGGCCCGTTCTGCACCAGCAGCGCGCCGTTTGGCAGCGGGAGCGTCTTGTAGAGACAGAAGACCGACCAGTCGCCGAAGCTGCCAAGCGACCGCCCGTCCGTATCGCTGAGCAGCGACAGCGCGCAGTCTTCCACGAGCAGCATGCCGCGGCGCCGGCAGAGATCGACGAGCTCCGTCATCGGCTGTGCCCAGCCGGCGTAATGAATCACGTACAGCAGATCAGGGTTGTGCGTCCGGCACGCCCGCTCGACGTCATCGGGATCGAGAGACATGTCGGAGCGCACGGGGCAGTAGCGGAGCGTCACGCCGGCCGCACGCATGGCCATGATCTCGTTGCCGCTGTTGTAATCGGGCGCCAGTACGCGAAGCCCCGGATTGGTGCCGAGCAGCGCGCGAAACAGGTGGTAGATCGCATTGCGCGCGCGATAGAACGGCACCTGGTGCGGAGCGGTGAACGGAAAACATTCCATCGTCCGCGCGCCGCCACGAACGAGGTCAGTGGCCGACAGCCCCTGGTAGGTCGGGACGAAGGTTCCAATCACGCTCGCCATCGCTTCAACTCCGGCACCACCTGAAACTTCAGGGAATGCAAAAGCCGGGCTCTCGTGGTGCCCGCAAAGACGAATAGCCAGTCGTGCGCCCGGCTGGTGGACGTCCATTCGAGCTTCCACGGCTCGGCATCGCCAAGGAAATCCACTTCGCGGAGCCCTTCGGTATACGCCGACTGAATGGCAAAGAATGTCAGGAGCTTGAATGGCGAACAGGTCGCGAACTCGGGGTCGTAGCCGGTCTTGAACAGGAAGAGCCGCTCGTTGAAGACCGCGCCGAACGACGTCGCGATGCGGCGGCCGCCGACGGTCAGGAACATCAGCCGGAGCCAGCCGTGCTTCTCAGCCCGGTCCGCAAGCCGTGTGTAGAAGTGGTGCACCGCCGGATCCGACAGGATCGACGTCCGCGATTCGTCTTTCCATCCCGAGGCTTCAAGACGCACGGAGTCGTCGCGCGCGGCGGCGTCGGGCCTCGTGATGATCTCGAGCTGTGCGTCGCCAAGATTCGCGAGACGCCCCAGGCGGTTGCGCAGGTTCGAACGGAACTTCGCGGGCAGCGATGCGTGATAGCTGTCCCAGGTTCCGGTCAGCGTCAGGTAAGGCGATACATCGCCGCGCCAGGTACCGGTCGCACATCCGCCGCGACGCGCGAGATCGGCCACGGCCGCCAGCGTGGGGGAGTCGTTCGTCAGACGGCTCAGTTGCAGCAGGTCCCATCGGTCGGATGAGTCCTGGAGCGCCGTCCAGATTCCCGCATACGCCTCCTGCGCTGGTCCCGCGAGGATCCAGTCCGCCCGCGGAGTGTGGTCGTTCTGGAGGACATCGAGCCTCCTGACCGGCAGGCCGAACATCTGGACCTGCTCGAGCATCAGCGGCGCGATGCCGATGATTGCCGTCCCGCGCCGCACGACGATGATGTGCAGCTGACGGCCGGCACCGAAACACTCCCACCAGGTGTGGAACCACTCGTGACGCAGGAACGGATGGTGCGCCTGTGCGCGCACGACCGCGTCGTTCCACTCTCGTTCGAGCGCAGCGAATTCTCCCTCTCCGGTGACGACCTGTGTCGTGACGGCCGGTGGGGCCTCGACAGCGTGGCGGCCGGTGGCTGCTCCAATCATGCGGCCATCGACCTCCGCGGCTGCTTTTGCGCCAGCAGTTCCGCGTACAGATCCTGGGTGGCGGTCACCATTCGCTCGACTGAGAACTGCTCGCTGATCACTCGTCGCGCCGCGATCCCAAGCCGCCGCGCGAGGGCAGGATCGTCCAGCAGCTGCGACACGGAAGCTACGATCGCGCCCGTATCGCCCGGTGGTACGAGCAGTCCCGTTTCGCCGTCGATGAGCGCTTCAGGCGTGCCGCCCACACGCGTGGCGACAACGGGCGCGCCGGCGGCCATCGACTCGAGCAGCACGTTCGACAGGGCCTCGTTCAGCGACGGCATGACCGACACGTCGGCGGCGCCGAGCAGGTCTGGCACATCGGAACGCAGCCCTGTAAAAATCACAACGCGTTCGACCCCGAGCGCCCTGGCCTGTGCCTTCAACTCCTCCAGGTACGCGGGGGCCGGGGGGCTCGTCTCGCCGACGACGAGGAATCGCACGTCGGGGTACCGCGGCTTCAACGCGGCCGCCGCCTGCAGGAAGTGCTCGATGCCCTTCAGGCGCGCCAGGCGCGAGACCACGACGACCAGCCGGGCATCGGCCGCGATGCCCAGCTCGCTCCGGATGCGTGCGCCGGCCGGTGCGCCCCCGAAACGCGTCATGTCCACGCCGTTCCGGATCACGACGATCTTCGACCCGTCGTAGCCTTCGTTCGCGATCAGCCAGTCCTTCACGGCGTCGGCGTTGACGAGAATCCGATCCGCGAACTGACAGGTATAGCGCTGCACGCGCTTCTGCATCCGCGTGAGGTAGGGCGACCGGTCGCGGATTGACGCGATGACGACGGGCGCCACCAGCCGCGCCGGCGGAATCGCGAACACGTTGCCGTAGAAGTTGTAGGCGTGGACGATGTCGACGCGGCTGCGCACAATCTGCTGTGCGAGCCGTGCCTGCTGCGCCAGCGCATGGACGCTGCGAAAGGTGGCGATCTGGTACTCGCGCAGCGGGATGCCGAGCTGCCCGAGCTCCTCGACGAACGGTCCCCAGCGGCGCAGGCACGCGAAACCCAGATCGAACCGCTTGCGGTCGAGCATTCGCCCGAGCGTCATGAACTGGTTCTCGGTCCCGCCACACATCAGCGTCGGGACGACTTTCAGGATCCGGGTGCGTCTCATGACACCACCGCGGGGACGCCGGCGCCCTGTGGCCCCTTCACCGGCGCGTGCTCGACGGCGGCGGCGCGCGCCATGTTTCTCAATGCGACGGCGAGCCCGGCAATGGTGAAGAAATAGAACTGATAGGCGATTGGGTGAAACATCGCCGCCACGAAGAACGCGGCCAGCGACACCTGGAGGCCCGCGGCCAGCGGGCCGAGCGGCCGGAAGGCCTCGTCGTGCCGGGCGAGACGTTCGACGTGCCGTGCCGCGCGGAAACACAGGAGGTGCAGCCAGGCGAAGAGGAGCAGCCCCGGCAGACCCAGGTCCACCGCGTATTGGAGATACGCGTTGTGGACGGACCGGAACGTATCCCGGCCGCGGTAATCGTTGAGGGCCAGCAGGTCATTGCCGATCCCCGCACCGATGATTGGGCTTCTCAACACGATGCCGGTGGCGGCGACGACGTCTTCCCAGCGTCCCTGCGCCGACCCGGTCTGGTCAGTCTGAATGTCGGCGATCGTGCTCAGCCGCTGGAAGTAGGCGTCGGGCACGAACAGCGGCGCGATCAGGGCAACCGCGAGCAGGAACGTCGCGGCGCCCGCGGAGCGCCGTCTGATCAGCACGGCGATCAGCATCACGGCCGTAGCCATCAGCGTCAGGAAACCGGCGCGCGAGAACGTGACGATGACGCCGGCGATGCTGAGCAGCAACGCGACAGCCGCCACCGCACGTGCCGCGAGACGGCGCGTGCAGATCATCATGGCCGCGGCAATCGGGATGATCAGGTTCAGCATCAGGGCCAGGTCGTTCGGGTTTGCGGCAAGGCCGGAGCCTCCCATGTACCCGTAGATGCGCGTCAGTCCGGGGACGCCGGTGGTCAGCACTTCACCGGAGAGGTAGTTCCGCAGGCCCGTTACGGCCAGCGGAATCGCGCACAGAACCAACGTCCAGGCGATCGTGCGCAGCCGGCGTTCCGTATTCGCCAATGCGCCGACGAGCCAGAAGAACGCGACCGCCTTCATGTACTGGCTCGTCAGGACCTCGACGCTGCCGGTGATCCAGTACGAGACGGGCAGCGTCATCGCCGCCCAGAGGACCAGCATGACGGCGATCCCGACTTCCGCGTTGAACCGCGGGACCTCGTTGGGCCGCAGGAGTCGATCGATCAGGTAGGCGCCGATCGCCGTCACGGCGGCGACGAAGGCGATGCGCAGCTGACCCAGGAACGGAAACCACGTTTGCGGAGACAGCAGGAGGATTGCCGTGAAGGCCACGAGCGCGCGAAACGCCACAGTATTCGCCTTGCTGGTCGCCGCACGCAGCGCACGGCGCGCCGGCACCTGGCTGATGGGCCTCGCCGCAGGCCGCCACCAGGCAGTCGAGTGAACGACAGCGGTGCTGCTCACTGTGGTCCCGTCGTCGGGTGTGGCGTGCCCTGATCCGCCAGGACGGGCAGGTAGGCGATCTCCTTCGCCAGCACGCGCGGTGCGGGTGCCCAGAGGTCGCGGCCCATCGGTGCCGGATGACGAACCTCCGCCGCGTCCTGACCGAACAGCACGATGCCGATGGTGGCGAACATGATCCGGAGGTCGAGCCAGAGCGTGCGGTTCTTGATGTAGTACAGGTCGTACCGCATCTTCTCTGTCTCTTCGTCGAGGTTGTTCGCGTAGCCGTAGCGCACCTGTGCCCAGCCGGTCACGCCGGGCCGGACGGTCGAGCGCAGGCCGTAGTAGGCAATGTGCTCCATGAACGTCGAGTGGTTCGAGACGGGATGCGGGCGGGGACCGATCAGGTTCATCTCGCCGCGCAGGACGTTGATCAGCTGCGGCAGCTCGTCGAGACGGAACCGCCGCAGGTAGCGGCCGACCCGCGTGATGCGATGGACGTTGTCCACCGCCCACTCCGAGGACGGCTCGTCCGTCGGGTGCATGGTCCGGAACTTCAGCAGCCCGAACGACCGTCCGTGACGGCCGGCGCGCGGCTGCACGAACAGGACGGGTCCTTCAGAGTCCAGTTTCACGAACAGCGCGATTGCCGCGAGCAGGGGCGCGCAGATGACGAGGCCGATGACCGCCGCCAGGACGCTGACCATCCGTGCGGTCATCTCCGCGGCGCCATGGTTGCGGAATCCCTTCGACAGGATGAGGGTGCTCGGCCTGAGCGCCTCGATCGCGATCTTCCCGGTGATGCGTTCGTAGAGCTCGATCGCGTCTTCGACGTCGATGCCGCTGACGCGCGATTCGAGCAGAGACTGCAGCGGCAGGCCGTCGCGCCGGTTCTCGATCGCGACTACGATGCGGGTCGGACGGACGCGTGCGACGATGGCGTCGAGCTCGTCGCACGTCCCGAGCCAGCGCTGTGCAATCGGAGACTCAGGGTCGGGCCGCTGATTATCGACGACGCCGGCCACGACGTACGGAGCGAACTCGAGCGCCTCGACTTCGTCGATCAGCCTGGCCGCCATCGGCCCGGCGCCAAGAATCAGAAGGTTGGCCTGCATCCCTGGTCCCCCAAAGTGGTCCCTACGCCTGGCTGACCGCGCCTGACGCGTCCGGGAAATACTCCCGGTAATAGGCGTCGTAATAGCCGAACAGCGGCCGGTCGTCCCGGTTGAAGACGATGCCCATCACCTTCGCCGGGTCCACGAGATTGAGCGCCTCGCCAAGAAGCTTGCGCGGTGTCTGGTTCGCGGCAACGACGACGAGCATCTGGCCCACGATCCGCGACAGCACGGCCGAGTCGAACACCGGCAGGAGCGGCGGCGTGTCGACGATGACGACGTCGTACTGCTGTCGAGCGCTCTCCAGGAGCGGCTCGAAGCGTGGCGAGCGAAGCAGTCGGTGGATCTCCGATCCCGCCGAGCCGGCGGTCACCACCCATAGCTGGAACGGCTCCACCTTGTGCGCCACTGCCGAGAGATCGAGCGACTCGCTGGTGAGCACGTCTGTCAGCCCCGGTGAGGCCGGAAGCTTGAGCGAGCCGGCCACCGCCGGACGGCGCAGATCGGCGTCGATCAGCAGCACGCGGCCGTCGCCCTCCCGCGCGAGCGCGCCCGCGAGGTTGATCGCCGTGAGCGTCTTACCTTCCCCGGCAGCCGGGCTGGTCACGGCCAGCACCTGCGGCCCCTCCGCCTTGGTGAGGCGTTCGATGGTCAGGCGCAGCCCCTGGTACTGCTCCGCGGCGAACGAGCCGGGGTGAGTGAAGCTGACCAGACGCGAATCCAACGTTGACGAGAACTTGTTTTTCACGATGTGACCCCTTAACCCGCGCGCTGGAGCAGTCTCACCAGCGTGTCGTTGCCATATGCGAGATAGGCGGAGAGCGTCGCGACGAGCGCAACGGCGGCGACCGCCGATGCCGTGCTGAGCGTGGCGCGTCCCCACCCGCGGCGCGGCGTCTTCCCGATCTGCGGAATCGTGGCGATGACGGGAACGGCGGTGAACTCGCGGAGCTCGTCCACGCTGTGGAACGACGTGTCGAACTGCTCCGCGGCGACCACGATCGCCGCCATGGCTGCCAGTGCCAGCAGCAGCCCCATGAGGATGAGGCGCAACCGGTTCGGCGCGGCGGGGCCTTCGGGCGCCACCGCGGCGTCGAGAATCCTGAAGTTCTCGCCCTGGTGCCCCGTTTCGATCGACTCGCTCAGCCGCGCGTCCTCAAACTTGCGGGCCAGCACGTCGTAGTTCTCCTTCGCGGAGGCGTAGTCCTGCTGGAACTGCAGATAGTTCTGCTGGACTCCCGGGGTTGAATCGAAACGCTGCTGCAGCACCGCGACACGCTGCTGCAAAAGTTTTTCCTCCCCCTGCAGCCGCGTCAGCTCATCGTCGAGATCCTTGATGCTGCGCCGGCTGCGCGGCAGCGACGTGAGATCGCGAGGGGCACTGCTCACCGCCTGGCGCTGTGCGTCGGCGGCCTGCTTAGCCTTGTAGGCCGTCAGGTCCCGAGCGCGCTGCTCCTGCACGGCCTTATCCGCGCTCGCAATCGCGTTCTGGGCGATCGCGATGTCCGGATGGCTGGGGAGCAACCCCTTGCGCTCCAGCTCGATCAGGTTCTTTTTCGCGTCAGCGAGGCGTTCGTTCGCCGCCGCCAGTTCCCTGGTGAGCGGAATGTCGGTGCCGTCGGCCGCGATGACGCCTTTCGCCGCCGCCGCGAGCGCCGAGGCATCCTCGAGCCCGTCGATCAGCTTCTCTCTGGCGTCCATGTTCCGCCGTTGATCGTCGCGATTGCGGCGCAGCTCGTCGGCCACCGACTGATAGGCCGCCATGGCTACCGCTGCAGCCTGCGGCAGCTGTGCCTGGTTCGACATCGTGAAGCTGCGGAGCCGTCCTTCTTCAATGGCGAGCTGCCCGCGCGCCGTCTTCACCTGCTCTTCGAGCAGCTGCACGGTGCGGCGCGCCTCGCCGGCCCGCATCGCCGAGTTGTGCTCGGCGAAGAACTGCGCGATGGCGTTGGTGACATTGGCGACGGACCGCTGTTCGGTGCCGGTGTAGGTGAGCGTGAACGCAACGGTCTTGTTCCGCCCGCTGACCTGTTCGGGCCCGTTCGGCTCCCATTTGATGTCTTCGCGCGCCTGTGTGAGCACGTCCTCGAACGACGCCTTCCGGCGCAGTTCCGGATAGAGATTGAAGCGCTTGATCACCGCGGTCAGGCGTTCGCGGCTGAGGATCTCCTGCCTGATCTGATACAGGCGGCTTTCCAGCTCGTTGCTGACCGTGGGACGGATCACGCCGTCCGGGAGCGGCCGCTCGATCACCACGATCGCGCTTGCCCGGTAGAGATCCGGCAGATACACCGCGAAGGCGACGGCGGCGGCCATCACCGTCGCGAAGACGACGGTGGCGAGCAGCGCGCGGCGGCGGATGATCGCCGCGGCGCGAATGATGGCCGATTCCTCGGAAGCAGGGGGCATGAACTCAGGGGCCATGGAATCCTCAGTTGACGAACACGACGTCGCCCGCCTGGACGACGAAGTTCGCGCCATTGCGGCCGTTCACGGCGTCGTTGTATTTGAAATCGATGGCGGTCTCCGTACCGTTCGGACCACGGCGGATCACCTTGATGTTGCCCTTGTCGGCAAACTCGTTGAACCCCTGCGCGCGCGCGATGATGTCCAGGACCTTCACGTCGGGTGTCTTCAACTCGAAGTACCCCGGCATGCGCACGTTGCCCAGGACGGACACTTTCGGGCTGTGGATCTCGCGCACCACGATGGAGACCTCGGGATTCTCGATGAACTGCGAGAATCGCGCGGTCAGCTCTGCCTTCACCTGATTGGTGGTCAGCCCGGCGACGTTGATGTCGTTGATCAACGGGTGCGAAATCTTCCCGTCAGGGCGCACTGGTATGCGCTCACGGCTCAGTTCTTCGTTCTTCCAGACGTTGATGTCCAGCACGTCTTCCGGGCCGATCCGGTAATCGCGTGGATCGACGGTCACTGCGTCGGCAGCGCGCGCGGCGGCAGGTGCGGCCACGAGGCCCGCTGTCGTCACTGGCGGTGTCGCCGGTGTCGCGGCGGGTGCTGCGGGCTTGGTACCGGTGGTGCCGACCGCCCCTTGCGATGTGGACGCCGGCTGTTGCGCCAGCGCCGGTGTCGCGAGGACGATGGCGGTTGTGAACGCTGTCAGGACCCGGGCGATCATCGAATAACCCCTTTCACACGCGCCGCCTCATCCGGCGGCAGGACCGATCGGAAGAGCCGCGGCGCGACGATCAGACTCACGCGAAACACGTGCCGTCTCACGATCCCATCGAAATGGTTTCGCAGGTCACCGTTCTGGTAGTCCACGCCATACGATGCGGCGACGCTGTACATCCCGTTGCCAGTCCACGATGCGACGGCAGCGGCGCGATAGACCTGGGCCTCACGCAGGTCGAGCGTGGTGATGTCGCTCGCGGAGAGGGCGCTGCCGAGCTCCCACCGGTTGCGGAAGGGCCAGGTCACGAGCATCGCTGCGCTGTCGACCGCGACCGGTCCCTCGACGCCCAGGAGGATCGTTTCGCCGTGCCAGTAGTCGGCCCTGACGTCCATCCGGTTCGTATCGCGCCTCAGCGACGCGGAAACCTCGGGCTTGATGCCGCTGCGATAGGACGCCACGCGCGGTCCGGCATAGAGCGACAGTTGCGTGCCGGGCGCCATTTCCCGAGTCCATCCGGCGAGCACTGACTGGGAAGTGTCCGTCCCCCCGGGGTCGACGAAGTACCGCGCCAGGTAGGTCCCGACCCAGGCGGATCGCGACGTCCATTCATGAGACAGGGCGACACGAGCCTGATGCAGGTTTCCGCTGGGCGTGTCGAGCTCGTTCTCACGCGTGAAGTCGTAGCCCGCCGTGAGCACCACCACCGGGCTCATGCGGCGCACCACGTTGGGTGACAGCTGCCAGCGCTGCGCCGTCAGACGGGCTCCGAGGATGCCGGTGTCGATGGAAATCTCTCCCGGTGTTTCCGAGCGGTCATAACGGCCGATCAGCGCGAAGGTGGTCAGCGGCGAGCTGCGGAAATTCGTCTGGAGGAAGGCGTGACGGCGCGCGTCTGCCGTGTTCAGTGTCGAGAAGTTGGAACGCAGCATGTCCTGCGAGTAGAGGCTCATGAACAGGAACCGCGGCGTCTCGTAACTGCCCTCGAGACTGGGCCGGAACTGCAGCATCTTGCCCGCGCTGCCGTCGTTCTCCGCGAACAGGTTGTCGTCGTAGACTCCCGACACAGAGAACGTCGGCACAAAGGTGAACCGCGTCTGCGCCACGGCTCCGGGCGCGAGCGCCGTCAGCATGGCGAGCGAGGCGAGCAGGGTCAGACGCATGGAAGAGACGTTAGGCATGGGATTCGGTGTGGCCGCCGCGCCAGCAGATCACCGGGTGCGAGACGGCCTGTTTCTGCAGTGACTCGGCGTCAATGGCGTCGGTCGGATAACAGGCGGCCCCGACGGACAGCCGGAGCGGCGACGGGAAGTCGTAGTGGTTCATCCGTTCCACGAGCCGGTCGATCACGCGTGTCGAGTTCTCGTAGTCGGCGTCGAGCAGCACGAGCGACAGCAGGCCGTGCGTGGTCACGCCGAGCACGTCGGTGTCGCGGACTTCGTTGCGGATGATCTGCGCGACCTCGCCGACGGTGCCCTGATCGGCGGCGACGCTCATGCCGTCGAATTCGCGGCTCGTTTCCACCGTCACCAGCGTCAGGTAGTTCTGCGAGCGGACAGCACGACGAAGCTCGCCGTCGAGCACGAACTCGAAGGCGTGTGGTTTCAGCAGCCGCGCACGATCGTCGAAGAGCGAGTCGTTCATGTTCTCGTCAGGAGGCCTTGTCCAGGCCGTTTTCCTTGATCTTGTAGAGCAGCGCCTTGTAGCTGATACCGAGGATCTGCGCCGCTTCCTTGCGGTTCCAGCGCGTGCGCGTGAGCATGCGGAGAATCAGATCGCGCTCCGCCTCGCGCGCGGCCGTTCGTGAGATGTCCTTCAACGACACGACGGCGGCGTCCGCCGGCGCGGTCGCGGAACCGAGCGCCTCGACGTCCTGCGCCCGGTGACCGTCGCTCAGGGTCGCCCCGAGCGGAGTCGAGGGGTGGGCGGAGTCGAGGGGCGGCGGAGGCTGGATCGGTGCCGGCGGCGCTGCGGCGACCGCCTGCAGGGCCGGCACGGCAGCGCGTGGAGCGGAGACGATCGGCTGCAGCAGCTCTCGTGAGACTCCGGTCTCGGTGCCGAGCACCACCATGCGCTTGATCAGGTTCTCGAGCTGACGCACGTTGCCTGGCCAGTCGTAGGCGAGGAACTGCTGTGACAGCTCGGCGCTCACCGCGCTGACCGGCTTGTTGTATTGCGCCGAGTACTTCCGGATGAAGTGCTCCGTGAGAATCGGAATCTCCTCACGGCGCTCCCGCAGCGGCGGAAGGCTGATGGTGACGACATTCAGCCGGAAGTAGAGGTCTTCGCGGAACTGGCCGGAGGCCACCGCCGTTTCCAGGTCGCGGTTGGTCGCGGCGATCAGCCGCACGTCCACCTGCACATCCTGTTTGCCGCCGAGGCGCGCGAACCCGCCGTCCTGGAGCACCTGTAGCAGCTTCGCCTGCAGCGGGTAGCCGATATCGCCGATCTCGTCGAGGAACATCGTGCCGTGGTTGGCGAACTCGAACTTGCCAGGCTTCTGCTGGATGGCGCCGGTGAACGCGCCCTTCTCGAATCCGAACAGCTCGGACTCCAGCAGCTCCGACGGCAGGGCGGCGCAATTCACCTTGACGAAGGGGCGTTCCTTGCGCAGCGACTGCTCGTGCAGCGCGTGCGCGACCAGCTCCTTGCCGGTGCCGCTCTCGCCGCGGATCAGCACGGTGACGTCGGTGTCGGAGACCCGCTCGATCAGGTCTCGCACTTCGAGCATCCCGTCGCTGTTCGCGAAGAGCATCGAGTACTTCGACTGCTCGCTCAGCCTGGCTCGGAGCGTGGCGACTTCCTGGCTCAATTGCCGCTGCCGGATGGCCGAGGCGAGCAGCACTTCGAGCTCGTGATGCTCGAACGGTTTGCAGATGAAGTCGGTCGCTCCGAGCTTCATCGCCTGGACGACGGTGTGCGTGCCACCCTGTCCCGACATCACGATCACGGGAACATCGCGATCGATCTTCTTCAGTGCGGCCAGCGCCGCGAGACCGTCCATGCCGGGCATGATCACGTCGAGCAGCACGGCGCTCGGACGATCGGCGTGGAAGCGCTTGACCGCCTCGTCACTGCTCGTAACCGTCAGGGCGCCATAACCACGTGACACCAGGAAGGTCTGGAGAAATCCGCACATTGCCAGGTCATCGTCGACGACCATCACCTGAGGTTTCTGACTCACAGCTGTAGCGGCGAGCAAGCGCGGTACCAGAGTCGGAATCTTTTGTTGTAGAAGGGAAGGAGGGGGCTCGTCTACACACACGAGCCGCCCGAAAATGGAAAACGGCGTCCCTGACGGAACGCCGCTTCTCTTTTGTGGCGAAGTGACGGCCTACGGCCGCTCGAGACCGGTCTCTTTGATCTTGTTGAGCAGGGTCTTGTAGCTCACGCCAAGCAGCACGGCCGCCTTGCGCCGGTTCCAATGGACCTGCTTGAGGGTGTCCGAGATCACCGCGCGCTCGGCGGTCAGCGCGGCCTCGCGTGCGACGTCGGCCAGGCGGCGGCCCTCCTGGCTGGGCGGCGGGGCGTCCGCCACCTCATCGTCGGCGTCGTCATCATCCACAGCGGGCGGTGGCGGTTCCACGGGCGGCGCGTGGTACGCCGGCGAGTATTCGCTCTGCGGTGCCGTCACCCCGGCCGGGTTCGGTGCGAGACGCGGCTTGGCCAGCTCGCGGATGACCATCTGCTCGTCCTGCAAAATGACGAAACGCTTGATCATGTTCTCGAGCTCGCGGATATTGCCGGGCCACTCGTACCCGAGAAACTGCTGTCTCAGCTCATCGGACAGCGGCCGCACGGGCCGGTTGTAGCGGTGTGAGTACTTGACGATGAAGAAGTCGGTGAGGCTCGGGATCTCGTCGCGCCGCTCGCGCAGCGGCGCGACCATCGCTTCGATCACCTTCAACCGGTAATACAGATCCTCGCGGAAGTCGCCGCGCAGCATCATCTGCTCGAGATCGCGATTGGTGGCGGCGAGTACGCGGACGTCCACGTTGATCTTCTTGTTGCTCCCCAGCTTCGTGAATTCGGCGTCCTGCAGCACGTGCAGCAGTTTGGCCTGCAGCGGCGGTTTCATCTCGCCGATCTCGTCGAGGAGGATCGTCCCGGTGTGCGCCTGCTCGAACTTGCCGATGCGCGTCGTCGCCGCGCCGGTGAACGCGCCTTTCTCGTGCCCGAACAGCTCGCTCTCGAGCAGCTCCGCCGGCAGCGCCGCGCAATTGACCTTCACGAACGGGCGCGTCTTGCGGTTCGATCGCTGGTGAATTGCGCGCGCGACCAGCTCCTTGCCGACGCCGCTTTCGCCGCGGATCAGCACCGTGACGTCGCTGTCGGCCACCTGGTCGATGATGAGCGCCACCTGGCGCATCGCCGGGCTGTCGCCCCAGCCGAGGAACGCCTCGTTCTGGTCGTCGCTCAACTGCTGGCGGAGATCGGAGAGCTCGGTGACCAGACGGGAGCGTTCGATGGCCTGGTGGATGGCCGCGTCGAGCGCGATCTCGCCAAGGCCCTCGGGCACATCGGGCTTGACGACGTAGTCGGCGGCGCCGAGCCGCACCGCTTCAACGATGATCTGCGCCTGCTCGCGTCCGGAGAGCATGATCACCTGCAGCTCTGGACGGGCGGCTTTCAGCGCCTTCAGCGTCTGCAGCCCGTCCATCCCCGGCATGGCGACGTCGAGCAGCACGATGTCCGGTGGCTCGCCCTGCCGGATCGCGGCGACGATCTCGTCGCCGCGCGTGTACGAGCGGGCCTCGTAACCACGCACGCCAAGGAATGTCCGCAGGTACCCCGCGAATCCCGAGTCGTCGTCGACCACCGCGATCGATGGACGGCGTTCGTCGCGTGCAGGGGAGGGCGCGGGAGAGCCCGCGTCAGCGACTGTGGTCGTCATTGCGTCGATGTCCTCATTACGTATCCCGCCGGCGCTCCGGGTGAGCGGACGCGGCGAGCGGTAGACGAAGCGCGGACGTTGCCCGCGCGTTGGCACCTGCTGCGGACCAGACCGTGCCGCCGTGCGCTTCGATGACGCGCCGCGCGACGGGCAGTGCGAGTCCGAGCCCGCCGCGCCACTCGTCGAAGCCTGGCGTTGGCCCGGGAGCGGCACCTTCCAGTTCCGGGAGCGACTCGGCGTCGCCGATTGCGAGGATGGCCCAGGCTGGATGTCCGGTGGCGACAGAACAACGCACCAGCATCACGCCCGGTTCCACGCGCTCTCGCAACGCCGACAGCATCAAAGCCTTCATGGCCGCGGCGATCCGCGGGCGATCGCCGGTCACCATGACCGGCGTCGCAGCGCGCGCTTCGAGATGAACGCCGCGGTCCTCACCGTCATGCAACCCGCTCGCCAGTTCGGTGGCGAGCGCCGCGAGGTCGAACTCCTGCCGCGCGAACGCCACGTCGCCGCCTTCGAGCTTGCCGAAGTCGCTCATTTCCGCGACGAGCGCGCCAAGGCGGCTGCACGATCGGTCGGCTTCTTCCAGCATCTTTTTCTGTTTTTCGTTGAGCGGACCCGCCTGCTCGCGCAGCAGCATGCGCAGGTAGCCCGACACCACGGTCACGGGGGTGCGAAGCTCATGCACTGCGAGCGACATCGCCCGGGGTACGAGGTTGTGTTCGACTGTCATGCGCCGGTTCTCGATCTGTTCTGGTTTGCGACGGTTGCGCTTTGAGGCTCGTCTGTGGCTGAAAAGGCTGTCTGCACCTGCCGCACACGCTATCACCGTGGCTGGCCGATCAAAAGCCTCATCCGTAGGCGTGGCCCTTTCCTTCCTTCTATAATTGCCAGATGGTGATCAAGAAGGCGTCGGACGTCCGTTCCTCGGAAATCACTCCCAAGGGGGTCTACCTCCGCCGCCGGGAGTTCCTGCAGGCATCGGCTGTTGCGATGGCCGCCGCCGGTTTCGGCGCGTGGGCCGGGGTTGGCGAAGCGCAGACGACGCGCACCAAGCTCAAAGGCCCGATCAAGAAGAGCTCGTTCAGCACGACCGAGAAGGTCAATCTGTACGAGCATGTCACCGGCTACAACAATTTCTACGAGTTTGGCACCGGTAAGGACGAGCCGAAGGTCAACGCGCGAAACTTCAAGACCACGCCGTGGACCCTGGAGGTCGAGGGCGAGGTCGCGAAGCCGGCGAAGTACGCGCTCGAGGATTTCATCAAGCCGTACGCGCTCGAAGAGCGGATCTACAGGATGCGCTGCGTCGAGGCGTGGTCGATGGTGATTCCCTGGGTCGGCATTCCGCTGAAGGACGTGATCGATCGCGTGCAGCCGACCGGGAAGGCGCAGTTCGTCGAGTTCCTCACGCTCCACGACGTCGCCCGCATGCCGATGCAGCGGACCGGCGTGCTCGACTGGCCGTACATCGAGGGCCTCCGCCTGGACGAGGCGAGGCATCCGCTGGCGCTGCTGGCCGTTGGCATCTACGATGAAGTGCTGCCGCCGCAGAACGGCGCGCCAATCCGGCTCGTCGTGCCCTGGAAGTACGGCTTCAAGGGCGGGAAGTCAATCGTCAAGATGCGCTTCGTGGAGAAGCAGCCACGGAACACATGGCAGGTCATGCAGGCGAGCGAGTACGGGTTCTACGCGAACGTGAATCCGAATGTCGATCATCCGCGATGGAGCCAGGCGCGGGAACGCCGCCTGCCGGATCTTCTGGCGACGACGCGCACGCAGATGTTCAACGGCTACGCCGAGGTCGCGAGCCTCTACAGCGGCATGGATCTTCGCAAGAATTATTGAAGCCGATAGCAATCCTCAAGGCCGTCGCTTTCGCCGCCGCGCTCGGACCCGCGGCGGCGCTCGTTTACGGTTTCTACACCCAGGACCTCACCGCCAATCCCGGCGACTACATCACCGATCAGACCGGCTGGTGGGCGCTGGCGTTCCTCGTCATCTCGCTCAGCGTCACGCCGCTGCGCCGCCTCACGAAGTGGAATGAGCTGATCAGGCTGCGGCGCATGCTCGGTCTGTTCTCCTTCTTCTACGCGACGCTCCACATGCTGACGTGGGTGGTCTTCATTCACTTCTTCGACGTGAAGTTCATGCTCGCGGACGTTGCGGAGAAGCCCTATATCACCGTCGGCATGGCGACCTTCCTGATTCTCCTCGCGCTCGCGCTGACGTCGAACCGCTTCGCCATCCGCAAGCTCGGGCGACGATGGCAGAAGCTGCACCGCCTGGTGTACATCGCCGCCGTTGGCGGGGTCATCCATTTCTGGTGGCAGGTGAAGGCCGACATCACCGAGCCGCGCCGCTGGGCCGTGGGCGTTGCCATTCTGCTGGGTTTCAGGCTGTGGTGGAACTGGCGGTCACGGGTCAGTGTGGCGGTCCAACGGCGCCGCGAGCCGGTCTAACAGCTCAGCTGTGCACAGTTATTGAACGCCGGGTCTTGCCCGACGCTGCTGCGCCCGTTTACTCTCGCCTCAATGGGCGAGGGGCACATGCCTGAGGAGCCGCTGGTGTTGATCGTCGAGGACGATCTCAGCACGCGCGCCATGTATCGGGACTGCCTCACTCACGCCGGTTTCCGCATTGCCGAAGCGCACAACGGACACCAGGCGCTGGCCAAGGCGAAGGAACTGCGGCCGGACGTCGTCCTGACCGATCTCGCGGTGCCTGGGATGGATGGCTTTGAGTTCTGCCGCGCGCTGCAGCAGTCCGACGCGACGCGCGGCATTCCGGTTCTTGCCGTCACCGGGCACGCGGAGTACCTCGATCAGCCCGATCGATTCCGGCAGGCGGGGATTCTGAACGTGCTGACGAAGCCGTGCTCGCCTGATCTGATCGTGGCGGAGCTCCGGCGGTTGCTGAACGAAGCGGCGGTCCGCCCCTAGGCGCTCTTTCGGCCGGTCACACGCGCCGGCGCAGCGGCCATCCGTTTCGGTGCGGCTCCGAGTTCCTTCAGTTTTTCCATGGCCGCACGCTGAACAGCCAGCTCGCGCTCGAGCACAGCGAGCTTGCGTGCCATGTCCTGCGGCGATTCGACACCCTGAACCACGCGGCGACGTCGCGGCATGGGAGCCTCCACCTCATAAAGTTGTCTGGAGAAGAGCGGCCGCCAGTATAGATCAGCGTGCCGATAGATCGGCGCGGTATTTCGCGCCTGATGCCATGCCGATGTTCAGGTGATTCTCGATTCGCTCGGCGTCGCCAGCGTCGAGACCCGCTGATTTGTCTCCTCGAACGCGGAAGATCGTCCAGCGCGCCGCTTCCAGGCGAGCACCAGGAGCAGCAGAGGGCTGACGAGCCGTCCGTACGACCACGGATAGAAGTCGAATGTCGGCATCAGGAATTCGAGGGCGTACGCCAGGCCGAAGAGCGGCCAGTCTTCCAGTCGCAGCAGCGTGGCCACGGCGAGGTAGCTCAATGCGAGAAAGACGGGATGGTGCTCCCAGACGAGCGGCGACACCATCACCATCAGAATCAGCATTGCCGGCATGGCGCTGTGGACGCTCGTGCCGTCCGTCCGGGCCGCGGCAAATGTTCGCAACCGCGCATGCACGGCGGCTATCGTGAGGCACGCGGCGGCAAGCGCGAGCTTCGCCGGCCAGATGAGGACGTCCAGGTTCACATCGAGCGCGCGGCCTGTCGCGCGGACGAACGAGTCGATCGACACGTCGCGAAACGTCAACCCGTTCGCCTGCTCGATGTTTCGAAGGTTGTGCAGAAGGTTGGCGTACGGTTCGAGCCCGTACGCGACGGCCGGGATCGCACCGATCCCAATCAGTGATGCGACGAACATCGCTGTCCATCGAATGTCTGCCGCCCACAGAAAAGGCAGCGCGAGGACGATCGGCGAGATCTTCAGGTTGACGGCAAGGGCAAGCGCCATCGCGGAGGCGAGCCGGTGCCGCGGATACCAGTGGAGCGTGGCCAGGATCGCCGCGAGCACGTGCATGTTGATCTGCGCGTAGGCGAGCGTGCGCAGGATCGGCACGTTCACGACGCCGAAGGCAACGGTGGCCGCGATCGCCAGCGGACGCGAGAACCCGTACCTCTCCAGAACTCGCGGCAGCAGGAGGAAGCACAGAAGCGTCGACACGATGTTCAGCAGCCAGGCGAAGGCAAGCGTCCACTCTTCGCCAAGGGTGGTCACCGGCGCCAGGATGCTCGCCCACAGCGGCGGATAGAGATATCGCTGCGGCAAAGGCGCGCCGGTGTTCAGGCTGAGCGCGGCGCTGAAGTAGTTGTCGAAATCACCGTAGTACGTCCGCTCGCGCATCACGTTCACGTACAGCAGTGCGAGAGCTGTATAGCCGACGACCGCGGCGGCCCGGCCCGGCGTGATTGAGCGCGACGACAGCAGCACGAGAGCGGTGCCCAGAATGATCCACGCGAGCGTCACGGCAAGCGCGGTGATGTGAGGATTCGAACCAGGGCCGGGAGCGGCAAGCGCTTCGAGCCGCGGTGCGGGTCCCGCGAACCATGTCAGCCATGCCTGCAAGGCCATGCCCGCGCCGATCGCCAGCCACGCGCCCACGACGACACGCCGCGCACCGCCTGGCAGGCTCACGGCTGGTCACCGGTCGCGGGTGCACCGGCGCACGGCCAGGCCGTATTGGCGTACAGCCGATCGCTTGTCCATGATGACTCGCGGAGGATATCCGTGCCGCCGGGATCGCCATCCGGGATCGACGCCATCAACACGTAGCGGCTGCGGAGGTATTGCCACACGGCCGGATGACTGGCTTCGAAGGACTGACGCCGTGCCTTCGGAATGAGGACGAACGGCACGTGTTCGCGGCGCAGTCGCTCGATCGTGCGCTCCTGTTCCCACGCTGACGAATGGAAACCCGGGAGGAACTTGCGGTGATCGCCGGCAAAGCCGCGGTCGGCCACGATGTAGACCTCTGGTGAATACCAGGCGTAGAGCAGGCGGTCGCTGCGGTCGGTGCATGCGCGGACGTACTCGAAGAACGGCAGCAGCACGGCCGAGGGGTTGCTCGGAACCGGTCCGGGTGTCGCGTCGCGCAGAAGCACCTCGACGTCGCGCCACCGCCGTGCGACTCCGCCAATGCCATCCGTGAGCCCTGTCGTCTTCACGAGCAGTCCTGCCTGGGACAGCACTGCGGCCGCGATCAATGCTTTCCCCGCCACGATCAGCACGAGGCCTCTGCGGAGAAGCCGCCCGCGTCCACTCGACGGCCAGCGCCACATCGTCGCGCCGAGCCACGCGCCCAGAATCGTCTGCGGCACCGCCACATCAGGCAGGCGCATCTCGAGCGGGCCCCTCAGGAATCCGAGATTGGCCGCAAATGCGAGCGCGATGAGCATCGCGGCGGCAGCGGTGTCCGGCGTGGTGAGCTGCCCGCGTCTCAGGTAAAGAACCAGAAGAGCACTCGCGGGAAGCAGCCAGGAGAACCAGTACAAGACCGCGACGCTGTTTTCCCGTGCGCGCCAGCCCGGCCCCACTTCGAGTCCAATCACGCTGTTGCGGGTGCCAATGCGGTCGAAGCCGTGCGTATCTTCGACATTCGGATCGCCCTGAAGCGCGCTGACGTTTCTCTCGCCGGCGTCCCGCAGCCGGTAACGCCACGTGGTGCCTTCCGCGTGCTCGACGGCTTCCAGCCGGTACCGCTGCTCGAGCCGCGTGCGCGACGCGTCATCGACCGCCGGCACCCACCGGATGTTGACGGCGGGTGCTTCGCGCCGCAGCCAGAGACCAGCCTCTGTGTCGATGGAGGGAAGCGGAAGGCGATACGCGGCGCCAGCGGCTTCGGCAGAGACGTAGTGACGAGAAATCGCAAGGTAGGTCGGGAGGCCAGCCGCCCATTGCACGTAGATCAGATGCGGCAGGATGAGAGCCATGACCACCGCAGCGTACTGCGCCAACGCGCGCGCCACCGCCCGCAGACCCATCTGCCAGCGAGCGACGGCAAGCAACGCGACCGTCGCGATGCCGAGATACACCGCGTGGTCGTGACGGAAGTAGTACCCGAGCGCCGTCGCGGCGGCGAGCGCGGCGATCCGGCGGGCCGTGAGCCGCTCAATCGCCCGGCATGCCACGAGCACCCACACCGCCTGCACGAGGAGCTTCGGATAGCTGTATGGGCGGGGATAGAGCAGAACCTGCGCCAGCACTGCGACGGACGCGGCGAGTGCCGACCGGGAGAGTCGTGTGGCCGCGGCGAACGTGAGCGCCGCCGCGATCGCGAAGCCAAGCGACATGACGATGGCTTCGGAGAGGAAGGGCGCTTTGAGCAGCGACCACGCGGCAGCCGATACCGCGTAGAAAAGGGGAAGTCCCTCGTCGGTGAAGTCGCGTACCGGCCAGGCGCCAAGGCGGAGCTGCTGTGCCAGCGCCACATGATCGAAGTGATCGTTTGGGAACTCCGAAAGCGTCAGCCATCGAAAGGCCAACACGACGAGAAAGACCGCCACCGCACCAAACCGCACCATGTTTTCGCGCTGCTATTGTCGGACGGCTCACGCGTCCGCCGGAATACGAACCTGTGATTCGGGGGACCAATCCGTCAGGTGACGGCCCGAATTCGTCAGCGCACTCCGGCCTGCTCCTCCGGCTCCTGGCATTTTTGCGTCTCGTTTCCTAAGGAAAACGCACGACTTGGGTGCCGACTGTGGCGTGTGTCTTGCTCCGACGCATGCGGCTCGCTGTGCACAACTGACAACTTCGATGGGACTCCCCGATGAAAGTATCGCCGTCCACGACGTCTGAGAGGAAGAAGCCGGACATCCATCTCGCACCGGCTGCGTCGAAGCGCCTGCCGCTGGGCGAAGTGCTCGTCAAGTCCGGCGCCATCTCGCCGGAGCAGCTGCAGGATGCGCTGAAACAGCAGAAGAACCATCCTGGCGTTCGCCTTGGACGGCTCCTCGTCAAGCTTGGCTTCGTAGGCGACGACGTCGTACGTCAAGCCATCAGCACCCAGCTCGACGTGCCGTTCGTCGATCTCGAACGGATGCGAATCGATCCCACCCTCGGGCGGATCATCAACCATGCCTACGCGCGCCGTCACAGCCTGGTGCCCGTCAGCTCCATTGGTCAGAGCCTGACCGTCTGCATGGACGATCCGACAGAGCAGTCGGTCGTCGGCGAGTTGAAGCGACTGACCGGATACAGCATCAGCGTCGTCACGGCCTCGCACGAGTCGATCAAGACCGCGTTTGCACGCCTGTACAGCGAGGCCCTTCAGGGACCCACCGGTGGTCCGATCGACGGCGGCGTGATGGACCTCGAGTTCGACGAAGAGGCGTCCGCCGACGATCCGCGGGTCAACTACGGCTACGAATACAAGGGCGCCGACGTCATCGTCCAGCGGCTGCTCGCGCTGGCGATCGAGCAGCGGACGAGCGACATCCACATCGAAACGCTCTCGAACCGGATCGGCATCCGCTTTCGCATCGACGGCCTCTTGCAGCCGCCGCAGCTCGGCGAGCTCGAGCCGGCGTGCAACAGCCTGGGGCGCGAAATGGTGTCGCGCTTCAAGATTCTGGCGAAGCTGGATATCGCCGAGCGGCGCCGTCCCCAGGACGGCAGCTTCCGTGTGCGTCTGACGAACGGCAACGAGCTGATCACGATCGACCTGCGCGTCTCGATCGTCCCGAGCATGCACGGCGAGAGTGTCGTCATCCGCGTTCTGGACAAGTCGCGCCTGCCGGCGTCGATCGACGGCCTCGGCCTGCCGAAGCAGATGGTGACCCAGCTCGGCCAGCTGCTGAAGCGAACCGCCGGCATCATTCTCGTGACCGGTCCCACCGGCTCCGGCAAGAGCACCACCCTCTACTCGGCGCTGAAGACGCTGTACAAGCCGGAGATTCGCATTCTGACGGCGGAAGATCCGATCGAGTACGTCTACGAGCAGTTCTCGCAGTGCGAGGTCAACGACACGATCGGCAACACGTTCGCGACCTATCTGCGCGCGTTCCTCCGGCACGATCCGGAAGTCATCATGATTGGCGAGATCCGGGACGGCGAGACCGCGGAGATGGCCCTGCGCGCCGCGCAGACCGGCCACCTGCTGTTGAGCACGCTGCACACGACGACCGCGGTCGAATCGGTACGCCGCCTGCGCGACCTCGGCATCGACGCAAACACGATTGCCTCCACACTGGGCGGCGTGATGGGACAGCGCCTCGTCCGCCGGGTGTGCAAGACGTGCAAGGCGCCGTATCAGCCATCGAAGCACTTCCTCGATCAGCTGCCGTTCAGCGCGCGTCTCTCGCAGTGGGAGCTGGTGAAAGGCGCAGGCTGCCCGTCGTGCAACTTTACCGGCTACGCCGGCCGCTGCATGGTGGGGGAGCTGTGGGTGCCGACGCAGGACGATGCGGTGCTGATCGCGAAGGAAGTGCCGATGGACGAACTCGCGGAGTCGACGAAGGCGAGCACGTTCACGATGGCCGCGTGCGCGTCGGAGCTGCTCAGCGAGGGCGTCACCAACATCGAAGAGCTCGTGCGCGTGATGCCGTTCTCGGCCATCCGCGAGATGCTCGAAGAGCCCCAGCTGTTGGTAGTCGGTAATCGGTAGTCGGTAGTCTGTAGTTAGTTAGTAGTTGGTAGTGTTTACTACCAACTACCAACTACCCGACTACCAACTACTTGGGTGTTCCGTTCTGGATCTGACTCCTGACCTCTCCGCCGGGCCACGTCGCCGAGTGCACGTTGACGTAGGTCGCCCCGGCACGCATTGCGGCAATCAGCTCGTCGATCTGGCCCGTGTTGATCCCCTGCGTCCGCGCGGCGGCCGTCGCGGCGATGTTCGGGCTGACGTCCGCCGCGAAGATCCTCCCGGAGATCGTCGCCGGTGGGGTAGGGCAGGCCTGGGTGCCCGTAGGCCCGTTGCCGAGGTTGGTGCAGAGGAAAACGGTGATCCCGCCGTTTACACCAACGTTACCGAAGTGAATGTGAGCCTGCTGAACGGCGCCTTCCAGATCCGAATAGCTCAACTGCCATTCGATTTCGTCGCCGCGTATGCGCGCGTTGAACTGCCCGCTGGCGCCCGTCGACACGGAGGGAACTTCCTCGTAGCCGGTCAGGAGCTCCTTGATGTTGATGAACCCCTGGGCAATCGCGACCGCTGAAAAGGCCGCGAATGCTGCCAGGGACAACACGATGGTCTTCGTTCGCACAAGGTCATCCCAATCTCCCCGCCAGAGACATGGACGTGTACTAACGCTGCCGGACAAAGTCAAGATCGTTCGATCCGTTCGGGTCGTTCGAACCGTTCAGGGTGCCGATCGCTCGAATAGTCGGGCCTCGGCACCGCGGACGCTGAACGACCGGATCGCGCGATATCGGTGCTGTTCGAGAAGCGCCCCCTGGTTGTCAGGCAACCCATCGAACTTGAGCAGCCAGATCCGTGCGGCACTGATGCGATCGAGCTCCGACGGATCGCTGAGGACGCGAGCCTCCCGGCTCTCTATGACGTCCGCTCCAAGGTAGTAGAGGACCGGCGTGGCGTACCACTGGTCCTCGACGACGAACAGGTCGGATGACGTTTTCTGCTGTGTGATCGCGGCAGCAAGCCCTTGATAATCGCGCGGCGTCGGCGCGTTCATGGCCAGGATCGAGCTGGCGGCACCGATCAGCACAATTCCAGCGACGGCAACGGCTCTGGCTGCCGGTCCGCGCGCGAGTGCCGCCAGTCCTCGTGCCGCGAGCACGAGCTGGAACGGAACCAGAACGAGCATGCTCCGTGGCGCCACTGCCGGCATGACAGGCGAGACGGCCAGCAGCAGAACGAATGGCACCACTGCGACAGCGACGACGACGTCTGCGCCGAGCTGCCGGAACGGAAAGAGGCCAGCCAACCGTCTCAGCAATCCCCTCAGCACGGGCCAGCCACGCGAGAACACGCTGTAGCCGGCAGCCACGACGACCGGGATGGCCAGCGTAACCGTCCTCACCGGGTACGCCTCATCGAACGGCTGCTCACGCCAGATCCAGATCAACAGCGCCGGCCAGAAGAGGCTCAACCAGAGGATCAACTCGATCCGGTTCGAACGTGTGCGTGCTGGAGACCCGGCGTCGGACAACGCCGGACCACGCCAGGCTCCAAGCCCCATCAGCAAAGCGCCGCCGGAGACGAGGAGGAGTCGAAGCGCGAGTCCCCGCACGCCCCATGTCGCGACCTGATCCATGTCGAACCAGCTTCCGAACGCGGCGAATGCCTCCAGATGGTGCCCGGCAGGTGCCTCGAGGTAGGCGCTGGATCCAAGACGTGACAACAGGAACACGAAGACCGGCGACCCGAGCGAGATGGCCAGCCCCTGGAGACCCACGACCGGCGACGGCTGTTCCGAACGCGCGCTGTGGATCACTTCGGACAGCAACTGCGCCGCCAGGACCGGCCAGAAGGTGTATTCCGTCCACAGGCCGACGGTGAGGCTGCCGACATACGCGAGTGCCCAGCCAAACCGATATCGGTTCCGCAACTCCTGCAGCGCCCAGACCGATACGACGGCCATCGCTGCCGACAGCGCCCACATGCGGGCGTTCCGGCTCCACAGGACGTGCGTGCCGTGCAGCGCAAGCCACGTTGCCGCGACCATGGCGACGAATCGCCCCTCGCGTTTCCAGTACGCCAGCAGAAGGAGCAGCGTTGTCAGTGCACCGATGAGCGCCGCCGGCATCCGGAGCGCGGTCAGACCCGTCCCGAACACCTGGCTCCACGGCAGCGCAAGCAGGTAATAGCCAGGCGGGTGGTTATCGGTAAGCAGTGTGCTCCGGACGATGGTGGATACCGAGGTTCGTGCGATCGGCTGCGTCACGAACTCCGGAAGGGTGATGCCCGGTGCGTAGATCTCAGGGTGCGTGATGGAGCTGCTTCCGAGTCCCCACAGGCGGAACGCAAACGCCGTGAAAACGGTGAGTCCGATTGCGAGCCAGAGGCCCGGACGCCCGCCGATCAACGGTTCGGTACCCTCGGGAGCAGGAAGCGTCTTCTCTTGGAATTCATGGTCAGAGCCGGACCGTTGAAAACGTAACACACGCCACCGGCCGGGCCCTACTATCGCACTTGCGAGTTCACGCCCAGCGTTCAGGCGCGGCTCAGGGACGCCCTTCCCGCTTCCACGGTTTCTGGCCCGCCACGAGGTTGGACATGCTTCGGGTGGGATTGAAAAGTATCCGGACCGCGGCCCTGCCGGCCGCACTGTCGATCTTCCGCTCGAGCTTCTTGACGACGAAGCGGTCCAGAGCGTCCTCTCCAGCCATCCATGCCACACCGACGGTCGGCGTGATCACGAAGTCCTGCCAGGCCATCTTGGAGCGATTGGGTGGCTTGCCGACGTTTTCGAGCGAGGCCTCGCTGAATGGGCCGATCTCCCACTGGGCACTCCAGAGCGCCGCCATACCCATCGATTTCGCCAGAAGCGTGCCGTAGCCTTTCTGGCCGAACTCGATCCCACGGGCAGACGGATCGTTCTGCCTGTAGATGTACGCGTAGGTGCTTCCGCCCATCGGGTGCCCGATGTAGTTGACCAGGAAAGGCCCTCCGTCCGACCAGTGCGGCTCGACGAACGGGGAGGCTGCGGATTCAAACCAGTCGTGCACCCACGGTCCCTTCAGCCCGTCACGTGATTTCTGCTGGGTCATGAAGAAGGAGTGCTGGATGGCCTGGAAGAACAGCGTCTGCTTGATGACGCCGCCCCATCGCACGCTTGTGTCCAGCGATTCAGATCGGCGTGCATCGCCGTCGAGCCTGCGGAGTTCTTTCGTTGGCGGACTCGAGGGGTCCACCGTCTGAATGTCCTGACGAGAGATGTCGTTGGAAGTGAGCTCCTGAGCCGATGTCCACTCAGCCTGAGAGAGGACAAACAGCAGAGCTACCGCAAGGGCGCCGCGCATGCGCGCGTGCCTCCGATCGCGTCGTTCAAAGACCATATTGCTCAAGGCCCCAGGGGATCGTTATTACCGAACTACGTTCAACAGACTGGGAGACGCGCAGACGAACCGCTTGAGTATATGGGATGCCACGTCACGATCGAAGGAGGGTACGCGCGTTGGTGGGGCTGCTGTCTGACGTCAGTACTGCTCAGCTGTTCGGACTCTGCTCCAGGATGTCGATGATGCGCTCGATGTATTTCACCGTCTCCTGAAAAGGCGGCACGCCGCCATAGCGCGTCACGTTCCGCGGGCCCGCGTTGTAGCTCGCCAGCGCAAGCCGGATGTCGCCTTCGTGCCTGTCGAGCAGGCGCCGCAAATAGCGCGCGCCGCCCATGATGTTCTGCCGCGGATCGAAGGGGTTGCGTATGCGGAGCTCGCGCTGCAGGATCGGCCGCAACTGCATGAGCCCTTTTGCGCCGCCGCGCGAGACGGCCCTGGGGTTGAACTTCGATTCGACCTCTACGATCGCTCGAAGCAGCCGCGGTTCCAGGCCGTATGTCTCCGCCGCCTCGATGATCAGATCTTCATAAGGACGCTGCGGCGTGGTGGCAATGCCCGGAAGCGGCACGATCGTGCCTGCGTCCTTCGGCGCGTGTCTCGACAGGGGTGACAACGGCTGCGACCTGGCGGCGTTCGCCGACGCCGGCACGGCGATCGTCAGCGAGGTCAGCAAGGCATGACCGAGCCACTGCCGGCGGCGCTGGCTCCGTCGTCGATCTGAGCCGATGCGAGAAATTGCGCGGCGCTCTCCGCTGCGGCGATCCCCTCCCGCCCGCAACGCCAGCGGATGTCCGGCTGGCACCGAATCGCGCTCGGCAGGCATGTCTATTCGCGGAGCAATAGACGGTCCGAACGGATGGCTGATCTACATCATGTGTCAGCGTGGATCTTCCTGATGACCTTGCGGCGAACCGTAACATGAATAGCGGTCGTTCACGCCGCTGAGGTCTCATGGTACAAGCAACACTTCGAGTCACGACGGCCGCGCTCTTTCTCTGGAGCGCCGCCATCGCTCCGGCAGTCGCCGCGGATCACGGCGACACGCAGTACACGGTTGACAGCGAGTCCAGCGTGGTCAACTTCACGCTGTCCGCGCGGCGTCTCCTGTTTACGGTCCGTCGCGATGGCCAGTTCAGCGAGCTCACCGGCGGCATCTCATACGACCCCGCGAACCCTGCTGCCACGCACGTCGACCTCACGGTGTACACGGACAGCGTCAGCCTCGAAAACACTGAGCAGGAGGATCTCCTGCGCTCGGATGAATTCTTCGACGTCGCGAAACATCCCACGATGCACTTCGTGAGCACGGCGGTCGCGCCAGGGGGGGACGGCCGGCTGTCCGTCACCGGCGACCTGACGATTCGTGGCATCACGCGGCAGCTCACCTTGCCGATCCGCGTCATATCGCCGGCCGGCGAGGCGGGCATGACGACGTTCGACACGACCTTCCAGATCGACCGCACCCAGTTTGGCCTCACCGGTGGCGGCCCGCGGTCGCGCGAATTCAAGGTGTCGATCGGCAAGAACGTGGCGATTCACATGGCGATCGCGGCGCACAAGCTCCCGGCGCAGTAACACGTTGCCCGCGGACCCGCGCGTTCGCGGGTCACAGATATCTCACCTTCGGCTAGGATTAGCCCAATGCGGGCACTGGTCCTGCCGATCGTGCTCGTCGTGGGCCTGGCCTCCGCCTGGTCGCTCATCGGCTCGAGCATCCTTGGCGAGCGCATCGATTCGTACCAGACCTTCGATCGCTGGTTCGAGTCGGACATCCCGCAGGTCTACGACAACCTGACGAATCTCCAGAGCGTTCATCGAACGCTGCGGCACCCGCTCTTTTCGCTGCTGTTCTACCCGCCCGTCAAGGTGCTCTCACTGCTGGGTGTGGATCACATTCTATCGGTGCGGATCCTGGTGGCGGTGCTGGCTGGACTGTGGACCGCGGTGTTCGCCTTCCTCGTGCGCCGCACCACGGGCTCATGGTCGACCGCCGCGCCATTCCTCGTGCTGTTCCTTGGCAGCGCATTCTTTCTGTTCTGGGCGCCAGTGGCTGAGACCTTCGTCGCTGGATCCATCAGCCTGCTGCTGGCGCTTGCCCTCGTCGCCTGCCAGTACTCATCGCCGGCCGCATCGCTCGGAATCAATATCCTGACGTTTGGAACGACGACCACGAACTGGATGGGAGGCCTCATCGCCGCGGCAAGCATGCACCGGTGGAAGGTCGCCGCCGCAATTGCCGTCGTGACACTCACCATCGGGACTGCTGCCGCCGTGGCGGAGACCAGGTTGATGCGAAACGATGGGATGTTCTTCGAGGCAGGCAAGGAAGCCGCATGGGTCACTCTCACCCCCGCACATGTGGTGCACCGCTGGCGCGCTGCCTTCAGTCACAGTCTCGTCATTCCAGAACCAGTAGAACGCACCCTCGCGTATCCTCCCGACTTTGTCCGCACCAGCATGATCCTCTCGGTGGAAGAGCGCCCCGTCCATGTGGCCGCTGTGCTCTGGTGGTTCATCCTCGGCGCCGGGTGTTACGGGTTGGTCTCGGCGACCGGCGATCAGCGGTATCGGGTTGCCCTGGGCGCTCTGGTCCTCGGGCAGCTGGCGCTCCATAGCGTCTTCGGCGTTGAAACGTTCGTCCATTCCGCCCACTTCGGACCGCTGCTGTTGCTCGTGGCTGCGTGGTCCGTCCACACGAAGGCCAGGCGGCTGGTGCTCGC
>DATLLQ010000030.1:0-8341 GCA_035537775.1 Vicinamibacterales bacterium | reverse complement strand
GTGCCCGCGCGGCGCAAGCACGACGGCGCGACGAAGTCCGTCTGCGTTCTTTCTAAACCAGTCACGCTGATGCGCCAGCGTTCGACCGTGCGGACGTGGGAAGCCTTCGACGACAAGGCGGAGAGGCTGACCTCCAACGTGAGCATCGATGGACTTGATGAGGCGGATCACAGAGCGAGGCTAACACGCATCCCACAGGGGACGATTCGCGTCCATTTCGAGCGAATCACGCGACAGACTACGCGTGCCGTTGTGGCTTGTCGTTTGCACTTTGTCCGATTGCCAGCGCCTTCGGAGAACGACCATGGGGAATCGGCACCGGAGGCTGCTCCTGATCGGCGTGTTGTGCATCGGGCTTCTGAGTTCGACGTTGGCATCGGCTCAGAGTTTCGGCATGGCGTATGACCGCGGCTATCGCGAGGGCGTCCAGCAAGGTGAACAGGACGGCCGCCAGGGTCGGGAGCCGCAGTGGGAACGCAGTTCGATCTACCGCGACGCAGACCGCGGCTACAACGATCGCTACGGCAGCCGCGACGGGTATCGAGACGAATTCAGACGTGGCTTCGCCTCGGGCTATCGCACCGGCTACGACAGGTACCGCGCCGTCGGCATTTACGATCAAGGACAACGAGACAACCGACGCGATCCGCGCGTGCTACGCGGATATCAGGATCCTGCGTTCGCGCGCGGATATGCCGATGGATGGGATCACGGCGCCGACGATCGGCACGATCGCGACCGCTACGATCCAGTTGGTCACGGTGACTATCGCAGCGCCGACGATGGATACTCGCGTTCGTACGGCTCGAAAGACGCCTACAAGAACAACTATCGATCCGGTTTTCGGCAGGGCTACGACTCCGGCTACCGCAACGGCGAGCGCTATCGCTAACCCGTCGATGTGGCCCGCGGCAGGACGATCGGAGTAAAATCTGAAGTTCCTGCTCGGGGCCGGTATCGTCTAGGGGTCAGGACACGTGGTTCTCAGCCACGGGACCGGGGTTCGAATCCCCGTACCGGTACCAGAAAAATCAAGCCGTCGCAGTTACTTACGACTGTCTACAGTAGGTATCGAATCCCCCGCCTGCACGTAACGGGATCGCGCCGTGTCTGTGCATCCATTTGGTTGAGAAAACGCGCGCATCTGGTACTCGAGGCAGGCTATCGCCGAACAGATGGGTTGAACGACTCCTGGGCGAATCGACGACGATACGCCGTCGGTGAAATCTGAAACCGCTGCCGAAATGGTGCCTGAGGGTTTCGGCCGTCTGTATCCCTACCGCGTTGGCAATCTCATCGATCGATGCCTCAGTCGTTTCGAGATGACGTTGCGCCGCCAGCAGACGCTGATGCGTGAGCCACCGATACGGCGTCGTCCCTGTCTCTGCGAGAAAGTGTCGAGCGAAGCTGCGGGCGACATAGTCGCCTTGCGCGCCAGCAGCTCCACGGTCAGCGGACGATGAAGATTCCGCTGCGCCCACTCGAGCAGCGTGGCAAGCCCGCGTGCATTGACCGCAGACAACGGTGCCGACACGAATTGTGACTGCCCACCCTCGCGGTGCGGAGGTACGACGAGACGTCTGGCGACCTGATTCGCAACCGCGGCTCCGTAGTCACACCTGACGATGTGAAGACAAAGATCTTCGTGGTGTATTGCACTGGCCCGCACTGCAACGGCGCTGACAGGGCGGCGGTTCGTTTGGCACGTCTCGGCCGTCCGGTCAAGAAGATGATCGGTGGTATCGAGGGCTGGAAGGACGAAGGATTCGAGCTCACTCCGGAATAACTCGTGTGTCGCGATCAAAGCCCGGAGTGATCAGGCCAATAGCGGCGACGGACCACGGCGTAAACTTCTTGTTAGCGTTTGTCGACGACGACGTCGCCGCCCTTGACGACCAGTTTGGTGCGCAGCAGGTTCCAGTAGCCCTCCAGCGGGTTGCCGTCGAGCATCACGATGTCGGCGAGCTTCCCGGGCTCGAGCGTGCCCAGATCCTGGCTGCGATCGAGGAACGCCGCGGTGTTCGGCCCGAGCAGCTTGATCAAGTCCTGCGGCGAGAACATCAGGTTGAGCGTCCGCAGCTCGTGCTCGAGCCCCTCCAGCGGGTGGTAGTTGGTGTCGGTGCCGAATCCATAGACGACGCCGCCATCCCAGAGCGTGCGCGCGTTCACCGCCTTGTAGCCGGCCTCGCGCCCGCGGCCTTCGCCGTCGAGGATCGCTTCTGGCCACGGCTTGCCGTCGCGGAACGTCGGCTGGTTCGTCTGGTTGTAGACGCCGAAGACCGGCACACCGAATCCCGCGCACGAGAGCACCTCGACGCCGGCGTCGCGAACGACTTTCGCGTCAGCCTCCGTGAGCCAGCCGAAGTGCGGCGTGTGGACCAGCTTCTGCGCGCCGGCCTTGACCGTGGCGAGCATCGCCTTCGGGCTGACCGCGTGCACCATCGTGTCGAGCTTGAACTTCTTGCCCTCGTCCACGACGGCGGCGAGGATGGCCATCTGCTGGGGACTCGGGTCGTTGTCCACGCGCGCCTTGATGATCTCGACGCCGACCTTGGCAAGCTGCTGCACCGCGGCGCGGGCATCTTGCTCGCTCTTGAAGCCGGGGGGATCGGCGCGGCCGGACGTGATGATGCGCGGCCCCTTGATCTGTCCCTTCTCGATCCGTTCCTTGAGCTGAACGATTCCCGGGACCGGACCGCCGCCCGACATGAGCGTGGTGTAGCCAGCCTCCAGGAACTCCTGCATCCGGACGGCCGCCTGTTCCTTGAACCACTGATCGGTGTTGCCGCCGATGATGTGGCGGTGGCCGTCGATGAAGCCGGGCATGACGGTCATGCCCTTCGCGTCGATGGTGCGGGCGCCGGCGGGCGCGTTGGACGCCGTGGGGCCGACCGAGGCAATGCGTCCGCCCTTCACGACGACGGCGCCCTTCTCGAGCACCGTGCCGTTGCCGACGATGACGCGGGCGTTGGTGATGACGAGATCCTGGGCCAGGGCTTCCGTCGCGCCGCCCGCGAGCAGGAGGGCGGCGGTAATGAAGGTCAGAAGAATCCTCATGGGGCCAACATCCTAATCCCTAGTACGGGCTGAAGCGAATAGATAGAGAGATCGCCGCTGCCGGAGTTGCCCGTGATGATGTCGGCCTTGCCGTCCCCGTTCAGATCGGCCAGGGCAATCGCGGTCGGACCCGTGCCGGTGAGCAGCGGGCTGCCGGCGGACCGGAACCCCGCGCGGCTGCCCAGGAACACCGACACGTCGTTGCTGGCGATGTTGGGCCCTACGCTTGTGGATTCCTGGTTCGACCTGAACGTGCAGCGCATCATCGCCGGCGTCCGCGCATTGCCAGGTGTGCGTGGGGTCGCATTTGGCTCAATGCTTCCATTTCAGTCACCTGGTAACACGCGAGTCTTCAGTGTCGAGGGGCGTCAACTCCGTCCTGGAGATCTGCCGGACGCGTTGTTCCGTATAGGGACGGCCGACTATCTGCAGACGCTTGGCGTGACGCTGGTCGAGAGCGCCTCCTCGATGCGCGCGATGGCGCCGATGCGCCTCGCGCCATTGTCGTCAACGAAAACGCTCGTCCGCCGATTCATGGACGGACAATCCGCGCTGGGCCGGCAAATCCGATTCGGCCCGACGGAGCCGCCGTTCACCGTGGTCGGCGTCGTGAGGGACGTCCTCGAGCGCGGTTACGAGCAGGACTCGAACGTGGGGACGATCAAAGGAACGAGGTGATCTAGCGGCTTGTTGTGGACGGGTCCAGCAGCCAGATATTGCCTGTCATCTCCACCTGAGTAAACACGAACGCGTTGCTGACGATGGCGTTGCCGAAGGGTGTCGATCCCCATCGGCGTGTGGGGTCGTGGAGGTGCTGGACGATGAACGGCTCTCCGACCGGCGTCCCGCGCGCCCGATCGATTCGTTGTGCGTAGAGGTCTCGAAAGCCGTCGCGTTCGAGAAGCAAATACAACAAGCGTCCATCTGGCGACCACCC
Organism: Vicinamibacterales bacterium; assembly: GCA_035537775.1. GTDB lineage: Bacteria > Acidobacteriota > Vicinamibacteria > Vicinamibacterales > UBA2999 > Gp6-AA40. The sequence goes on along the minus strand of DATLLQ010000030.1, from coordinate 4,347 downwards.
GCACGCTCGTTCCGCCGAGTCCTGCGTCGTCGCCTTCCTGATTAGTACCCACTCGCGTTCCTCCGGTGGGTTACCGGGACGCACCGGCACCATCCATGTCTGTCGTTGGGAATTGAACGCCAGCCACCGTCCGTCGGGCGAAACGTCCGCTCGACCGATGGTGAACGTTGGATGTCTCACGAGGTCCGCTTCAGTGCCGTCGACGACGTCGATCGCGCGGACGCGCGGTGACCCCCCTCCTGCAGCGTCGAGCGCCAGAATCCGTCGATTGTCCGAGAACCATCCCTGCAGGACGCACTGGCAGACCTCACGAGCCGTTCCACCTGCAGTCGGCATAACATAGCCCGTGGCGTGCGTTGATCCAGGCACGCTGTACGCCACACGAGCGCCATCGGGGGAGATGACCGGATTGAGAGCGACTGATGGTGCGGTCACAAGGTGCCGCTCCTGAACCGTCTGTATGTCCTTTACCCAGATCTCGCTCGAGGCCGCACCCGTCCTCAGGTAAACGAGAAGGCGACCGGCATGGTCCAGGCTATTCCGGCCGCCCGCCTGGCCGGCCCAGAACGTCTGCCGCACGATCGGACCGGTCACGCGCCCCGCGTTGGCATCCAGCGGGAGTGTCAGCGAGACGTACCCTTCGGACGATGATTGAAACGCGATTCGTCCGTTCTCATCGGCGGATGGCAACTGATCGAATTCCGCGCCAGATGTCACACGCTCGAGTGACGTTTCGGCGGCCTGACCCGTACTCGCAGACACAGAGAGGCGCCAGATGCTGACGCTTTCGCCGAGGGTAGCCGAAAACAGCACCCCCGCCTTGGTCCAGATCGCCGGCACGGGCTCCTGACCACCTCCAACGAAATCAGCCTCGATCGGATCGGAGAGCCCATGCTCGGCCATGATCCGGTAAGCACCCGTCGCCACAGGTTCTCTGCCGTCGAGTGGAGCCCACCACCAGTCGAATGTGCCCGATGGTGAGTTGTCCGCGGTCTTGCGGCCGAAGAACAGCAGGCTTTGGCCGTCGGGAGCCCAGACCGGATCGCGCGCCGTCCAGAAACCATCCGCGACGCGTGTTGGTTGGCCACCGTTGGCCGGCACGATGAACACCGAGTATCCAGGCCCACGAGCACCAGCGCCCGCGAGCCATGGTCCCGTCCAGACCGCGATGCGGCTGCCGTCGGGAGAGAATCGCGGGCGACGGCCTCCTTCGGCAATGAGACGCGCGTTGCCGCCGAGTGCAGGCATCACGTAAACACCACCACCAGCACGATCCGAACGAAAGGCAATGAAACTGCCGTCGGGCGAGAAGTCGGGCTGTCGATCGTCGGCGGTATCGTTGGTGAGCCGGACCGGCTGACCTCCAGACGTGCGCTGCAGCCACAAATCGAGCTGTCCCATTCCGTCCCGGCCGGACGCGTACACAACGAGAGTGCCGTCGCGCGATAGCGCCGGCTCCGTTGAAAAGGCGGCGTCCGCAGTCACATGCGTGAACTGTGGCCCTGGTGTTGACGTCGCCGCTGGCGTCGGGCTTACCCATCGGCTCGCGAGCACGGCGGCGACAGCAGCGATGCTGGCGACGACCACGGCTCCAGCCAGCAGACGGGGCCACTGCGTTCGTGCAGACCTCGATGTGACGCGAGAAGCATCGTCCTCGATGTCGTCGAGCCCATGTCGCGCATCGGCGATGTCCCGGAGGCGTTGACTGCGGCTCTTGTCGAGACAGCGGCGCAGCAGCCGCCGCAGGCTCGTCGGTGTCGTCGAGGGCAGCGCGGACCAGTCGGGCTCGCGCTCGAGGATAGCCGCGACGGTATCTGCGATGGTTGCGCGAGCGAACACCATGCGGCCGGTGAGCATCTCGTAGAGCACGCATCCGAACGCCCAGATATCCGATCGCTTGTCCACGAACTGGCCGCGCGCCTGTTCCGGGCTCATGTAGGCGGCGGTGCCCAGCACGACACCCGCGGACGTCACCGCCGGACTCGTCATGGTCGGCGACATGGTGACGCCTTGTGGCGCTGCATCGGACTCGAGCGATTTGGCGAGGCCGAAGTCGAGCACCTTGACTGTCCCGTCTTCGCGGACCTTCACGTTGGCTGGCTTGAGGTCCCGATGCACGATGCCTCTTTCGTGCGCCGCGTCGAGTGCGTCGATGATCTGCCGGCTGATGGCCAAGGCGTCGCTGAGCGGCAAAGGGCCGGTGACGAGCCTATCCGCCAGCGTGGGGCCGTCGACGAGCTCGAGGACGAGTGCCGTGGTTCCCGCGCTCTCTTCGACGCCGTAGATTGCTGCGATGTTGGGATGGTTCAGTGCGGCTAGCAGCTCCGCCTCGCGTTCGAACCGTGCGAGGCGATCGCCGTTGTCGACCCAGGTGCCTTGGAGGACTTTGATCGCGACGTCGCGCTTCAGTCGCGCATCACGGGCGCGATAGACCTCGCCCATCCCTCCCGCACCGAGGGGCGCGAGGATCTCGTATATCCCGAATCGGGTTCCTGAGGAGAGACGCATGGTGCACGCAGGGCAGCGCCAATTCTACCCATGATTAATGTGCCGGACTTCGCGGTCGGGGCAAACGTGACGTTCTCGACCGAACACTCTTTGTCAAACCGCCGTAGCGGTAGCAGAAAAGTCGGCGCCGCAACCCGCGAGCACGCGTCGCTCCCACCCAACAGTCCGCTCGTCACGCGGCCGCAGGGAACGTCCGACCGAGCCGCGGCGGCCGACTCATGTCGGACGTCAAACCGCCGCGCCGTTGCATCCGGTCTCGTAAGACGATATCTTACTCGTATGCGAACACGGGTGTCCTCGAAGGGTCAGATTGTGCTGCCCGCAGAACTGCGCCAACGAGACCGGATTGAGAGCGGCCAGGAATTCGACGTCGAACGTGTGGACCAAGGCGAGTATCGCCTGGTTCGACGCGCCCCTCGTCCGAACGAGGGCGTGATCGAATGGCTGCTCGCGTGCCCGGAGAAGGACTTCTTTGTCTCGATCGAATCGGAGTCGACCGATACGTTGTGACGTTCCTGGTTGACGCCAACGTGCTCAGTGAGCCGACGAAGGCTACGCCAAGCCAGCGCTGCCTCCAATGGCTCACACGTCACGAGCGCGAAATCGCCGTCGATCCGATCATTCTTGGGGAGATTCGCTTCGGCATTCTGCTCTTGGCGAAAGGGCGCCGCCGCCGAAAGTTGGAGCAGTGGTTCGATGCCGGGGTCCAGCGTCTGCACTGCCTCCCGTGGGAGGCTGAAACAGGCCTTCGCTGGGCGGCGCTCCTCGCAACCCTTCGCCAGTCCGGACGCGCGATGCCGATCAAGGACAGTCTCATCGCGGCCACAGCCCTCGTCCACGGCCTCACCGTGGCGACGCGCAATCGATCGGATTTCGAGAAGGCCGGCGTGAAGGTCATCGACCCGTTTCACTCTACCGAGTAAGCGGCTGAATGGCGCTGCAGTAGGCGACGGTGCGCAGACTGCCGGGCCACGGTAGCCGCCCCCGCTAGATCGCGATCGTCAGCGCCGTCTCGAACGCGAATCTCACTGAGAAAACGGGGCTACAGTAGGTGTCATATCCCCGTACCGGTATTCCATCTCTCGAGCTCGATCTAAGCCGTTGCAATGAAACAGGATCGGCTGATCGGAGCAACATTGGACTGCTCTCGGCCCGGCGGATCCGACCGTAACCATCACTTCCCCGCTCGATGTCGAGTGGCTGCGACACCAATTTCAGTGGGCTGCATCAAGTATCGCTGCTGCCAGAGGCCGCGTGACGGCGCATGAATTTTGCGGAGCACAGCGACGCAGGACGGATATCGCCCAACCGAGCCTGTCCGTCGAGAACAACCTGAGCGCAAGTGGCACTCATGGCTCCCGTGGTCATGCCGATCATGACGTTCTCCCTGTCTTCCTGCGCTACCGCCCATGCGATCACTCACACGACGAGCAGCGCGTGACACGCTCGTGGCTGTGGCTGACATGCGCGCACTGTCGCTCGATGACATCCCGCGCGGTCGGCGGCAGCATTCCGTTCAGCGCATCCTCGTACGCCGCCAGCGCTGCTCGCTCGCCCCGCTCGGTCTCCCGAATGATCGCGGCGTCGTCATGAACGCCCATCGTGTTTTTGATCGTCATCCAGCGCCGGTGCAGCGCGCCGGCAACGCTCCCGTCCGGCTCCATGGCTCCGCTGAGGCGCTGCGCGTGTGGAAGGATCTCCCCGGCGAATTCGTCGCGTTGGCTGGCGATTTCGAGGAAGAGCGACTTCACCGTGGCGTCGCGCACGTGGTTGGCCGCGTAGCGGAAGCCACGCCACCTGTCGCGTACGCGATCGCGAGCCGACTCAAGAGACCGCGGA
>DATLLQ010000029.1:0-3378 GCA_035537775.1 Vicinamibacterales bacterium | reverse complement strand
CGATCGCCAGGGGCGCCAGATTAACTCGGTCGAGTTCGACGACGAGGTGATCCTGCGCGTGCACGTGCAGTACCACGAGGATGCGCCGTTCAGCATTCTTGGCTACAGCATTCGCGACAACACCGGCACCGACATCGTCGGGACCAACACGCACGAAGAGAAGGTGCCGCTCCCGCCCCGGCTCGCGGGGGACACGGTCGTCGTCGATTTTCGTCAGCGGTTGCCTCTGGCCAAGGGCACTTACAGTGTCAGCACGGCGCTGGCGTACGATCGCAGCAGGCCGAGTTACTTCGACTGGGTCGATAACGCGCTCGTGTTCACCCTTCTGCCGCCGGAGTCCGGCAAGATCGTCCACGCGAAGGTCGCGTTGCCGGTCCACATTGCGGTGCACGTCCAATGAACGAGCCGACGACTGTCGGGCCAAACGACGATCGCCGGGAGAGCGAGACGAGCCTGCGGGAAGAGGTGGAGAACCTCGGACGCATCGTTGACCATCAGGAAAGAACGATCGCCACACTCAGCCGCGAAGTCGATCTGCATTCGAAGGCGCTCGGATGGCGTCTGCAGCAGCGGCTGATCCCACTGCGCCGATCCCTGCTGGCTGTTCCGGTCGTGCGTCAGATCTACCGGGCGCTGTACCGAGTGCTCGAGATCTGGGTGGACGAAGGGTTCGTTCAGATCTTCAGCAGGGCAGGCCATAAGGCGAGCCTCGCCCTTCGGGGGCGCAATTTCCTCGTCGAGGGAGCGGATCGGCGGGCTCCACGAGTCGAGGACCAGTACGAGCAGTGGATGCTCCTCCACGGGGTGCCCCCGAGTCGGGACGAGATGCTGGCCGCGATAGGACTCTTTCGCGAGCGGCCGCTGGTCAGCCTGCTTGTATGCGTGGACACCGTCGAGCCCGATCGCCTTGGCGGATTGCTCGCGACGCTTCGGGCTCAATCGTATGAGCGCTGGGAGTTGTGCCTGGCCGTCCAGCGTGGTTTGTCTCCCGCGCAGATCAGCGCTCTCGATCACTTGGTCGCAAACGAGCCTCGCGTCCGGCTGGCGCAGGGCGCCGAGTACGCGGACGCCCTTCGTGTCGCCTCGGGTGAATTCATTGGCGTGATGAACGCCGGCGACGAACTGGCGCCGGAGGCACTGTTCCAGCTGGTGAGGCGGCTCAACGAATCGGATGCCGACATCGTTTATTCGGACGAGGACTGGATCTCAGAAACCGGACGGCGGGAGGATCCGCTGTTCAAGCCCGACTGGGGTCCAGATCTTCTGCTCTCCACGAATTATCTCGAGCGCCTCGGGATCTTCCGGCGACAGCTCGTTGGAGAGGTCGGCGGCTTCGTCGCCGCTGCTGAACAAGGGCAGGTCTACGATCTGGTGCTTCGACTGACCGAGCGCACCGAGCGGATTGCCCACGTTCCGAAGGTGCTCTATCACAGCCGACGCCGTCCGACGACGGCGGACTCTGTGCTGGCGCGTCATGCGGCCAATCGCGACGAGGCGCGTGCGCTCGTCGAGGCTCTGCACAGGCGTGGCACGCCCGGGCGCACGCGCGCGGTGTTCGCTCGAATAGGGCCGCGCTGTTACGTGACGCGCGTCGATCTGAGACAACGCCCCACGGTCTCGATCATCATCCCCACGAAGGACAAGCGGTCGCTCCTGCAGACGACGCTCGAGAGCATCTGGGCGCGGACCGACTACGACCGCTACGAGATCATCGTCATCGACAACGAGAGCACTGATGCCGACGCCGTGAGCTATCTCGCGTCACTCGCGCCGCGGTGTCAGGTGCATCGGTGGAGCCAGCGATTCAACTACTCGGCGCTCAACAACTTCGGCGTTCAGCACGCACGCGGTGAGCAGCTGCTTTTCCTGAACAATGACGTCGAGGTGATTCAGCCGGACTGGCTCACGGCGATGCTCGAGCACGCCCAAAGAGCGGACGTCGGCGCGGTGGGGGCGAGGCTGCTGTATAGGGACGGACGGATCCAGCATGCTGGTGTCGTCGTCGGCATCAATCGCGTTGCGGCGAACGCGTTCCGCTCGTGGCCGGGAGAGACCACCGGGAATCTGCGGCTGGCCGATCTCACCCGCAACTGCAGCGCCGTCACCGGCGCCTGCATGATGGTGCCGCGCCGCATTTTCGCCGAGGTTGGCGGCTTCGACGAGAACCTGCGCGTCGTGTTGAACGACGTCGATCTGTGCCTGAAGATTCGACAGCGAGGCTACCTGGTGGTCTATACCCCCGAGGCGCTGCTGTATCACTACGAGGGGTCGAGCCGCGGGCGGCTGCACCCGCCGCCCGACGAGAAGGTGTTCGACGCGCGGTGGAGCGACTTCGTGGATCGCGGGGATCCGTACTACAACCCGAACCTCTCGTATCGGCACGACGATTGGCGAATCGCCGTGATTCCGGAGGACTCAGTTCGGGTTCTGTCCTGACGCTGAACCAGGGACGTCGAGCGCGAACGTCAACAGCTTCGGCGAGAACGGCGTCGCATTGTTTCCTGGTCCCGCGTTGCCAAGCGCCACGCTGCCAACTCCACCCATGAGCCCGACGTACTGCTTGCCGTCCACGCGATAGGTGATTGGCGGTCCCATGCCGCTGCTCAAGCCGGTTTGAATCTCCAGCAGCTTCTCACCCTTGTCTGCGCTGTAGGCGAGGAGACGCCCGTCACTCAGAACCTGGAACACCAGGTTGCCAGCGGTCGTCATCGTACCGCCGCCGATGCCGCCACCTCCAGGATTGCGCCATCGCATCTGCTGTGCGACGGGATCCCACGCGACGAGCGCGCCGCGGCCGCCGGGTCCTTCGATCGGCGGCGGTCCGATCGCAGGTGGAGGAGGACGCACTGGAGTTGGCGCCGGCCGCACCGTGCCGGTCATGCGTCCCGGCTGCGGGTCGTACTTCGGCTCCGCGGCATACGAGAAGCTGTTGTTCGTTGACGTCGGGATGTAGACGAGACCCGACATCGGATTGAACGACATCGGCGACCAGTTGTGCGCCCCTCCGCCTCCCGGCTGGATCAGGATCGCATCGGTGCCGTAGTAGGCCTCTTCATTCACGATCGGCCGGCCGGTCTTCTGATCGATACCTTTCGCCCACGTCACATACGAAAACGGCTGCGCGGAGATGAACTGCCCCGTGATCCGATCGATCACATAGAAGAAGGCGTTCTTGTTCGCCTGCATGATCACGTTGCGCGTGCGTCCACCGATCTGCAGGTCCGCCAGAATCAGATGCTGCACGCTGTCGAAATCCCAGTTGTCGCCGGGCACCACCTGGTAGTGCCATTTGAGCTGACCGGTGTCGACATCCACGGCGAGGATTGAGGCCGCGTAGAGATTGTCCTTGTCCTTCGATGAGCGATGCAGGAACGTCCA
>DATLLQ010000028.1:0-4258 GCA_035537775.1 Vicinamibacterales bacterium | reverse complement strand
CTCCCGTGCAGCGGACTGGCCGCCGCACACCACGACAAGAGCCAACGCGAGCACGAGCACGAGCTTCATGGCGTGCCCATAATAGCGCTGTGCGCAACCATGTGAAGGGGTCTGACCCCAGCCCGAGGGCGCGTGCAATACTGGCGGATAGCCATGAGTGACGACACGAAGCAGTGCCCGGTCTGTGGCGAAACCATCAAGGCGGCGGCCATCAAATGCCGCTTCTGCAACACGGATCTCGAGGCGTTCACGGCCGCCCGGGAGGCCGAGGTCGAGAAGGTGCTGTTCGAGGGGCACCCCGCGGTGATCTACAACGCCGCCCAGTGGCTCCTCGTCGTCGTCACCATCGGCATCGCGTACATCGTCTACTGGTTCAAGAGCCGGTCGCTGACCTACGAGATCACCAATCAGCGCATCCGCATCGAGCACGGGCTGTTCTCGAAACTGAAGGAGAACGTCGAGCTCTTTCGCATCGATGACTTCGATCTCCACAAACCGCTCGGCATGCGGATCGTGGGCCACTGCCAGCTGCACCTCCGATCATCGGATCCCGATCAGCCGACGGTGTTCATCTACGGCATCCCTGACCTCGAGCAGCTCGCGGACACGCTGCGCGAATGCTCGCTCAAAGAGCGCAAGCGGCGGCGGATCACCACGCTGCTCGACGCGTAAGTTGGGCTGACTGTCGTGACATCAGCAACTGACCTCGTCGTCATCCATGAGCACCCCGAGTGGCAGAAGCCGCTGTTCGCAGCGCTCGAAGGCAGAGGGATCGCCTACGCACCGTTCGACTTGAAGCACGCGGCATTCAGCAACATCGAAACGCCGGCGGCGAAGGTGTACTTCAACCAGGCCAGCCCCAGCGCCTACGTTCGCGGGAACACGCGCGCGGTTCCACTGGCGCTCGCATACATGCGGACGCTCGAGCGACTCGGGGCGCGCGTGCTCAACGGCGCAGACGTCTTCGCGCTCGAGTTGAGCAAGAGCGCACAGGCGACACTGCTGCGGACGATGAACATCGATACCCCGTGGTCGATCACGTTCAACGACGCCACCGCACTTCGCGCGTACGAAAATCAGATCCGCTGGCCCGCGATCCTCAAGCCCGATCAGGGCGGCAGCGGCGCTCGCATTCACGTCGTCGAATCGCGGGCGGAGATCGAATCGATCTTCGCAGCCGATCCATCAATCTGGCTGCCTGACAATCTCTTCCTGCTGCAGGAGTACCTCCCGCACGATCCCGAGCAGGGCATCGTTCGGCTCGAGTTTCTCGGTGGCGAGCTGCTGTACGCGATGCGTGTGAAGACCCACGGACGCTTCAACCTATGTCCCTCACCGGTTTGCAATCCCGACGACGGCGACGGTGCGTGCGAGGTCCCGGCGGTGCAGGTGGAGGCGCCACCGGTCGAGTTCTACGCGTATCCCGACGTGCCGCGCGAGGCAGTCGATACGGCTGCACGGATCGTGCGAGCGGCGCGGCTCGACGTCGGCGGCATCGAGTATCTCGAAACGCCGGACGGACGCCGCGTGTTCTACGACATCAACGCCAATTCCAACCTGCGCCCATCGGTCGCAGCGGCGTTCGGCTTCGATCCCTTCGAGCGGGTCGTGGACTTCCTCGAGGGTGTTCTTCGCTCTTGCCTTCACGTAGGCCCGCGCGCATGATCAGGCCGCGCGGAGCGCGGTTCGGCTGAAGCCGGACTTCAAGGCGAGGCCTCAATGACACGACGACGTTCGAGTGGCGCGATCCTGGCCATGCTGTGCGTGGCCGCAGGCGTCTTCCAGATTCTACGTATGCCGGCCTCCGCACAGGGTGCGGCGCCGGATCTCCTCTTCACCAACGGGAAAATCGTCACCGTCGACGAGCGCTTCACGATCGCTCAGGCTGTCGCCGTCAAGGGCGATCGCATCGTCGCCGTCGGATCCAGCCAGGAGATCGCAAAGCTCGCCGGCCCCGGTACCAGGACCGTCGACTTGCAAGGTCGCACTGCGATCCCGGGCCTCATCGACAACCACCTGCACCTGCTGCGCGCGGGCAACACCTGGGAGCTGGAGCTTCGCTTCGACGGTATCTACTCGCGCAAGCAGGCGGTGGAGATGCTCCGCGAGCGGGCGAAGAAAGTTGGCGCTGCCGGCTGGGTCTTCAACATCGGCGGCTGGGCGACGGCGCAGTTCGCTGACGACCGGAAGCCGTTCACGCGTGAAGAGCTCGATGCGATCGCGCCCGACAACCCGGTTGCGTTGCAGGAGTCGTACTACCAGGTCTTCCTGAACAGCCGCGCGTTGAAGGAGTTCGGCATCGAGGCGGGCAAACCCGATCCGCCGGACTTCGTTCCGGGATCGATTCAGCGCGACGCCGCCGGCAAGCCCACAGGCATTATCAGAGGCGACATCGCCGCCACTCGCCCTGTCGCTGCAAGGATGCCGAAGCTCGCACCGGAACGACTCGAGGCCAGCACCCTACAGCTCGTGCAGGACGTGAATCGCGCCGGCCTCACCTCGTTCGGCGTCGCGGGCTGCGATGCGGGCGTGCTCGAGATCATGCAGCGATGGAAGTCGCAGGGGCGCCTACCGGTCCGCGTCTTCTGCATCGGCGGCGCGGCCGCCGGCTCACCCGAACAGGTCGAGCGGTCCATCCCGCAGATCGCGAAGATGAAGCTGTTCCAGGGCGACAGCTACATCGACGATGTGGTGTTCGGGGAGAGCGTGTATACGCCGCTGCACGACCGGATGTTTGCCGTCGACTCGGACCCAGCGCCCGATCAACTCGCACAGTGGCGTCGCATGGCCATGGAGATCGCGAAGGCGCGGCTGCCGCTCCACGTGCACGCGGAACTACGCGACACGATCGACGCGTTCCTGGATCAGATCGAGGCGGTCAACAAGGAGTATCCGATCCGGAACCTCCGCTGGGCGCTCGCCCACGTGAATCAGATCAATGCCTCACAACTGGAGCGCATGAAGAAGCTGGGGATGTATGCCGCCGTGCATCCATGGGCGGTGATCAACGGCGCGATCATGCACGAAGGATTCGGCCACGGTGCCGACGACATGCCGCCGCTCGCGACGATTCAGCGGAGCGGCATCACGTGGGGACTCGGGAGCGACGGGACCGCCGCGAATCAGTTCCTGCCACTGACGGCACTCGCCTTCGCTGTGACGGGCAAGATGGCCGGCGGCCTGAAGGTGATCAACCAGACGATCGACCGCGAGGACGCGCTCGTCGCCTACACGCGCAAGAACGCGTACTTCGTCTTCCGCGAGAACGATCTCGGTTCGATTCAATCAGGAAAGCTCGCCGATCTCGTCGTCCTCGATCGCGACTACCTGACGGTCCCCGCCGATCAGATCAAGGACATCAAGCCGGTGATGACTGTCGTCGGAGGAAAGGTCGTATTCGAGCAAAGCGGTCCTTAGCAGGCGCTTAGGAGTTGGGAGTTGGAATTTGGGAGTTGCCTGAGAGGCCCCTATGACATGGCGCATGTTCTGTGTCGTCGCCGCATGGTTCATCGTTGCCGGTACGTGGACACAGGCGCAGGCTCCGGCAACGAAGAATCCACTCGAGGGTGATCAGGCAGCCATCAGAAGCGGAATGGGATTGTTCCGCGCGCGCTGTGCCGACTGCCATGGGATGGACGCGCATGGCGTCCGCGGACCAGATATCACGCAGGTGTGGGCCTCGGGTCGAACCGACGAAGGCCTGTTCACGACCATCAAGAACGGAATCGCAGGCACGGAGATGCCGGCGCAACCGCGGCTTTTCGATCACGAGACGTGGCAGATCCTCGCGTATCTCCGGACGCTGGCTGCGTCGAGCCGGCCGGAACCGCCACGCGGTGATGCCGAGAACGGCAAGAAGCTCTACCAGGCTAATTGCGTGAGCTGTCACCGCGTCAACGGCGCTGGTGGGCGACTGGGCCCGGACCTGTCGCGGATCGGCGCGGCGCGATCGCGTGAGGTGCTCGAGTTGCGCATCCGCGGGGGCGTTGAGGGATTCCTGCCCGGCTACGAGCCGGTGACGCTGACACCGGCGACCGGCACGGCCGTTGTCGGCGTGAAGAAGAACGAGGACCTCTTCTCGGTCCAGATCATGGACGCGCGCGAGCGGATCCAGGGTTACGACAAGTCATCGCTCAAGGAGCTTCAGAACAACCCGCGTTCGGCGATGCCCGCGTTCGGATCCAATCGGATCAGTGAGAAGGAGCTCGACGATCTGATCCGATATCTCCAGACGCTGCGCGGTTTCGATCCCTCCGTC
>DATLLQ010000027.1:0-2801 GCA_035537775.1 Vicinamibacterales bacterium | reverse complement strand
GGCGCCGTCGACGTCGCAGCCGGAGCCGGCTGCGGCACGCGCCGCATTCTGAATTGCTCGCTCTTCACCACTGCCTGCACGAGCGCCGAGAACTTGTAGTCGCTCGCGGCCGCACCGTGGACGATCTTCCGAACGGTGGGCATGTCGTAATACTCGAGCTTACGGCCCGTCGCGTACGTCAGCAGGCCCTCGGTAAACGTCTGCGCAAACTGTTCCGGGCGACGAAGGAGCGCCTGACGCAGGTCGTCGGGGCCTTTGATCGGCGTGCCGTCGGGCAACTCGCCCGAGGAGTCAATCGCGGCGCCAGCGTAGCGATCGCGATCTCGCCACATGCCCGTCGCATCGAAGTTCTCGAGCGCCAGGCCGAGCGGATCCATCACGGCGTGGCACGACGCGCAAGTCGGGTTCGCCCGGTGCTTCGCGATCATCTCGCGGACGGTCAACGCCCTCGTCGTGCCGATGTCTTTCTCATCGAGCGTGGGAACGTTCATCGGAGGATTCGCTGGCGGCACGCCTTGAATGTGCTTGAGGATGAACGCGCCGCGCAGAACCGGCGACGTACGGTTCGGATACGCCGCAGCCATGAGTACCGCGCCCTTGCCCAACAATCCCCAGCGCGCGGAGTTCGTAAGCTCGACCCGTCTGAAGCGATCGCCCTTCACGTCGGTGATGCCGTAGTGCAGCGCAATACGCTCGTTGAGGAACGTGTGCTTCGCTCTGAGCAAGTCGATGACGCTGCGGTCCTCCCGGAAGATGCTGTCGGCGAAGAGCGTGAGCTCCGTGCGGAAGTCTTCGCGCGGGTCGGCCCGACCCGACGCATATGGGAACACCGCAGAGTCCGGGACGATCTCGTCCAGGCGCTTCATGTCGAGCCACTGCTGGACGAAGTTGCTGGCCAGTGACAGCGACCGCGGATCGGCAAGCATCCGCTTCACCTGCTTGTCGAGCACAGTTGATTCATCGAGCTTCCCACTGGTCGCCAGCTGCAACAGTTCCTCGTCGGGAATCGTGTTCCAGATGAAGAACGACAGCTGCGACGCGAGTTCGAGATCGGCGATCGTGTAGGTATCGCCGGGACGCAGTCCTGATGGAACGCGCTCGCCTCTATACAGGAAGAACGGACTCGCCAGCAGGCCGGTGATGGCATTGCGAATCCCAGCCTCGAAGCCGTCCTTCGCGCTGTCCTGGTAGTACTGCATCAACTCGTTGACGTCTTCGGCAGACACCGGCCGCCGGTATGCGCGCCGGGCGAGCGCCGTGATGATCTGCTTCGCGCACGACGCCTGCGCGTCCGCTGTTTCCGGGTGACAGGTGAAGATGCGCTCGCGACTCGGCGTCGCACCAATCCCCGTGGCGTCGAATGGCCCCTGCAGCTGGAAGGATTGCACGCGGTAGAGACGATCCTGGCCTCCACCCGGCGCGAACATCTGCAACTGGTCGTCGGACTCGGCAAACGTCCGGCGCTTGAACGCGACGCCAATCCTGTGTGGCCCGGCCGTCGCGAAGAACCGGATCTTCTTCAGCCGGGCGTTGACGCGATCGAGTGCGCCGTTCTGCACCTGATCGTACGCCTTCATGTCCTCTTCCCCGCCGATCACCGTCTCGTACACAAGCTTGTTGTCGAGCGTGACGATCAGCGGGTTCTCGAACTCCATCCCGTTGCCCCAGATGTGCGTCGCCATGTCGGCGATGTCGACCTGGTACTCACCATCCGACGGGAGATCGACTTTGGCGAGGATGCCACCGCGCGTCCCCAGCGGGAGACCGGGCACGTGCGTGAGCTGCGCGCCTGGCCCCGCGCGGAACGTCCATCCGCCCGGCCGTGCATCCGGCCGCCCCACCGCCTTCACGGCCACCGCGCGCGCGGCGATCACGTACTGCTCGATGAATGACGGCGATACCTGCAGGGCAGTCGCGATGTTGTCAAACCCCTCCGCCGCATCGTCAGCAGGCAGAACCTCGGCGGCGTCGAAGTCGACGGCAAGCAGATCGCGAACAGCGTTCGCATATTCCTTGCGATTGAGCCGATGGAGCACGACCTCGTCACGGACATGTTTCTGGCCAGCGGCGTGATCCAGCGAGGTCTCGAGCCACGCGATGAGCGAGTCAGTCGCGGCGCTCTGCGGCTGGCGAGCGCCGGGGGGCGGCATCACGCGTCCGCGCAGCTTGCGCACGGCCTTCTCGAACACTTCGGCGCGCTGGCCGATGCTGTCCGCGGTCACGCCCTCGAAACTGACGCCGCCGATCTTCGCGCGATCGTTGTGACAGCCAACACAGTACTGCGTGATGGTTGCGAGCTGTGCATCGGGCGACTGCGCAGCAGCGGGCGCGGTCTGCGGAGCAGACGATGACTGAGAGGCCGTGAGCACAGCGGTCAACGTGACCGTGAGCACGGCAGCAGCGAATGCGATCGCAACCGTTGGACGTCTTGGAGTCTGCATCATCTACGCGTCAGGCGATAAGTATGCCCAGAGGCTCTCGAACGAGCGGCGTACGAACTCGTCACCATTGCCCATCTGCGCATCGAATTCCTTGGTCGGCCGCGCGTCCACCGCTTCGCTCGGCCCGCGCCCTTTGTTCAGCATCTGCGACAGGCGGTTGTAGATCTCGCCGTACATCTCAGCCTGCTTCTTGATGTCTGCGAGGCTCAGCACCGGGCCGCGTCCGGGCACGATTCGCGTCTCCGCGTTCGCGATCGTCTGCAGCCGCTGGAGTCCGCCGACGATCCCGCCAATCCATCCGCCGGTCTGCCAATCCACGACGGGCCAGCCTTGCCCGGAGACGACGTCACCAACCGCAAG
>DATLLQ010000026.1:0-9490 GCA_035537775.1 Vicinamibacterales bacterium | reverse complement strand
GGACCGACAACCGTCAGCGAGCTTTCAGACGTACATCGGCTTCCGATCGCGGAGAGCCATCCAGCCACGAGCGATGCGGTAGATGAACCAGATCGTCAGGAACCCGAAGGGCACCCATACGATGAGGAGGCCGATGAACAGCGTGGACAACACAAACATCCAGCACAGGACGACCCAGGCCAAGCCGAACCAGAACGTCCGGATCTGCCAGCGGAAGTGCGATTCGAGCCAGGTCCCCCTGGCCTCGCTGCGCTTGATGTAGTTCATGATGACCGCGATGATCGACGGCCATCCAATCAGGAAGGCGCCGATCACGGTCGCCGCACCGAGGATCCCGGTCAGCAGGCTCACCGCGTGCAGCACGTAGATGATCTGCGTCCAGTCGTAGAGCGACTGCGGCGTGTTGTCGTTCGGCTGTGCGTTCATCGTCGTCCGTCACAAATTATGACGGAAGCGAGTCAGCCTGCGCGCCGAAGCCTTGGCGAAGGCGGCGGTTCGCGGGCCGCGTCAGACCGCTGACTTACCGCGGCGGAGGTCGTCGCCCAGGACGATGGCCTCGGAGATCTCCTTCTTCGACTTCCGCCGCTGCCGGCTCTGCCGCTGGATGGTGAGATAGGCCTCTTCTTCCGTGATCCCCAGATCGCGCTGCAGGATGCCCTTCGCCCGCTCGACGACCTTCCGTGTCTCGAGGCGCTCCGAGAGCTGCGTATTCTCCATCTCGAGCCGTGCCATCTCGATCTCGGCGCCGACGAGAAAGCCGACCGTCGAGATGAGCTGGATATCCTGGCGCGTGTAGTCGTGCGGCTGGCGGTGCTGCAGATTGATCACGCCGACCAGCTTTCCACGCGACAGCACCGGCACCGACAGGAACGCCTCGTACCGATCCTCGGGCAGCTCGTTGAACGTCTGGAACCGCGGATCCTTGAACGCGTTGTGCCCCACCGCCACGGGCTGGCGATGCTCCGCCACCCATCCGGTAATGCCCTGGCCGATGCGCATCTTCAGGCGATCCACGACGTCGGGGTGCGGCGTCTTGGACGCCCGCAGGACGAGAGCGTCCTCCTCGAGCACGTAGACGAAGCACGAGTCGCACGGGACGACGCTTGATACGAAGTCAACGACCCGCCCGAGCACGCCGTGCAGCGGATCTGCCGCCGCGAAGCGGCTGCCAATCTCGTGCAGGACGTCGATATCCGTCTTGGTGTCGAGGTCGCCCTCGAAGTTATCGGTTGTCATGACGGTTCGAACCCTGGCTGCTTGTGTTCCCATCGAGTGAAATGCCCCTTGCAAGTTGTTCACGCCGCCTCAGCGTCGCTGCCCCCCAGCGCGCTTCGATATGAATACACGCCGCCTCGCCTGACGGCGTCGATGTTCCAGCGCACCGACCATCGCGCGCCCAGTTCCAGCAGCACGCCGGTGCCGACCGCGAACACGGCTGCGCATCCGAGCAGGCCGAGGCTGTAGGACCCTGTCAGCTCGCGGACCACTCCGAGTGCCGATGGCAGGAAGAATCCGCCCAGCCCGCCGGCCGCGCCGACGACACCGGTCACGATGCCCATGCGATCCGGAAAGCGCTGCGGCACGAGTTGAAACACCGCGCCGTTGCCCATCCCCAGCAGACCGATGCCCACGAACAGCAGCGTGACCGCCGCATAGAGGGACGGCAGCACGGCGACGGAGCCAATGCAGACCGACGCGCTCGCGAGGAGCACGACGAGCAGCCGGTAGCCACCGACCCGGTCGGCAAGCCATCCGCCGACCGGACGCAGGAGGCTGCCGGAGACCACGACGAGCGTCGTGAAGTCACCGGCCGTCACGCGCGAGACGTGATACTGCTCGTGAAAGAACGTCGTCAGAAAGCTGGCGAAGCCGACGAAGCCGCCGAACGTGAGGCTGTAGAGAAGTGACAGCCATAGCGTGTCGTGTTCCTTGAGCACCGCGCCATAGGCACGGAGGGTCGTCGGCGCGGTGCGCTTCGGGCTGTCGCGCGCCAGCCAGGCAAAGAGCACGAACACCACAGCCACTGGAAGCATGGCGATGCCGAAGGTCGCCGCCCATCCGAATCGCTCCGCAAGCCGCGGCGCGAAAAGCGTCGCCATCAGGGTTCCCGAGTTGCCGGCGCCGGCGATACCCATCGCCAGGCCCTGGTATTCAGCGGGATACCAGCGGCTCGCCAGCGGCAGCGCCACCGCGAAGCTCGCGCCTGCCAGGCCGAGGAAGAATCCGAGCACGTAGAAGCTCGCGGCAGACCGCGCGTACTGCCATCCGAGAAAGAGTGTCGCCAGCGTCAGCACCATGCCGATCAACGCGGTGCGTCGTCCGCCGATTCGATCCGCCAGCATCCCAAGCACGGGGCGGAAGAGCGACCCACCGAGCAGCGGAATCGCCGTCAACAGACCCTGCTGCGTGGGCGAGAGGCCCAGCTCGTCGCGTAGAAACGGGGCGAGCGGCCCCAGCAGCACCCACGTCATGAAGCTGACGTCGAAGTACAGCAGCGCCGCGATCAGCGTCGGCAGATGACCCGCACGAGCGAACCCACGCATGCTCATGCGGCGGCCCCAGCTTTGGCACTCTTGAAAGGGTGCCCTACGCCTGATCGACCTGAATCTCCGTAGGGCACCCCTTCAGGGGTGCCTGCATCAGCGATCGGCAGGCCGATCAGGACAACGCCGTCTTCGACGCGCGCTGGATATGTGGCCACGCAGTGATCCTTTCCATGCGTCGGGCGCTCGACCTCCCCGTTGGCGAGATTGACCTTCCACGCGTGGAGCGGGCAGACCACTGAGGACCCGGTGACGATCCCGTCGCAGAGCGGGCCACCCTGGTGCGGGCACTGGTTATCGGTCGCGAGGAAGTGATCACCGAGGTTGAACAGCGCGATTTCGCGATCGCCAATCAGCACGGCGCGCCCCTCGCGGGGCGGCACGTTTTCAGTCGGCGTCACACGAACCCAGCGGACGGTGTTCATACGGGAGCCTCGGAGTTGGTCCGGCTGACGCCGGACACTACGGGATCGATTGGAACAAGGGGAATGAACTGAGCCGGAGTCTTCGGCTCGATGCCTTCCAGCCACGCATCGCGCGCACGCGCCTTGGACTTGCGCAGCCGGTCGAGCAGCGCGTCGCGTACGGGTTCGGGGGCGTACACCGTTTCCTTGCGGACCTTCTCGATGCCGAGCCGCTCGACGAAGTCGTAGGTGCGTTCGAGGTAGTTCGCGTTCTCCCGGTAGTACTGAAAGAACAGCTCGGACGCCTCGAGCGCCTGCGCTGTCGTCTCCACGGTGGTCAGCAGATCCGCCTTGCGCACAGACTTGCCGGCGGCGCCGCCGACAACCACCTGCCATCCGCCCTCGACGCCGATCAGCCCGATGTCCTTGACCGTGGCTTCAGCGCAGTTGCGCGGGCATCCGACGGTGGCCATCTTCACCTTGTGCGGCGTGAAGAGCTGCTCGAAGCGGCGCTCCATCTCGATGCCGGCCGACGTCGAGTCCTGCGTCCCGAAGCGGCAGAAGTCGGTGCCCACGCACGTCTTCACCATGCGGACACCCTTCGTGTACGCCTGGCCCGACGGCATGCCGAGATCCGCCCAGACCTTCGGAAGATCGGCTTTCTTGATCCCGAGCAGATCGATCCGCTGGCTGCCGGTGATCTTCACCATCGGCACGTTGTACTTGTCCGCCACGTCCGCGATGCGCCTGAGCTGATCCGGCGACGTCACACCGCCGTGGATGCGGGGAATGACCGAGAACGTGCCGTCCTTCTGGATGTTGGCGTGGACGCGATCGTTGATGAAACGCGCGGAGCGATCCTCGTCGTGGTCGCCGCACCAGAGCATGTCGAGCATGTAGCTCAGCGCCGGCTTGCAGACCTCGCAGCCGATGCCGTTGCCGTAGATTTCGAGCACCTCCTGCACTGACTTCAGGCGCTGGCTGCGCAGGATGTCGCGCAGCTTGTCCTCGGCAAACGGCAGGCAGCCGCAGATGACGGTCTTGCGCTCGTCCTCGAACTCCGGTGCAACGGCGCGCAGCAGCTCCTGGCACAGGCTCGTGCAGCTGCCGCAGCTCGTGCTCGCGCGCGTGCACTCCTTGAGCTGCGACATCGTGTTGACGCCACGCTCGTGGATTGCCGTGATGATGGTGCCCTTGGTGACGCCGACGCAGCCGCACACGGTCGCGGAATCGGCCATCTCGGCCACGTCGAGGCCCGAGTCAGCCGAGGGCGGAGGGAACAGTAGATGGCGGCGCTGGCCGCTGATGTCAGCACTGCTCCGCAGCCATTCCATGTAACGGTGGCTGTCGGACGTGTCGCCGACCAGAATGGCGCCGACGAGTTTGCCGTCGCGAACGGTCAGCTTCTTGTAGATGCCGAGCGCGCGATCTTCGAAGCGTACGGGCTCGGCGTGCTGCTCGCTCCAGTCGCCGGCAGAGAAGACGTCAACGCCCATGATCTTGAGCTTTGCCGCCTGCACGGTGCCTTCGTAGGTCGGCCCGCGATTGCCGGTGATCGTTGCCGCAAGCACCTTGCCCTGCTCATAGAGCGGTGCGACGAGGCCGTAGCAGACGCCGCGATGCTCAACGCATTCGCCCACCGCGAAGATGTCGTCGTGCGACGTCTCCATGTAGTCGTTGACCACCACGCCCCGCTGCACGAACACGCCTGCCTTGACCGCCAGATCGATGTTGGGACGGATGCCGGCGGCGACGACAACCAGATCGGCCTCGAGACAGGTGTCGTCGGAGAGCGCCACACCCTCGACGTGCCCATTCCCAAGGATCGCCGTCGTCGTCCGGCCCAGGAGCACCTTGACGCCCAGCTCCTCCATCTTGCCGAGGAGGTAGTAGCCGCCATCGGGATCGAGCTGACGCTCCATCAGCGTCTGCATCAGATGGACGACGGTGACCTCACACCCCTGGACCTGCAGGCCGCGCGCGGCTTCGAGCCCGAGCAGGCCGCCGCCGATGACCACCGCCTTCACGCCCTGGCCCGAACGCTCGAGCAGCGCCCGAGTGTCTTCGAGCGTCCGGAAAACGAAGACGCCGTCCTTGTTCAGGCCGTCGATGGGCGGCATCCACGCGGAGCTGCCTGTTGCGAGGAGCAGCGTGTCGTACGGCGTGATGCTGCCGTCACTGCCGGTCACGGTCTTCGCACTGGCATCGACGTCAACGACGCGGACACCGACGCGCAGATCGATCCTGTTCTGTTGGTACCACTCGACGGAGTTGAGGACGATGTCGTCCGCGCCCTTCTCGCCGGCGAGGACGGACGACAACATGATCCGGTTGTAGTTGACGTGGGTCTCGTCGCCGAAGACGGTCACGTCGAACTGCGGCGCGTATTTCAGGATCTGCTCGAGGCAGGCCATGCCGGCCATGCCGTTGCCTACAACGACGAGGCGTTTCATAACGAGCCTCGCAAACCCTTCGTGCCCTTCTTGGGAGTTCGGTGTTGGGAATTGGGAGTTGACCGCTCAACTCGTACTGCCGACTGCTTGTAGTTCGGCTCACGCGAAATCGGGTCAAAGGCGCTCTGTGTCACCTGGTTGGCGTTTGCCTCCGCGTAGTGGAACGGCACGAACACCTGGCCGGGCGCGATCGTTTCCGTCACGCGCAGCTCGACGTTGCGAACGCGCCCGCGCTGCGAAACGACGTCCACCTGGTCCTGTGCCTTCAGCCCGAGGTGGCGGGCATCGCGCGGGTTCATCTCGAGCCACGCGTTCGGCGACAGCCGCTCGAGAATCGGCACGTTCGCCGTCTTCGTCCGCGTGTGCCAGTGCTCGACCGTGCGCCCGGTGTTGAGGACGAACGGAAACGCCTGCGTTGGCTGCTCCGGAAACGGCTCCCACGTCGTCGGCAGGAGCCTCGCCTTGCCGTCGTCGGTCTGAAACACGCCGTCGGTGTAGAGCCGCCGGGACTCCTGCGGATTGGTCGCGCCTTCGGGAAACGGCCACTGAATGCCGCCGTGTTCCTCGATGGCTTCGTAGGTCATGCCCGAGTAGTCGCAGAGACGGCCGGCAGAGACGCGCTTCCACTCGTCGAACGCATCGCCCGCCTTGGTCCAGCCGGGGAACAGTTCATCGCGGACGCCAAGCGCCGCGGCCAGGTCGAGGAAGATGTCGAAGTCGGCCCTGGCTTCGCCCGGCGGATCGATAGCCCGGTTCGCCTTGCTCACACGCCGCTCGGAGTTCGTGTAGGTCCCGTCCTTCTCGCCCCAAATGGCCGCCGGCAATACCAGATCCGCGAACTCGGAGGTCGGCGTCGGATGGAACCCGTCCTGGACGACGAGGAACTCCAGCCCTTCAAGCGCGTGCTGGAGCGAACCGAGGTTCGGAAACGAGACGATCGGATTGGTTGCGATGATCCACAGCGCGCGGATCCGCTTGTCGAGCGCCGCCTCGATGATGTCCGGATACGCCAGTCCCCGGGCGGTGGGAATTCGATCCACCGGGATGTTCCAGAGCGCCGCCAGCTCCGCGCGATCGGCTGCGTTCTCGAACTTCCGGTAGCCCGGCATGCTCGAGGCGAAGCCGGCCTCGCGCGTACCCATCGCATTGCACTGGCCGGTGATGGAAAACGGAGCCGCGCCCGTCCGTCCGATGTTGCCGGTAATAAGTGCCAGGTTATTGATCGCGTTGACGGTTTCCGTGCCCTTCGTGCTGTGGTTCACGCCCATCGTCCAGGCGATAAGCGCGCGTTCGGCCCTGGCGTAGATCCATGCCGTTCGGTAGATCAGCTCTGGCGTGAGGCCGCAGATCTCGGCGACCTGTTCGGGCGTGTACTCACGAACCGACTCGCGGAGCGCATTGAATCCGGTGGTGTGGCGGTCGATGTACTCGCGGTCGATCAGGTCGTTCTCGATGACGACGTGGATCAGCGCGTTGATCAGTGCCAGGTCGGCGCGCGGGCGTATCGGCACGTGCAGGTCCGCGAGCATCGCGGTCTTGGTGACCCGCGGATCGACCACGATCAACGTCTTGTCCGGGTTGGACTGCAGCCGGCGGCAGAGAATCGGGTGGTTGTCGGCGATGTTGGCACCGATCAGCAGGATGACGTCGGCGGTATCGAAGTCCTCGTACGCCGCGGGCGGGCCGTCACTGCCGAACGATCGCTTGTAGCCGGCGACCGCCGTGGACATGCACAGCGTCGTGTTGCCGTCGTAGTTGCTCGTGCCGATGCCGAGCTGCACCAGCTTCCCGAGCGTATAGAACTCCTCGGTCACCAGCTGGCCTGTGCTGATCACGCCGACGGACTCGCGCCCGTAGCGGGCCTGCACGTCGCGAAACCGCGTCGCCATCGTCTCGAGCGCGTCGGACCATGACACGCGGCCCAGTTGGCCGTTGCGGCGCAGCAGTGGATAACGCGCACGATTCGTCGCGTCGATGGTGTGGTGCTCGGACAGCCCTTTCGGACACAGCAGCCCGCGGCTCACCGGGTGATCGGGGTTGCCGCGCACGGCCACGGCACGCCCATCCTTCACGCCGATGAACATGCCGCAGCCCACGGAGCAGTACCCGCAGGTGGTCTTGATCCAGCGGTCCGGGGCCTTCTGCGCCGAGATGTATCCCGCGACAGGGTCAACTGTGTAGGCGTACTCTTCGGCTCTGGTATCAAGACCGACGAGCCGACGAAGCCTGCTCATGCCGCCTCGCCTTCCACGGCCACATACGGAGCGGCCATGTGCTTGGGGACGACGCTGACGAAGAACAGGTAGCGGCCGAGGATCTCGCCGACGATCGCCAGGGTCAGCGCCAGCACATGCAGGCCGACCTGAAGGTCGGCCTCTACCGAAGGGGCGAGCAGAGGAAGCACGATCGCGCCGGCGGCCAGCAGCACGCCGCGCGCGACCAGCTGCTTCGCGAAGACGGTCGACAGGAGCCGCGCCGTGCCTTTGAGCTCGAGGCTGTCGGACGCGATGCAGCGCAGGAAGCGCACCGCGAGGAGGACGAACTGCCCGCCAGCCATCGTGGCCGACGCGACAGCCAGCCACTTCGCGTCGCCAACACCGACGGCGGCGGCGAAGAGCGGACCGAGAATCGCGGCCGTCAGATTGAACTGGACCAGCGTGTAGCGCGTGTTCCACGCGGGGCGCGAGGGGACGCGGTAGATGCACGCGCTCGCCGTTACGCCCGCGATGCCGAGAATCACGGTCAGGGCTCCAACCGTGGTGATGACTCCGTAGGGCACCCCGATCCCGATTCCGAAGGGCACCGCTTCAGCGGGACCACCCAGCCACAACAGCCCTGCGTAGAGCGTCGCAACACCCGAAAAACTGGTGAACAGCAGGACCTCGCGGCTCAGCCACGACCGGCGCCACATACGCAGCGCGCGATAAGCGTGCACCGGACGTCCGAGGTGAAGCGTTGACGCGTTCAGCGCGAGGCCACCGACGAGCAGCGACGCAAGCGCGGCGATGCCCAGCCCCGCGGACGCGCCGAGCAGCTGCAACAGCCAGATCGTCGTGAACGCGCCCGCCGACATCTGCGTCAGCACGGTCATCACGACGAGCGGCCAGTGCGGATGCTCCGGCTTCACGTGCGTGATGTCGCGCGGCTTCGCGTTTGGCGGCAGCGCATCGGGCATCGTGATCCGCGTGGTCGCGAGGCTGTGGTCATCAGCCGGCAGACCAGGCGCTCCCGTGGCCGCCACGACGGCCGTTCGCCACTCCTCGATGTTCACGATCTCGATTGCGATGGCTCCCTCCGGACACGCACTCACACAAGCCGGCGACTGGCCGAGCGAGAGTCGCCCATGGCACATGTCGCACTTGCCGACGACCCCGCGTTCGGCGTTGTACTGCGGCACGCCGTACGAGCAGTTCCACGTGCAGTACTGGCACCCGATGCAGGCATCCGCGCTGTGCTTGACGATGCCGGTCGCCGGGTCCTTGCTGTAGGCATCCACCGGACAGCCGCTCAGGCACGTCGGCTCCAGGCAGTGGTTGCATCCCATCGACAGGTACGAGCGCGTCGCGTTGGGGAACCAGCCGCCTTCGATCTCACCCACGCGCCGCCAGTTGATCGACGCCGGGTTTCCGTTCTGTTCATTGCAGGCGACCACACAGCACTTGCAGCCGATGCACTTCTTCATGTCGAAGTGAAACCGGTACTGCTCGCCGGGCCCAGGCGCTCGCTGCGGCATCCGCCCGACGACTTCGCCGCTTCGCGGCTTCGTCGGGCCAAGGCCGTCAGGCGTGAGAGGAATCCGCTCGTCGGGTCGCTCACGCAGCGCGACCGGGCTCACACTGCGTCGTGTTAACGCAAAGGTGAGGCCGTCTGGCGTGGCGCGTTCGAGAAGCGGTAATGGCATCGTGCTCCCTGAGCCGAATGTCCGCCGTGCCGAAGCAATAAGCGGCGTGTCCCGCCATCGCGCGGGTGCGCGGAGGCAGAACGCTCGTCAGGGAGCGCTGAAACGATCAGATGCGAGGCGTCCGGGCCTTGCAGGTTGATCAGCGCGCGACCAGGCGCGCCTTCCAGCAACGAAGATACACACGCATTG
>DATLLQ010000025.1:0-4360 GCA_035537775.1 Vicinamibacterales bacterium | reverse complement strand
CGAGTGGTCGCCGTTCTTCCATGACATGGAGGCGGCGCGCGACGAACTGTTGCGAGCGATCGGTGTGCCGCTCGAGGATCTCCTGAGCGACTACGTGTTCGTTC
Source organism: Vicinamibacterales bacterium (assembly GCA_035537775.1). GTDB lineage: Bacteria > Acidobacteriota > Vicinamibacteria > Vicinamibacterales > UBA2999 > Gp6-AA40. The sequence goes on along the minus strand of DATLLQ010000025.1, from coordinate 4,256 downwards.
GGCTCGCCGATTTGATCTCGCTGACCTTTTGCGTCGGATGGACCGACGAGCAGCGGTTCGGTGAGTGGGTTGTCCAGCGGTTCGACGCGCGCATTGGCGTGACACCCGATGCATTTGGCGGGGCCGAAATTCCAATCGAGGTCGGTGCTCGAGTGATTCGCGACGACAGGTACGTCTCGGATCTCGCCTTGCGTCGCGCGTTGAGCGAAGCCAGACCAACGACGCTGCGCGGCACAGTCACCGGAGATCCGCGGCTACAATGAGCCCCAATTCGCCGATGACCGTCTCCGCAGGCGATCGTCTGGGTTCGTTTGAAATACTGTCAGCCATCGGCGCCGGTGGCGTGGGCGAGGTCTATCGAGCCCGCGACCTGCGGCTTGGCCGTGACGGCGCCATCAAGGTTCTGCCTGGGACGTTTGCGGCCGACTCAGAACGAGTTGCCCGCTTCGTGCGCGAGGCCCAACTACTGGCCGCCTTGAATCACCCGCACATTGCCACGATTTATGGCCTCGAGGCAGTCAACGGAGCGCTGCTCGCCGCGGCACACGCCAAAGGGATCATTCACCGCGATCTGAAGCCAGCCAATGTCGCGCTGAACATCGACAGCCAGGCAAAGGTTCTCGATTTTGGACTCGCGACGGAGGTCGAGGAGCGCCCGTCCAGCGACGTCAGCAACTTGTCCACCTTGATGAGGCAGACTCAGCCAGGAGTGATGCTCGGTACCCCGGCATACATGAGTCCTGAGCAGTTACGTGGACGAGCGCTCGACAAGCGTTCGGACATCTGGGCGTTTGGCTGTCTTCTGTACGAGATGCTCACTGGCCACCAGGCGTTGGGGCGAGAGACCGTCTCCGATACCGTAGCGGGGATCACGCTGATAGTTAACTGGACGGCTGCATTGGGCCACTGATCACAGCCGCTGATCGTTGCTGGGCGCCGTCGTCGGAGGATCACCATGTCGAAGCAGTTGCTCGTGACCGTTCTCGTTGTGGGTGCCCTGTCTGGGACATCCGGCGGCGCTCAGGAACCGCGTGCGCAGGTGCTGGACGAGAACGGCGCGCCCGTCTTCAAAGTCGATCCGTTCTGGCCGAAGCCGCTGCCGAACCGGTGGAGCATGCAGCAGGTCACCGGTATCCACATCGATCACGAGGACCACATCTGGTTCCTGAATCGCGCTGCCGCTGCGGAAGGGGACGAGATCGGCGGCGACGGCAACCCGCCGAGGATCGACTGCTGCGTCCGCGGTCCAGAAGTCGTCGAGCTCGATCAAGATGGCAAGGTGGTCCATGCCTGGGGCGGCCCGGGGTATCACGCTCTGTGGCCGACTGCGTTGCAGACGGTCATCGCAGACCGCAAAGGATTCGTCTGGGTTGGAGGGACGGCGCCGCAGGACAGCATCCTCAAATTCACCCGTGACGGGAAGTTCGTCTGGGACTTCGGCCATCGTCCGCCGCCAGGCCCGCCGTTCGCGGAGAACAATCAACAGACCGACGTGCTGGGATCGAAGGGGCGGTTCCAGATCGACGAGGTCGCCGGCGAGATCTACATCATCAATTTGAAGCGGGTGCTCGTGTACGACATGAATACCGGTGCGTTCAAGCGCGGCTGGGGCGGACACGGCATGCCGCTGAACGAGATCTCCAACGATCCGATTCCGCCCTACACGTGGACCGGCGCTCCGCCGCCAGCGGAGAAGAACTTCGTACCCGATCTGCACTTCGTGGAGATCTCGCAGGACCGGCGCGTCTACATCGGCGAGCGTGGGCAGAACCGGATCGAAGTCTTCACGCCCGAAGGAACGTTTCTGCAGGAGTTCTACGTCTCGCCCAACACGCCGGCGCGCGGTGACGGGTGCGGCGGTCTCAACAACACGAAGATGCCGCCATGCGGCACCACCTACAAGCTGGCCATCTCGCGCGATCCCGGGCAGAAGTATCTGTATGTTGCGGACGGGACGAACAACCGCGTGTGGATCCTCGATCGTCAGAGCGGCAAGACGCTGGGATCGTTCGGCGGCAACGGCCGCTATGCGGGGCAGCTCCACTGGATCAACGCGATCGCGATCGACTCGAAGGGGAACATCTACACCGGCGAGGTGGAGCAGGCAAAGCGCATCCAAAAATTCGAGCCGGTGCGGAACTGACTTACAGGCGCTGGTCCTTGGTCTCTTCGATGGCCATCAGCCCCACGAGCGTCACTAAGGCCGCAACGACGACGTAGTAGCCGACGAATTGCAGGCCGTAGTTCTGCGCCAGCCACGTGGCGATGTAGGGCGCGAGTGACGCGCCGAAGATCCCCGCGAGATTGAAGGTCAGCGAGCTGCCGGTGTAGCGGACTCGCGTTGGGAACAGTTCTGAGAGCGTCGTTCCGAGCGGTCCGTATGTCAGGCCCATCAGGGAGAGCCCAACGACCATTGCGACGGTTGCGCCCATGAGGCCTGACGTCAGCAGTGGCGCCATCACCAGACCAAAGACTCCAATAGCCACCGTCACCCAGATCAGGGTGGTGCGGCGTCCTCCTCGCTCGGCGATCAGCGCGCTGATCGGAATCGTCAGTGCAAAGAACACGACGCCGAGGAGTTGAATGAGGAGGAACGTGTTGCGGCTGTAGCCGAGCACGGACGTGCCCCACGACAACGAGAAGACCGTCATCAGGTAGAACAGGACGAACGTTTCGATCGATGCGAGCGTGCCGAGCACCAGCCTGCGCGGGTGGTCTCGAATGACGGTGAGCATCGGAACTTTCGCCCGCTCCTCGCGCATTGCCGCCTGCTGGAAGACCGGTGTCTCGGTGATCGTCAGGCGGATGTAGAGCCCCACCGCCACGAGCGCCGCGCTGGCGAGGAACGGGATGCGCCACCCGAACGCGAGGAACTGATCGTTGGTGAGCCACTGGGAGAGCGCGAGGAACGAGCTGCCCGAAAACAGAAACCCGATTGGTGCCCCGAGCTGCGGAAACATCCCGTACCACGCCCGCTTTCCGGGAGGTGCGTTTTCAACCGCAAGGAGAACGGCGCCGCCCCACTCGCCACCGAGGCCGAGCCCCTGACCGAAGCGGCACAGCGCGAGCAGGGCAGGTGCGGCGATCCCGATGGTTTCGTACGTCGGCAGGATGCCGATGGTGACCGTCGAGACACCCATCGTGAGGAGTGCGGCGACGAGCGTCGCCTTGCGGCCGATGCGATCGCCGAAGTGTCCGAAGAGCGCGGATCCGATCGGCCGCGCCACGAACGCGATGCCAAACGTCGCGAGCGACGCGAGCACGGCGGAGGCTGGATCCGCCGTCGGAAAGAACAGACGAGGGAACACGAGTACCGCCGCCGTCGCGTAGATGTAAAAATCGAAAAACTCGATCGTGGTCCCGATCAGGCTCGCAAAGAGTACCTGGCCTGGTGTGTTGACGTTTGGCCGGATGGTTTCCACCGTTCGTTCGCGCATTGAACCTGCTTCGACTCGTGGGACCGCGGCTCGAGCTACCGCGGAAGAACAGCTTCGGCGGCACGACGCAACGCCCGGGCTTCGTCGCGAAAAGCCGCGAGCACTTGCAGCGTCTCAGTGCTTCCGAATGCTGGATCGGAGACCGGTGCTCCCTTCAGGCCTGGCGCATCATCGAGATCACCGAGCCCGGCATCACGCAAGCGGCGCAGGCGCTGCAACATCAGGTCGCGAATCTCCTCAGGGCTGTCGACGCCTCTGAACGTTGCGACATGGAGATTCAGCCCCTCGGCCTTTCCGTGAGACCCGGAACTGCCGCCCCCTCCGGCGGTATCGACCTTGACATCCGAGATGCCGAACAGACGCTCGAGCGGTCCCTGCGAGATCGTGATGTTCTGGACGTTCGCAAACGTCATCGTCATCTCATGAACGTTCCAGACACCGGCGCGAATGCGGAGGCTGCGATCCGTCACTTTGTACCACCGCATCTCGTAGTTCAGGCGCAACGAGAAGAACGTGAGGCCTGCTTGCCCGAGAAAGATCACCGCGGCGATGAGGCCCAGAGCGGTCGTCAGGATCACCGCGAGACCCGTCGCTGCTGCGACGGCGAGCGGTATGAAGATCAGGAGCCCGCCCAGAAGAATGCCGATTTCCGAGAGTGCCCAGGCCAGGGTGATGTAGCGCAGGTAGCCTGGTGCTGCGCGGAATACGCGCAGGCTGTGCACGTCACCCATCGGGTCGTGTGGTTCAGGCGGTACTCTCAGCAACCACAGGAGCGTCGACTTCACCCGGTCATACATCGCGCCGCTCCACGGCTGCTCC
>DATLLQ010000024.1:0-50562 GCA_035537775.1 Vicinamibacterales bacterium | reverse complement strand
GACCACGCATGTGCCGCACGCGCTCCGACACGGCGTGGGCAACTACCCGATGTCCCGCAGCGTTCCAATGTACGTCGTCGGGCAGGTAGACCGATTCGCCCGTGGCAACGGCAGACCTGAGCGGACCGGTCGAATCCAGGTAGGCGATTCCCCGGTCGCGACACCAGTCACCAAGAGCATCCGGAAGGTTGTTGTCCTTCCAGCTCAGGGCGTACGCCCCGGGCTCGGCGCGCAGGAACCCGCGGTAGACGCGGAGTTTTCGAGGAATGTAGACGACGAGCAATTCGGCCCCGCTCTGTTGGACCGCGTGCTGGGCGCTCGATAACGCCGCGGCGGCGGCCTCCCACTGTCGCGGCTCCCAGGGCCCCTCGTTCGCATCGACGTAGATCGTCTGCGTGCTGCCGTCCGGCCGCGTGAACTCCGCGGCGTGCAGACGGGCGTCCGGCGACACCGTGCGCCGCGTGCTGGTGGTCAGCCTGGCCAGCGCGATGATCGCATTCCGTGTGAACAAGCGATCCGGCATCGCCTGTGGTGCCGTCAATTCCCCGAGGCGGCTCCGTCGTCTCTCGTATTCATCGACGTCGCCCAGATCGTTGCCGCCGAAGAAGAACCAGATCACCACGCTGGGCCGCAGCGGCAGGCCGTACCGTTTGAGCACGACGAGCTCCTGCTGCGGTCCGTAGCTGCTCTGTCCCAGGTTGACGACGTCGACGTCGAGCAGCCGCGCGATCTGCGCAACCGCCGTCTCGGCGCGCGGCATCTCCGCCCCTTCCACGAATGAGTCGCCAATCGCCACGATCTCAGCCCGGGTGAAGTCCCGATCGTTGCGGAATCCGTTGCCGTCGTACGCGACGTCAACCTGGTAGGCGGCTGGGTTCGGAATACCGAACTGCACCAGGTTGCCGCGGACGGTGCCCTGGTATCGCGTGTGAGGCTTGTGAACGTGAAGGAGCTCAGGGTCCGGCAGGTTGACGCCCGTTGCCAGCTGCAGCCACGTGTCGTTCGCGCGCGTGTGCAGAATCGCTGAATAGTCATAGGACGTCAGCAGCACGGGCAGCTCGAGACCGACGACGGCGCAGATCACGCTGCCGCCGATCAGGGCCACGCGTCCGATCCGTTCTGCGGTGTCGTCCAGGGCGTACAGCACGTACGTGCCCGCAAGAATCAGCGCCGACAGCGCGATGTTGATGAGCGTCGTCGCAGGGCTGTAGTGCCGCCACAACGCCCATTCAGCGTCCTCGAGCGCCGTCAGCCGCCATAACAGCCAGAGGCCCGCGCACGCCCCGGCGATCAGGGCCGCTCTCCACGGCGTTTTCATCGCACTCATTCGACGGCTCGCGTAAGCTGCACGCCTCGCTCAGCCGTCACGAACATCTCGACGCGCCTGGAGACGCGCTTTCCTTCGCGCCACGTGACATGCAGCGAATCGTAGAATCCGTCGTCGGGGACGAACGTCCGCAGGTCCAGGAACGGTGTGTCCCCGATGGCGTCCCGAACAAGCTTGAGATAGGCGGCGTATCGGTTCGGATTGTCCAGCTCGCGGCTCCACGACAACTGGGGCAGATTCACGACGTACAGCCGCACGCCGTACCGTTCCGTAAAATCCATGAACCGCCTGAACACGTCCTGCGACCGGCGGTCGGCATTCGCATCCCAGGCACGAACAGCGGCCGGAACACCATTCGGGTCCGTGAGCCAATCGCGAATCGTCTGGTCGGACTCGATCCGTCCCGTCAGGTACTTCGCCTCTCTGACAGGCCCCCACACGGCGCGCTGAGCGGCAAGCGACGGCATCACCGACGCGGCGAGCTGTGTGCCGATCGCAAACAGCCCTCTCCTGTAGCGATCAGGCTCGAGACTGAGGAGTGCCATGCGGGCGCGCAACGACTCGCCCGCGCTGCGAGGTACCAGCCGCGGCGATCCGTCCTCGTCCTCGACCGAGAAATGCGGGCTGTAGCGGTTGATCGCCATATAGAGCGGCGACCGCCCGTGACGGATGTTTGCCACAAACCGCGGTGTGACTCCGAGCAGGATGGCTTCGGGAATGGCGCTCGGTCCGTAGGCACGCTCGATGTACTCGAGAATGATCAACGTGCTCTCGAGCGTTCCGATGCTCTGCGAGTTCTGATACGGCTCGAGCCCCTGCAGTCCCGTCCTGATCTCGTCCGGCAGGAACGCTTCGCGTGCCTCAGAGGGCCCGCAAATCAGCAGGCGTCCCCGGCCGCGGCCGACATAGTTGTGCGCGGAGAACAGCTGCAGCTGGCCCTGCTGCTTCCAGAGAAACGCGCTCAAGTCCCGCTCGGCGAATCGCGCCGCCTGCTCGAGCAGGAGATGAGTCGCCGCCACGAAGAACACCGCCAGCAGCGGTACCATCAGCCGCGCCCGCACGCTGCGGTCAAAACGCACGGTAGATGAACTCATAGCGAACCTGACCCAGAAGCACGAGCATCCCGGCCAGCATCGACATCCAGACGATCTTCAGCGCCACACGGGTGCGCTTCGTCATGTGACGAGCCTCGCCGCCAGCGATGACAGGCGTCCCAGTACATGGACGCCATCGCGGACGTTCAGCGCAAAGAAGATATACGCCAGGGACGTGAAGTTATATGTGACAAATATGGCCACGGCCGAGGTGAGCCAGTTCTCCTGGAAGCGCCGGAACCGCGCCCGGCCAAGCCATCGCGTCATGCCCTGTTCGTACCCACGCATGACGACCAGGGCCACTCCGTGAATCAGCCCGAACACCACGAAATTCACGGTGGTGCCGTGCCAGACGCCTGCAACCAGCATCGTCAACAGCAGGCTTCCCGCGAGCAGCACGAAGTGCGGCGCTCTTTCGCCCGCACTTAGCGCCCAGTGATAGCTGGGCGCGAAGATGTAGTCGGTCAGCCATTGCGTGAGCGAGCGGTGGACGCGCAGCCAGTAGGCACTCACGTTGCGCGCGAGAAACGGGAACTGGAAGTTCTCCGGCGGCCGGACGCCCATCAGGCTGCCGACCCCGATGACGATGTCGCAGTATCCGGAGAAGTCGAGATACAGGACGATGTAGAACATGTACGTGCTGAGCAGCAGATCGGCGCCGCTCATGCTGTCGAACGGCAGTCCGGGCTTGAGCACATACGGCGTCAGGTACGGTGCGAGCACAAAGGCTTTCACCAGGCCGCGCAGGACGCGGTTCGTCGCATCGACCGCGGCTTCCACGTCGAACGATGAATCCGCCGGAGCGTCCCACTGCGCATTGAAATCCTGAAACCGCTGAATCGGTCCCATCAGCACCGTGGTGAAATTCAGGCAGTAATTCAGGTATCGATCGAGTGAGATCGTCGGGATCGTTCCGCCGGCCACGTCGACGACGACGTGGATCATCTTGAAGAAGAGAAAGCTGAGCCCGGCAATGGCGACGAGGGCGACGGTCGCCCGGTCAGGTTCGGACAATGCTCCGATCGTGTAGCCGCGCAGATAGATGAATGCTGCCGTAAGGATGGCAAGAGCGGCGGCCAGCGCTGCGGTGCCGCGTCCAGCGACAAATCTCAGCGCGCCGTAGCCAAGCAGCACGAAGGCCAGACCGGCCGGCATCGCCGCGGCACCCCAGTACGTCCAGACGAACGCCAGGTTGAGCGCGAGAAAAATCGCGGTGCGTATCCAGCCGCGCGTGAGTGTGAGAAGCACTACCGCCGACGCCGCGAGTGCGAGGAACTGCCAGGAGTTCAGTGCCATCCGGAGCTGCGTACGTTCACTGCTTTCGAACGAGGCAGAAATTCTGTGCAAGTTCAGCGCCGAGCGAAGATGCGACTCGTCTCAATTAGCGGTGCAAAAACCAGTGGTTTGCAGTGGTTTCACACACCGCGGCACTTTAGTTCGATAGAGGCTCGGCGAGTGAAGTCTGCCGACAGGCGAACAACGAAACTTTGCTCGACGTCGCCGGCGTTCGCTACTCCACGCGGAATGGGAGCGTGATTGTTTTCGGGTCCGGGCTCTTGTCCACCGCGCGGGCATTCTCCACCTCGAAGGCGCGGCCGATTTGGTTCCCAGCCGGATCTTCGAGGACATCGAGCGCCAGCAGGTCGTACGCGCCGGCCCGCCAGGGATCGTTTGGTGTGAACGTCCAGCGGGTCTCGCCGGGCTCGATGGAAATCACGCCCTCAACCGGCTGTCCCTTGAGTCTCACGCCGAGCGCACGCATCAGCAGGCCGTGATCCAGCGGCTTGGGGAAGATGACGATGACACCGTCGCGCGTCCCGACCGCCGGCGCCTGGATGCGCCACGATGCGGGGTCGAGCGGCTTGTCAACGGGCGGTCCGATGCGAAGCGTGCGTCTGAAGTCTTCCTTCAGCGGCAGCCCGTTCGCATCGCGCCACTCACGGCTGATCACGAGCGTCACCGAGCGCCCCACCTCCAACGGCCGGCCCATCTGTCTGTTCGGCAGGATGCCCTTCTTCACCCTTCCTGGATCGAAGAAGACGGTGAAGCGCGTGTGATCGGGACTCCAGAACTCGTACTCGAGCGGCAGGACAGCGCCGGTGATCTCCCGGCCCGCGCTGTCGAGCAGGCTGATGTACTGGACGCCGCTCTTGCGACCCATCGGGGCAGAGAATTCGATGTACATCCGCAGGAGGTTCTCCGGAACCTCGTCGCCTTCCGGATAGACGCGCGTAACTGACGTGGATGGCGTGGCCGCTGATGCGGGGCGTCCAACGTCGGCCTCCACGACGCTGCCCGCATCAGCAGGCGCGCCCGGCAGCCGGCCGGGGTCGAAGCGGACCCGGTACCGTCGTCCCTCATCGAACGGGAAGAGCGGTGTGAACCGCACGGCACCGTCGGCGACGCTGTATTTCCCCAACACGGCGGGGGCGTCGGCCGCTACGGCCACGCGGAGAATGCCAGACCACTGCTCCGGCGTGAGATCGCCTCCGTCGAGCGCCCTCAGCGCCGAATCAGAAAGTCCCCTGACCTCGATGTACGCCGTGCCGCCGTCGGCTGGCGCCGTGAGCGTAACGGAAGGAGCCGCCGTCGCGTTGGACGAACGGCAGGCGGCGGTGCCGATGAGCGAACCCATCAGCACCGCAACGAAGGCCAGGCGCACCCACATGCCTGGGCAGGGACCTTACGGAAGAGGAACGATCTGCAGGTTGGTCGTCGAGCCCGCGCGAGCAATGACGATGGCGTTGGCGTCGTCCAGCTTGTCCATCTGCTGGATGCCGGTCATCGTCGTGACCTTCTCGAACGGCACGCCACCGGTTTCGGTCTCGACCGGCGCGGTGATCGGCGCGGCGGTCGCGAACGTGTTCGTCGGGATCTTCATCACGCCGCGGCTGTTGTTGGTGGTCAGGAGGAACTCCTGGCCGCCCTTGCGGTACACGATCATGTCGAGCACACGGTTGCCCGCGCCGAATTCAGCGATTGTCGTGCCGCGCACTTTCTCGCCCGGCTTCAGATCGCCTATCTGGAACTTCACGAGCGGCGTGCAGGTATAGCCGGCGAGCAGGTACGGCTTGTTGTCGATCGTATAGGGCACGAACGCGTTCACGGGGGAGCGCGTCTCGAGCTGCCGGTGGTTGCCGTGATAGATCTCGACGCTGGTGCCCCCGTCCGCCTTCGTGAACGGATACGGGATCGCCCGGAGCTTCGAGGCGAACTCCTCGTTCGAGAGTCCCGCCACCCACAGTTTGCCGTCGGCAAACGCCATGTCCGTGACCACGTTGGCGCGGGCATTCCCTCGGCCCGTCCCGCCGGCGGCGGGAGCGTTGGGCAGCTCGACGCGCTGGGACTTGAGCCCCGACATCGACACGAGATCGATCTTCCCTGTTCCGTCGATGCGGAAGAGCGTCGGCGCCGCGCCCGCTCCCTGGCCGCGCATCGCCGAGACATAGGCATTGCGCGTTCGCGGGTGCACGGCGAGGTCGGTGATGGTGACTTCAGCGGCGCCCGTGCCAAGCATCGCGGCGAGCTTTTCGTCGAGGGCGTCGAGCCCCCTGGCACCCGGGGCGCCAGCGCTGGCCTGCGCGCCGAGATCAAGGGCGACGATCGCAGCGTTCTGATTGTCAGCCGCGAAGAGCGTCCCATCGGGACCAAACGCCATCGTGCTGATGGATGCCATGGTCAGAACCTGGCCGGCCTGCGCGTCCACTCGGACAGACGAGGGAGCCCAGAGGGTCACGACGACAAGCGCGAAGAGCGCAACTCTCATCCGAATCCTGTACATGAGGCGGGTGCTCCTTTCAGTGGGCACTACGGTACGACCACGGCTCCGGCGAGTCCAGAGGAATTGCTCGGAGTTCCGCGACCCCGGCCGATTTGAGAACTGTCAGCGTTGATGGTATTGTGACGTTTCTCCGCCGAGCTTTTTCGCCGCGTTTGCGACCGACCGTTTCTCTCTCTCAAGTGTTGCGCGAGCTGACCGTGCCACCGGTGTCTCCGCGTGGTCTGTTGACGGGCTTCCGCTGCGCAATTCATGAACGGAAGACAAGTGGTGGCCAAGGGTGTCCTCGCTGTAATGCTCGTGCTGGCTGTCTCGGTGACCTCCAGCGATGCGCAGTCGTTCGGCCGCAATCGCGTGCGTTACGAGAGCTTCGATTTTCAGGTTCTACAGACGCCGCACTTCGACATCTATTACGACGCATCGGATCGCAAAGCTGTGGTGCAGGCCGGCCGGCTGGCCGAGCGCTGGTACCATCGCCTCTCGCGCACGCTCGATCACACCTTCACCGAACGCCAGCCGATCGTGCTCTACGCGAGCCACGCACAGTTCGCGCAAACCAACGTCGTGCAGATGCGGATCGGCGACGGCATCGGCGGCGTCACTGAGCACGAGAAAGGGCGCGTCGTCCTGCCGTTTGCCGCCGGCTTGGGCGAAACGGATCACGTACTCGGCCACGAACTGGTTCACGCCTTTCAGCGCGACGTCCTGAGGCGGGCAGGCCGGTCGATGTCGTCGCTGCCGCTCTGGTTCATTGAAGGCATGGCGGAGTATCTCTCCGTGGGCATCATCGATTCGCATACCGCGATGTGGCTCCGCGACTCGGTCGAACAGGATTCGCTGCCGCGTCTCGATCAGCTCGACGATCCCGCCTTCTTCCCCTACAGATTCGGGCAGGCCCTGTGGGTGTATCTCGCGACACGATTCGGCGACGATGTCGTCGCGAAGGCTCTGAAGAGCAAGGCAGCGGGCGGTGCCATCGGAGTGCTCGTGGCGGAGACCGGCGTCGACGCGGCGTCGTTGTCCTCGTCGTGGCACGAGTTCATTCGCGAAACTGTCGCACCGCCGCACAGAGAGCCGCCAGCAGCATCCACAGGCGTGGTGCTCGGTGGCACGCACGCGGATTCGCGGTTGAGCGTCGGTCCGGCGCTCAGCCCGGACGGACACACGATTGCCTTCTTCTCCGATCACAGCAGGCGTTCGATCGATCTCATCGTCGCCGATACGCAGACAGGGATGGTTCGTCGAACGCTGGTGAAGACCGAAGGCGACCCGCACTTCGAGAGCCTCCAGTTCATCGAGTCCGCCGGCGCATGGTCGCCCGATGGCCAGCGGCTGGCGATCGCAGCGCTCTCAGGCGGTTCTCCGGTGCTGACGATCGTCAATGCCGCCTCAGGCCGCGTCGAGCGCGAGTTGCCCATGCGACACGCGGATCAGGTCTTCAACCCGACATGGTCGCCCGACGGCCGGCGGATCGCCGCGTCTGTCCTTCGGCAAGGCTTCAGCGATCTCGACGTCATCGATCTCGAGACCGGCACGGTTCGTTCGCTCACGTCCGATGCATTTGCCGACCTTCATCCCGCCTGGTCGCCGGACGGCCGGACGATCGCGTTCTCGACCGACCGGTTCACGTCGTCGCTCGACACGTTGACCTTTGGTGAATTCCGGCTGGCGGCGATCGATGTCGAGTCGGGAATCATCCGCGAGCTGCCGGGCATTCGCGGAGCGAAGAACATCGATCCGCACTGGACCCTGGACGGCGACGGGGTGTACTTCGTCTCCGATGCCGACGGGACAAGCAACGTCTATCGCGCAGTCCTGGCGGATGGATCGATCTCCAAGGTCACCGGCGTCTCCACAGGCGTGAGCGGCGTATCGCAGCTCAGCCCCGCACTTGCCGTGGCAGGACCGGCCAATCAGCTCGCCTTCAGCGTCTACCGCCAGGGGCGGTACGAACTCCACGTCGTCGACACCGCAGACGGTTCGCACCCGCTTCCGGCGTCCGCAGTCGCGGCCGAACCGAGTCATGAGCGCATGACGCCGGCGGCAGCACCGACGCGAACAGCCGCCGGTGCCATCGCGCCACCCACGTTCGGCCTCCAGGACGGTTCCCAATTCACCAGCAAGCCGTACCGCTCACGGTTATCTCTCGATCGCGCCGTGCAGCCGTACTTGACGGCAGGAGGCGGCGGTAATCGAACCGTCCTTCGGGGTGGAGTTGGCCTGTCCTTCGGCGACATGCTGGGCGATCAGGACGTGCAGGCAGCTGTGCAGGCGGGCAAGAGCCGAGACGATTTCGCCTATCAGGTCACCTATCGCAATCTGCGCGCACGCTGGAATTGGGGTCTGGCCACGAGCCAGGTGCCCTGGTTGACCGGCTCAACGATCAGCCGCGGCGCCGTCGGCGAACCCACCATCGTGCGCGAGATCGACGTGCGCAAGGAAGTGCACCGCCAGATCCAGGGTGCCGCCGTGTATCCGTTCAACAGCTCCAGACGTGTCGAACTGACCGGAGGCCTGCAGGCGATCGGGTCTGGCTCGCGAACCATTACGAGCGAGTACTCGGGCCTCACCGGCCAGCTGATGAGCCAGACGACGGTCAGCCATCCGGCCGACCCGACGCTGTGGCTCGGCGAGAGTCGCGCCGCGCTGGTGTACGACACCGCGACGTATGGTGCGACCAGCCCGATCCTCGGCCGGCGGTATCGGCTTGGCGTCGCGCCGACGTTCGGCGGGCTGAGCTTCACCACCATCACGGCCGATTACCGGCACTACTGGATGCCGCGGGAACCGTTTACGGTGGCCATGCGCGTGATGCAGCTCGGGCGTTACGGCACTGACGCCGCGGATGCCCGGCTGTTGCCGCTGGTCTGGACAATCCGCGACGTCGTCCGCGGATACGGCGACCTCGGACCTGGACCGTCGTCGTTAGGCACCTTGGGCGCATCACGGATACTCGTCGCCAATGGCGAAATACGGTTTCCGGTCGCCCGTTTGTTTTCGCAGGCGTCACAAATCGCGGGGCTGCCAATCGAAGGACTGGCGTTTGTTGACGCCGGGCGATTCCGGATGCCGGAGCGGCTCGGTGGCGCGACAACGCTTCTTCGAAGCGTCGGCACCGGCGTTCGCATCAATGCAGCCGGCATGATCTTCGAGCTCGATGCCGTTCGCCGCTGGGACGCCGCGCGCGGATGGACGTTCTCCTTCAACCTGCGCCCAGGATTCTGATCACGACTGGCATATCTGCCAGTACCTGCCGACGCCGGCAACCGACAAGTCTCCGACACCGTTCCCGGACACCTTCTTGCACAAAGGGTGCGGGCCGCCGAAAGGCCATGAGACGAGAGGAGACTGTTCGATGAAATTCAGAGGCTTCGTATTCACGGCTGTACTGCTTGGTGTGTCGGGCCCGGCGTTCGCGCAGGGTCAACAGAGTGCGACCACTCCAACGAATCAGGCCGTCGCCAACACGCCGACTCAGGTTGCCACGACCCCGGTTACGACATCCGACAACGCCCGTAACTGGGTGGTGTCGGGATACCTCGGTGCCGCCTTCGGCGCCAGCAGAAGCAGCAGTGTGGACCTGACCATCGTCGAGGACCTCGATAACAACAATTCCACCGGCGTCAACTTCGGCGGGCAGATCGCCTACCTGGGACGCGGTGTGATTGGTGGTGAGTTCCTGTTTGACTTTTCGCCGGGCCTTGGCACCCTCGACAACGCGTTGTTCACGCAGTCGCCGGACGTCAACAGCTACATGTTCAACGTGATCGCCGTGGCGCCGTTCGGGCACGGCAAGCTTGTCGATCCCTACATCTCGGGAGGCATCGGTGTCGTGACGCTCAACGCCACCATCTTCACGGTCAACCCATTCGTCGCCAATCCGCTGCTGACGTCACTGGAAACCGCGAACGTCGACGGATCGCGATTCGGATGGAACCTCGGCGGTGGAATCATGGCCTTTTCGGAGAGAAACTGGGGCTTTCGCGCTGACCTCAGGTACCTCAGAACCACCAGCAACGACGTCGATATCTTCGATATCAACGACATCGGTGACGGGAGCATCTTTTCGGACGTCGCGCTCTCGGGTCTCTCGATGTGGAAGGGAAACTTCGGTCTCTCGTATCGCTGGTAGCTACCGGTCCATCTGCACGCTGACACGCACCGATATCGTCTGGCCTCGCGAAAGAGCCGGCGATATCGGTGCTTCGCACGTTCCTGGCGAACCATCGCTGGTCTTGACGGGCGTACTCAGATCTGTGAGCGACGCGTTCCAAACTGACCGATGCACGCCGCTGCACCGCGCCTGATGCGCGCCTGACAGACGCCCAGAGTTGCCATTGCTGCGCACGCCGGGCCGGTTCGTCACACCGTCCGCGTGCGTTTCCCCCTCGAGTGGGCGTGGCACCGGCTTCGCACGAGCTGGCCCACACGAGGTATTCCCATGATGTCAGTGTGTCTATTCCTGCTTGCGTCCGCCGTGGCACCCGCTGCCCAGGAGCCGGCCATCCAGACCACCACCACGGTCAACGTGCTGGTCACGGACCGCCGCGGCAACCCGCTTCGATCGGCACGCGTGAGCGTCAACGGGTCGGAGCATGAAGGCGTGACCAACAATGCCGGACGCGTGGTATTCACGAATGTGAAGGCCGGCGAATACACGCTCCGCGTCGAACGCAATCAGTACATCACCTTCGAGAAGGATCTAGACGTGCGCGACGAGACGGGGACGGTTCCGGTTGTCGCAGCGATTTCACCGCTGGCGTCGCTGCCTGCACGCGCGTCAAAGGCGCCTGCCCGGAAACCGATGGCCGTTCGCGCATTATCGCGATAGAGAGAACAGCCGCCGACAGAACCTCGATCGTCCCGGAGTACGATCCGTCAGAAAGGATTCGTACCGGTGAAAAGAATCGGGTTTCTGTCGTTCGGGCACTGGACGCCGTCGCCCCAATCGCAGGTGCGCACGGCGGCCGACTCCCTGCTCCAGTCGATCGAGCTGGCCGTGGCTGCCGAGGAACTGGGCGCTGACGGCGCCTACTTCCGCGTGCACCATTTCGCACGGCAGCTCGGGTCCCCCTTCCCACTTCTCGCGGCGGTCGGCGCGCGCACACGCCGGATTGAGATCGGCACGGCGGTGATCGACATGCGCTACGAGAATCCGCTCTACATGGTCGAGGACGCCGGGGCGGCCGACGTCATTGCCGGCGGCCGGCTTCAGCTGGGCATCAGCCGCGGGTCGCCAGAGCAGGTGATCGACGGCTGGCGCTACTTCGGCTACGCGCCGCGCGACGGCGAGACCGCCCCGGACATGGCGCGCCGCCACGCCGAGGTGTTCCTCGAGGCGCTGAAGGGCGACGGGTTCGCCCAGCCAAACCCCCGGCCGATGTTCCCGAATCCGCCAGGGCTGCTGCGCCTCGAACCGCATTCGGAAGGGCTGCGAGATCGGATCTGGTGGGGATCGAGCTCGAATTCTACCGCTCGATGGGCAGCGAAACTGGGGATGAATCTCCAGAGCTCAACGCTCAAGGACGACGAAACCGGAGAACCGCTGCACGTGCAGCAGCGCAAGCAAATCGACGCCTACCGGGACGCCTGGAAGGAGGCCGGACACGCGCGTGAGCCTCGTGTCTCGGTCAGCCGCAGCATTTTTGCGCTCGTTGACGACCGCGACCGGGCCTACTTCGGCCGCGAGGGTCGCGGCCAGGACCAGATCGGCTACATCGACGCGAACACCCGTGCCATCTTCGGGCGCTCGTACGCCGCAGAGCCCGACGAGTTAGTCAAGGAGCTCGCGCAGGATGAAGCGATCGCCGCCGCCGATACGCTGCTCCTGACCGTGCCGAACCAGCTGGGCGTGGACTACAACGCCCACGTGATCAAGAGCATCCTCGAGCATGTCGCCCCGGCGCTCGGCTGGCGCTAAGTCAACGGATGGCGGGCTGACGATCGTTACTTCTGCAGACGATCGACCAACGCCTGGGCGCGCGCGAGGAGGCTGGGGCGCTCGAGCAGCTGCTGGCGGTCGTCCTCGGGCATCGGCAGGTTCTGCGCCACGACATTGATGAACTCGTCGTCCTCGAACGAGGCGCTCGGCGGGTCGACGCCAAACGGCAGCACAGTGATTAGCAGCGACGCCAGGCGATTACGAAGCGCGCTGAGCGGGAGCCGTTCCTGCTCAGCGAGGCGATCGGGCACGGCCTCGACGCGCCCCAGGCGATACGGCTTCCGTTGATTCTCGCTGAGGACGCGGAAGGGCGTCAGGCCCTGCAGCAGAATGACGTAGCGTCCGTCCGGCAGCTGCTCGTACTCCTGGATCCGTCCGGCGCACCCGACGACGTAAATCGGGGGGCGCCCCTCGTAGTCCTTCTCGAATCCCGGACGCAGCCGCACCATGCCGATGATCCTGTCGCCCTTGAGGGCATCGGCAATCATCTCCCGGTAACGCGGTTCGTAGATCAGCAGCGGCCGCGACACGCCGGGGAAGAGCGTCGTCTCCGGGAGCGGAAAGAGCGGGATCTCTGCGGGCAGAGCGGGTGCCGCAGCCTGTGGCAGGAGCACGGACAACACAGCCGCCAGGAGGACGGTCAGCACGTCCACAGTCTACAAGCGTTCGCCCTTCAGCTCAGGACAACAAACACACCGGCGATCACGAGCGCACCGGCCCATACCCAATCGAGGTTGACCCAGGCGACGCGCAGGAAGGCGACGCCTACTCTCCTGTAGACGACCCAGGCGATGACCGTGGACACCAGCGCGTACGACAGCGTATGGAGTCCGACCGCCGCCCCATCGAGCCATGTGGTACTGGCCAACGACGCGCTCGAGTGGTGCGCAGGCATCGACCTCGCAGCCACTCCCTCGCTCGTCCCGATCACGAACGGGACGACCATCAGCCCCGCGCCGTGAGCCGAGGCCATCAGAAATGACCAGATCGCCAGGTCGCGAAAGCCGACCTGCATGCCGCCGAAGCGCGGATGGCGATGACGCCACAGCCGGTAGCCACCCAGCGTGATGAGCGTGATGGCGACGATCATCTTCAGCACGCCGAGCGGCAGCGCCACACGCGCCCCGGCGACGATCGCCACGACGACACCCACCGCAGTCGCATGGCCGAGTGCGATCGGCGGCAGCGCACGCCACATCGCAGATGCTCGCCCTGCCTGCATCCCCAGCGCCACGGCAAACAACCATCCCATGCCGGGATTGATCCCGTGGTAGGCGCCGAGGCCGATCATCGCGGTCCAGTCCATGAGTGCGTTCGCCGTGCTGAGCGACTTCTGTAGAGGCGGTCTTGAGACCCGCCTTACGCGTAGCAGTACGAGTCGGACGAGGCGTCCCCGCCCTCCAGCCGCACCTGATGCGTCCGCATGGTCGGCGACTCGAGGAAGAACCTCTTGTCGAGCGTCATTCCGCCTTGCGGATTCACGTCGGCCTTGACCATCCAGCCGCGGACGCCATCCGGATAGAACTGATCGTCCCACGGTGTGTACAGACCGTTGGTGAAATACACGCGTGATCCGTCGCGACTGATCTCGATCATCTGCGGACCGCCGTTGAGCGGCTGTCCGGGTTTGGCCGGATGCTCGGCCCGGCTCACGATGCCGCCGATGCGGAACGAGCCGGTCTTCCGCGGATTGAAGGGATCGGTCACGTCGTACTGGATGAACTCGCCCGTGCCCCAGCACGACACGTAGAGGAACCTGTCATCGAGCGAGAGATTGATGTCGGTGACCAGCGGCGCAACGGCCTTGAATCCCTGCAGCAGCGGCGGCAAGCTCGCCGGATCGGCAGGTTCAGCCGGAATCTCAATCACTTTCTTGACCTTGAACGTGCCTGTGCCATTGTTGCCCTCGCGATACCACACCCAGATCGAGGACGAGAGATCCTTCAACGACACGACGACGCCAACAAAGCCGTAGGCCTTCGTTGGGTTGTGCGCAGGCCGGAGCTCCAGCACCATCTGCTGCTCCGCCCCCAGGTCGATCTCCTGCACGTGGCGCCGGCGTCGCATGTCCCAGACATGCAGCTTGCTGCCGTACTTCCCCCCAAGCAGCAGATCGGGGTTGACGCCGTCCTTCACCATGTTCGGCGTTCCCCAGGTGCTGGTGACCATCGTGTCGTACCCGAGATGCCACCAGACGTCGTACGCGAGCTGCTGCGGTCCGCGATCCAGCTCCCATCGGCCCCGGATGTCGAACGTCTCCGGGTCGAGGATGAATGTGCCGCCGGGACCGTCGCCACCCGGCGCGCCGAGCGCGCTCACATACACGCCATCAGGACCGCAGTGGACGGTATGCGGCGAGGCATACCCTGCGCGGTTCGCCAATTCCTCCGGCTCGATCACTTTCACGATCGACGGCGCCCGGGGATCGGGCTTCGTATCGAGGATGTGGATCCGCGACGAGTTGATTCCAGGCACGATCAGGTAGCGTCGCTCCATGTGCGGATGCGGCGCGTAGGGACACAAGCACGAACTACAGGCATTCCAGCCGAAGTGATGAAGCTCATCCCCGACATTGGGCATGCTGGTCTCGCCGATCTGCCGGCCGTAGCTCTTGGAGGCCGGATCGACGTCTACGACGCCGATCGCATCGGGCGCACCACTCTTCTTCGGGTTGATGAGTGCGACATAGGCAAACGTCTCAGGGGGTGACTGCATCGCCATCTTCGGCGACGGGTAGAACGTGGGATCCGGTTTGAGCAGCGGCATGACGAGCCTCCGAAAGTGGAGACGTATCGTAGATCGATCTATCAGGCCGGTCCGCGAGGCCAGCTCGGCCGTCGAGCTGCGCGGCGCGGATGGCACCGTGCTCCACGAAGAGCGCTTCATCGTCCGGTAGACGATTGGTCATCGCTGACGACCGGTCACGGGCACGAGAGCTCGAGAGGACTGCGTTCAGCAGCCGATGTCTGCTTTCGCGTCGTGCCGCACTTGTACTCAACCGTGAGCGTCTTCACGACGCCGACGGCGGGATCGCCGCACCAGCCGTTGCTCACAGAGACCAGGCAGCGTGGGCGGAAGCCCCCGCACGCCTCCCCGACGTGCTTCTTGATTTCCGGTCCGGCCGTGCACGTCCGACCAGGAACGCCATACTCAGCCGCGACGATTTCAATGGACGCGTTCGACATGAGATGCCGGACCGTCCAGAGCAGCAGCATGCCTCCAGCGAACGCAAGAATGACGATGGCGAATGTCCGCCGATTCAGAATCATGCCGGCTCATTCTCTCCGGCACGGACTCGCGCCGGTGACGTAAATGAGCATGCAGGGCACCCCGAATGGGGTGTCCTGCATGGCGGGCGGGTTGACAGGCGATCAGAAGTCGAGACGTGCCGAGAACTGCCAGATCCGCGTATCGACGTTCGTCGAGGTGAGGCGGCCGAACGTGGTGCTGTTGATGTCCATGTCGCTGCGGAAGAAGCTGACGCCGTTCGTCAGGTTGAACGCCTCGGCCTTGAATTCGAGTCCGTAGCGGTCGAAGCGGACGCGCTTCGAGACGGCCATGTCCATGCGGAACTGCGGCGGGCCATCGAACGCGAGGACCGGCAGATTGCCCGCCTGGCCGGCCGCGGGATTGAAGAAGATCTGGCCGGCGAACGTCGCGGCGTTGGCCGCGTTGTCGACGCCGACGCCACGGCCCGTCGCCGGATCCACGACACTCGGATCGATCCAGAAAATACGACCGTCCGGAAGTTTGTGGACGCCAAGGAGATCGCGGATTTCTTCGACCGACTTGGTGCTGAACGCGGTATTGCAGATCTGCACCGCGGCACAGTTGGAACGTCCGCCGCGGTTGACGGTGCCCCGTCCCGAAAAGATCGACAGCGGCGAGCCGCTCTGCAGCGCGACGATCGATGCAATCTGCCAGTCGCCGACGAGCCCGTTGAGCCAGCCTCGACCGTTCGCCCAGCGGCGTCCATCGCCGAACGGCAGCTGGTAGATCGCCTGGCCGTTGAGCACGTGGGTCTGGTGGTAGAAGGATCGGCCCACGCCGAGCTGACGGTTGTTGTTGTCCATGAACGCTTCGAACCGGTTCTGGCCGGTTCCGGCGGAGTCGGTCTTCGTGTGCGAGTAGGTGTAATTCGCCTGCGCGAACAACGCACTGCCGATCTGACGGCGCAGTTCCACCTGCAAGGCATGGTAGTCGGAGAACCCGCCGTTGCCGACCACATCGACCGCGTAGATCGCAGAGTTCGGCATGAACGCCGCTCTCGCGTTGGCGCGGTCCGCCGCGGTACCGAGCTGAAGATAGGCATCGACCAGGAGTCCGATCGCGTTGGTCTGAAGCGCGTTCGTCACGTTGACGTTGGTGAGCGCCACCGCGAACTGCGGCAGGGTGGTGAGCGCCTGGCTGCCGGGGATGTTCGCATTGAACGCCGGGTTGAAGCCGAGGCCGGCAGCCTGCGCCAGGAACCCGTTGCTTCGCGCGCGGTTGAAGTCGGCCAGGAACTCCGGCGAGAGGCGCATCTGGTTCATGTCGATCCCGCGCCAGATGTCGCGGCCCATGGTTCCAACGTAGCGCGCTTCCACGGCCGTCCCCCGCGTCAGCTCACGCTGAATGCCGAAGCTGATCTCGTGAATGTGCGGGGCATGGAGATTGGGATCGATCCCCCAGAACACCTGCGTCGGGCCGAGCGCGGTCTGGTCGGCCAGCGTGCGTTCCGACAGGAACGTCGGCGTGACCGGGAGCGGCAACGCGCCGCTGACCGTGGCGTACTGATTCGTCAGGTTCACAGTCGTCGTCAACCCGGCGTTTCCTCGTGAGGCGCCGCTGGCAACGTTGATCGTTTCCTCGTTCACGAACGTCAACGAATAGCCGCCACGCACGGCCGTGCGGCCATCGCCGGTGAGATCCCACGCAAAGCCGACCGTCGGTCCGAAGTTGTTCAGATCCTTCTTGTAGAAGTCCCCGTCCGTGAACGTGAGCTTCGACGCGGGATCGAGCATGACCTGATCGATCGGGCGTCCGTTCAGGACCGGCAGGAAGCCGAGGTTGTTGGCTTCGCGGAGCGGGCTGTAGTACTCCCACTTCAGGCCGGCGCGAATCGTCAGGTTCGGCTTCCAGCGCCAGTTGTCCTGAGCATAAAGCGCGATGTCGTCCAGCGTGTACTTCTCCACCGAGGGGATTCCGGGAACGAATCCTGACGTCGCATCGCGGACCTGATACGTCTGGCTGACGGAGCTGACGATGCCGCCGAGCCATGCCGACATCGCATTCGCGTTGGCGAGATCGGCGGCGCTGATCCCACCCGGGAATCTGTTCGACGCCAGCTGCACCGATGCCGGCGCGGCGCCGCTGAAACCGAACGACACCGTCGGATACTGCCCGGCGAAGTTGTAGGGAGTGACGCTGTGCCGCTGCCAGCTCCCGCCCATCTGCAGGTTATGGCGGCCCTTCATCCAGGTGGCGTTGTCGCTGATCTGATAGACATCCGACTGCCGTCCCTGGTTCTGGAACGCAAACGTCGGTGCGCCTCCCGAGCGGAAGCCGCCGACCGGATTCTCGATGCCCAGGGCCGTGCCGTACAGCACGCCGCCGCTGAAATCCCAATCGGTGACAAAGTCGACAGCCGTCTGATTCGTGCCGCCGCGCAATTCGTTCTGAAAATTAGTCGACAGCGTGCTGCGCAACGCGGCCACGAACCGCGTGCGCGGTCCCCGCGTGTAGGCAAGAGGACGCCCCTGAGTGATCACATCGATGTCATCGCGGTCGGTTGTTTCGTCGAAGCGGCTGTACACCCCCTCGATGGAGTGGGCCGGCGACAGCAGGTAGTCGATTCGCACCGTCGTCTGATCGCGATTGTTCTGATTGTCCTGATTGAACTGGTAGCCGGCGGTATTCAGCAGACGCTCCGCCGTCGAATTGCCGCGATTGAAGTTGTTGACCTTCGACGCGTCCGGCAACTGCGCAATCAGGGCGCGAACGATCGGGTCGGGCTGGAGCCCGCTCAGCTGCAGCACGTTCACCGAGCGCACGGTGCCATCGCTGGTCGCCACATAACGGAACACTCCGTTCATGAAGTCCGCGTTGGCCGGAATCGTGATGTTCTGCTCGGCTGCGGTCTTCTGACGGAAGCCCTCGTAGTGTCCGAAGAAGAAGAGGCGATCGCGGACGACCGGGCCGCCGACGCGGAAGCCGAACTGGTTGCGGCTCAGTTCAGGCTTGTCAACGCCCGACGCGTTGTTGAAAAACGAGTTCGTAGCAAACTTGGCGTCGCGGTTGAACTCGAACACGCTGCCACGGAGCCGGTTGCTGCCCGATGGCGTCACCATGCGGACGACGCTGGCGCCGCCGGCCGTGTCTGCGCCGGCAACCGACGTCAAGATCGTGAACTCGGCGACGTTGTCGGACGTCGGGCGGTTCGGCAGGAAGTCCAGTGCGTTCTGCCGGATGAAATTGTCCTGGATGTTGATGCCGTCGAGCGTGACCTGCGTCCAGGTCGGACGTCCGCCGTTGATGGCCGTCGTCGCGCGATTGGCGATGCCGGGAACTCCGGCCTGAAGCTTGATAAGGTTCGTCACGTCGCGGCCGAGCAGCGGAATGTCCAGAATCTGCTGCTGCGTGACGGTTGCGCTGATTTCCGGTGTCGTGGTCGCCACCAGCTCCTGCCCCGCCGTCACCTCGACCACCTCGGTGAGCTGTCCAACCGACAGCTGGACGGTCAGGGAATACTCCTGACCAACGGTGACGGGGACATTGTTGTACGTCTGCGTTCTGAATCCCTGAAGCGACACGTCGACTCGATACGCACCAGCAGGCAGCTGTGGAAATGAGAAGACGCCGATTGCATTCGTTGCTGTCGTCTGCTGCGCGCCCGTGCCCGTGTTCCTGAGCTGAACCGTCGCGCCGGGTACCGCAGTGTTCTGCGTATCCCGCACGGTCCCGGTGAGACTGCCCAATGGCGCCTGCGCCGCTGCGCCGAGAGGCGCGACGATCGCAATTGTCAGCGCCAGAAACGCTATTCGAATCGGCATACTTCCTTCCTTTCTCCCCTTGAGTTCGGTAACCGCTAAGTAACGGCGCGCGAGTATACGCGTGGATAGGCTGAATTGCCAGTCGAGCTGGCCGGAAACCGCGCAACACGTTCTTCCACTTCCTGCCACTCGTCCGTATTCGGGTCGAAGTTCCTGACATCGGAGAAACAGATGAAGGCATGTTCCCGCCGCTCCCGCCTGTTGACACTCGCGCTGGCCCTGGCTTTGCCGCTCGCCGTCCTGCCGGCCGCCGCTCAAACGCAGAAACCCCCGGCAGGGCCGGCCCCGTCGACGGCGAAGCCGTCGACAGCCAAGCCGTCCTCCGCCAAACCGGCCCAGCCTGCTGCGAAGCCTGCCGCGACACCGGCCCCGCCCGAGCCCGCGAAGCCGCCGGCGCCACCGCCGCCGCAGGACGTGCGTTACAAGTCGACCTACACCAACGGCGAGATGAAGACCGAAAGCGTGACCTTCATCAAGGGCGGGCGCGAGCGCTTCGAGTTCCAGGACATGATTCTGCTGAAGCAGCCGGATCAGAAGCGCACCATACAGATCAGCAGGTCGGCCAACACCTACCTGGTCTCCCCGGACGGGATGCCGGCACCGGCAGTGCCGGGCGCGGCTCCCGTCGCGCCGCCGAAGCCTCCCGGCGTGATCATGGTCGCCACGACGATCGTCGACACGGGTGAGCGGAGGCCGGCCTTCGGGCAGCAGGCCCGCCGCGTGAAAGTGATGATCGACAAGCAGCCGATGGCCGGGGCCTGCGACACGTCCAAGCAGCGCATCGAAACCGACGGCTGGTACATCGACGCGCCTCCGACGATCGCCACGCGATCGACTCCCGAGCAGGCTCCGCCGCCGTCGCCCGATGCCTGCGCGGACCAGATTCAGGCCACGAGCAACGGCGATCCCAAAGTGCTGGGATTCCCGATCGCCTATACGACCACCATCACCGGCGACGACGGCAAGCCGATGGTCTCGACGATGGAGGTCACCGAGTACGAGGCGACGACGCTCGATGCCGCTCTGTTCGAGGTCCCATCGGGCCTTAGCGCGGCCATGAACATCCGCGAGCTGTCGAAGGCGTTGAGCGACGCCAACGAAGCGAAGCTCGTCGCGGCGACGGCGGCGCCTCCGGCGGCGCCGTCGCCAAAGACGCCGGGCGTCGTGCGCATTGCCGTGCCTGAGTTCACGAACAAGACAACGCAGACCGTGGACACGCGTGCGCTCCGTCAGCGACTGATCAGCGATCTGACCGAAGCGAAATTCGAGGCCGTGCCACTGCCGGCGACGACGCCCGCGGACGTGCAGGCGCGAGCGAAGGAAATTGGCGCGGACTACGTGTTGCTTGCCGAGGTGAGCGAGCTCAAGGTCAACAAGCCGAGCAAACTCGGTGGGTTGATGGGCGCGGCCACCGGGGCCGTCGGCGGGCGCGGCGGCCTGGCCGGGGCGGCGGCGGGTGCGGCGGCGAATGCGGCAACCGCGCCGAAGGAAAACACCGAATCGTCGATCGCGGTGAAGCTCGTGCAGCCTGACGGGAAGCAGCGTCTTTCCACGACGACGAAGGGCAAGGACGGCAGCGGCTTCAGCCTCAAGAGCGGGCTCGGCATCGCCAAGTTCGCCGGCGGCATGTATCTGAGCATGATGGCCGGACCGATGATGCTCTCGCGAATGTCGAGCATGGGCGCGTTCAACAACATGGGCGGCATGGGCATGCTTGGCAACCCCTGGCTCTATCGCATGCAGGGCGCCGGTTTGAGCGGCGTCGGCAGGGGCATGGGCATGGACGCGACGGCCGGCGCTGCCGCCTACATGATGCAGACGGCGATGACCATGGACAGCATGGGCGGGTTCGTCGGCGTCCCGGGACAGGGGCCGTCCTACGACGAGTCGCTCGGCGAAGCGGTGCAGAACGCTGCGCAGGCCGTCGAGAAGGCGCTGCAGAAAAAGTAGAGCGCGGTGATCACTACCGTGAGGCGGGAGAGAACGATGCCGAAAACACTAGCTGCGCTGGCGTTGTGCGTCGCGACGAGTGCGGCCGCCTTGGCGCAGAACGCCCGCGCGCCGATCGCGCCGGCGCCGGTCGTGGCTCCAGGCCAGGCCGAGATGATGAAGCTGCAGATGGTGATGGCGGCGGCGCAGCAGGCCGCCATCAAGCCGGGCGACGAAGCGCTCCCGTGTGAGTCGCTGCAGAAAGAGCTCATCTCGACGATGACCGATCCGGCGATTCAGGCGTACGCGGCGAAGACCAATGCGGCGTACGCGGCGGAACTCGCGGCGCAGCAGAAGAAGGGGACGACGACCGCGGCAAACGCCGCTGCGCTCGCTGCTGCTCTCACTCCCGGCGCGGGCATGGCCGGCTTGACGCCGGCGATGCCGCCGCTGGCTCCGGGACAGGCGATGACACCGCAGCAGATGCAGCAGGCGGTCGCCGCGCAGCAACAGATGGCGATCACCTACATGAACCAGCTCGCGCCGATCATGCCGGCGCTCATGCGAAGTCAGCGCGTCTCGATGCTGGCCGTGACGAAGAACTGCGCGTGGGCCTCGGGCGGTCTCGGGCTCTATCCCGGCGTGACGCCTGGCTCGATTCCGGCGATTCCAGCCGGCGCGCCGCGAGTGAGGTGAGACATGAACCTGATCGAACGTGCCAAAGCGATTTGCCTGTCACCGGTCTCGGAGTGGACGACGATCGAGGGTGAGCGTGCCGAGGCGCCGGCGTTGATCACCGGCTACGTGCTGCCGCTTGCCGGCGTCGCCGCTGCCGCACAGTTGATCGGTCTGTCAGTTGTCGGACAGCGCCTCGGAATCCTGGGCACCTACCGGATGCCACTCTCCACCGGTATCGGAGTGGCCGTTGCGAGTCTCGTATTCGCCGCCGTGGGTGTCGTCGTGATGTCGGTCATCATCGACGCGCTGGCGCCAACGTTCGGCGCTGCGAAAAGCCGCCACCAGGCGCTCAAAGTGGCGGTCTACTCAGCAACGCCCGTGTGGCTCGCCGGCGTGCTGCAGATCGTTCCCGCGCTCGGGGTGGTCGTGCTCCTCGGCAGCCTCTATGCGCTCTATCTCCTCTATCTTGGCCTGCCTCGCCTGATGAAATGTCCGGCCGAGAAGAGCGCAGGATACCTTGCCAGCGTGATCGCATCCGCGGTCGTGATCGGTCTTGTCGGCAATTTGATGACCGGGCGGATTGGAAGCGTCGACGCATCGGTGATCGTCCCCGTGGCCGACATCAGCACTCCCTGACGAACCGCTTATTCCTTCGCGTCCCCATCACGCGTATTCCGCGTGGAAGGAGCGGTCGTGATGCGGAGACGCTTTGTTCGCGCGATTGCCTGGGTCGCAATTCTGATGGTGGCGCTGCAGATGGGCAGCGTCTCGGCATTCGACACGTTCTGGCATTCCGCAGCCACCGGCGCGGTTGGCCGGGAGTTCGGCTTCAGCGAGCATGCGACGAACATCCTGCAGTTCGGGAACTTCGGCGGCCCGGACTTCTTCGGACCGCTCTACGACTCGGCGGGCGGCGAGATCGTGGAGCGCTGGGCGAAGGACAGCCCGATGTTCTCGAAGATGACCACGTTCCTCGGATTCCGCAACGAGAACCTGAATGTGCGGAAGATGGCCATCTTCATGCACTTCGACAATCTCAACGGCAAGCTCGACACCAACCTGAAGTTCGATTACCTGTTCCTGCGGCTCCTGGCGAACACGCAGGTCGCGCTCGACGCGTTCAATCGCCGCGCCGACCTGAGCGAGGGGCATCGCAAGATTGCGGTCCTCTCGACGCTGGGCGCCTCGCTGCACATGGTCCAGGACTTCTACAGCCACAGCGACTGGACGCACAACGACTTCGACAAGCTGGGCGTGCCGCTCGTGAAGACGTCGTGGGGAAAGATGCGCGCGCCGACGTGGTTCGAGGTGCGCGCGAAGCTCGGCCGGCCCGACAAGTGGCCGTTCACGGTGCGATCGGGCATGTATCCGCCCCCGGCGGGCGCGGCCAACACGCACTCGCATATGAACCACGACAACTCGCAGCTGGTTTACAGGGAAGACGAGACCCCAGGTAAGCCAAAGAATTCGCAGGTCCGGTACCACATGGCCGGACCGTTCCCGGCATCGGACGCGAACGCAAAGGAACACCAGCTGTTCGCGGTGAACAGCGGTGCGGGCGCCAGCATCGAATGGGTGCGGCTGGTGATGCAGCATCCCGGCGCCCGCGCGGCGATCGAGTCCGTGAAGACCTGGGACGTCAAGAAGTTCAATCCGGCGATGCTCCACGACATGGAGGGCGCGCTCGGCTCGAGCCTCTTGATGTCGTGCGCCGTCTACAAATGGGACGGGTTTTCCCCGGCGCCGGCCCGTGTCTCGGAGTGCAAAGGCATGCTGGGGCTTCCGATCGCACAAGCTGCGAGCGCGATACTGCCTGGCACATCCGGAATCATTCCGACCCCCTATAACGAGTTCTGGTACGTGCAGGTGAAGCTCAGTCCGGTGGACCAGCTGACGAAAGAACTGGGCAGCCAGACGGGCGACTACTTCTTCAACTTTCCGACGCTGCTCGCAAACATGCCGACGGGGATGACTTACTGAGTGACGAGGTAATCACATGAACGTCGCACGGATCACATCGCGATTCACATCGATCAGTGCAGTGCTGATCATCGCTTCGATGGCCACGAGCTGTTCGAAGGGTGATGCCGCACCCGCTTCCACAGCCGCCGCAACCCTGCCGGTCAGCACCACGGCAGCGGCGCCGGCCTCGGCACCGTCTTCTGCTCCGGCCTCTGCGGCTGTTGCACCCGCAGCGGACGCGACAGCGGCCGCACCTGGTGTGGCGATTCCCGCGACGACCGCTGTGGCTGCCGCTGCGCCGCCAGCTCCACCGACTGCCGAGGAACGCGAAGCAGAGCGAAAGAAGGCGCAGATCGAGTGGGCGCTCAGGCAGGATGAGATCAAGAACGATCCCAGGGGCCAGTGGGCAAAGCAGGCCACCGCGTCGTCGACATTCAACGACGTGAAGGGAAATGCGCCCTATGCGGCGAGCCAGGCCACCGGTGAGCCCAACGTGCAGCAATACAGCACGACGGCACAGGCGTGGAGCTCCAGGACGCCGGACTCCGGCATCGAATGGCTCGACCTCACCTTTGCCACACCGGTCCACGCCACGGCAATACGCGTGCGTGAATCGTCCGGCTCGGGAGCAGTCATCAAAATCGAGGTATTCGACGACAAGGGCGCGCCCCACAGCGTGTGGAGCGGCTCGGACCCAACGAAGGAGTTGAACTACCTGATTGCCGAGTTCCCGAAGACCGTGTTCAAGACGAACCGCGTGAAGTTGACCCTGGCCACCAACGTCGTTCAGGGATGGAATCAGATCGACGCGGTACAGCTCATCGGCACGGAGCAGTGAGAGGCGCTCACCCTTGACGAGCGCGCTGCGATTTCTTTCGTTACTCTGGCTCGCCGAAGAGCGCGAAGCCAGCCCAGAAGACCGGATGCTCCGGAATCGCGACCTCGCCGGCCGGTGTCGTGATTCGGACGCGGCCGGCGCGCAGGTCGCGCAGCAGGCGCAGCTGGGCCGCGCGCAACGCGCGGCTTTTTGATTCCCCGGCCAGCCAGCGCCGATAGAAATCCGGCAGAAGTCGATTCGTCGGCTCGTCGGCCACATCCCACAGGCTGGCGACGAGCGATGCGGTCCCGGCGTAGATGAACGCGCGCGCGAACGCCGAGATGCCATCGCCGGTCACATTGCCGCCAGCCGATCGGCAGGCGCTCAGCACGACCAGGTCGGCGTTCAGATCCAGGCCGTACACTTCCTTCGATGTCAGCAGGCCGTCGGTGTTGCTGCCGGCAGACGGTCCAAGCGCCAGGAACGAGGCAAACGGGTCTTTGTCCTGGACAATGGCGTGTGTGGCGAAGTGGAGGACGGCCTTGCCCACCGCGGCGTCGCGTGCCCGCGTCTCGGTGGCGGCACCATCCTGGAGCACGGTGAGACGGCTGGCCGGAACGAGCCGCGCGATCTGTGCGGCCTCGCCGCGCGCGCCCGGCAACCGCGGCAGCGGGCGATCGAGCCCGGAGAGCGTTGGCACCGCCGGGTCGGCGACGAGCAGCATCGGTCCCGTGCGCGCGTCGGCGCGCTTCTTGGGCGCCGTGAACTGCAGCACGGCGCCGGCCGGTGCGTAGTGGAGCGCGTAGTCCTCGAGCAGATAGCGCCCCTGGGCATTCTGCAGCGCCGCGAAGCTGACATTGAGCAGAGGGCCCTGCGGAACAATCGTCAGCAGCGCGCCTGACGTCCGGGGCAGTGCGCCTCGAATCGGCTGAATGAGCAGATCGTAGAGGGCGCGCCAGGCCGCCGGTCTGGTGGCGGCGACGGGGACCGCTGCGTCACCCCGCGTGACGATCGCGCCGCCGGGGCTCGCGCTTTTCTCCGTGAACGGCGACGTCTCGCGAATCAGCTCGAGCAGCCGCGCCTGCCGCACCGGCACGCGGCGCGTCTGGATGCCGCCGTCCGGCGAGACGGCCCAGATGAAGAGTTCGTCTTCACCGACCCAGTACACGACCATCGTCGAGCGCAGACGAGCCGCCGTGGCCACCAGATCGCCGGCCGCGGATGGACTCGCCGTGACGAAGCTGCGCAGCTCGAGGTCGCGGACCGCGACGACGGTTGCCGGCGTGGCGCTGCCGCCGCGGAACGTCACATCCGATGCGCTCGGCCGGTTCGACGCCTGCAGGTCGATGAACGAGGGTTCTTGAACGTCGTCCGTCCGCAGCGCGGCGATGGCGCGGCGATCGCGATCCTTGACCTGCACGTCGCGGCTGGCGAGCAGGTCGAGAAAGGCGCGCGACCGGGCGAGCTCGGCGGTCTCGAGCGCCTGACGCTCGCGCTTCTCCTGTACCTGCAGGGCGATGGCCTGACTGTAGATGTCCTGCTGGGCGCGGGTGAAGTCCTGCTTGAAGAAGTCGCTCGGCACCAGCCCCGCGCGGACCTGTTCGAGCCTGGCCAGCGCAGCATTGAGGTCGGCGAGCGCCGGCGAGGTATTGCCAAGCGCCGCCTGCGCGGCCGCGCGTCGTCCGAGAGCGTTGATGCAGACGGTCTCTTCCCCCGCGCACACAGCCACCGCTTTTGCGGCGGCCTCGAGCGCATCGTTCCGGCGGTCCATCTTCGAGTAGACGTACGAGAGCATCGCCTGGCGGCGGGCTGGATGGAGGTCAGCGCCGCGGGCAAGGACCTGCTCGAGGGCGCTGGCGGCCCGCGCGTATTCTCCTTGCGCGACCATGATGGTGGCGACGTTCGCTCGCAGCAGGTCCTGGACCTGCGGCGAGCTCGACTTCTCGGACAGCGCAAGCGCCCGCGAGTAGTAGCCGGCCGCGCGCTGCCAATCGCCAATCAGTTCGTAGACCACCGCGACCGCATTGAGGCTCTGCGTCAGTGTCAGCGCCGAGCCGCCTTTCTCGTGGAGCGAGAGCGCCTTGAGCTGAAAGCGCAGCGCTTCGTCGAGCCGGCCGTGCGCGCGGTACACCCGGCCGATGCTGTTGTAGACCGTGCCCAGAGCGAGGAAGTCGGGCGTTCCGAACAGGAGCGACTCGGCCCGCTGGAGCGCGTCGAGGGCCTCCTCGAACTGGTTCAGCACGAAGAGGTGGTCGCCGAGGCTGTGCAGGATGCTGCCCTCGAGCGACCTGTCGCCGGCTGCCCGGGCGTCGGTGATGGCGCGTGCATACAGCGGCCGCTCGCTGTCGACATCCAGGTCCGCGACGCGCACGAACTGCAGGATTGCGCGCGCCCTCCCGGCGGGATCGTCGCTCGACTCGTACGCGGCCATCGCACGCGTGGCATGCACGCGTGCCTCGGCGGCGCGCCCGGACAATTCTTCAATGGCGCTGAGAAAGCTGTGCACGCGGCCGAACTCGGTGCGATTCCCCAGCCGCTCGTGAATCCCGGCGGCCTTCAGTGCCTGCTCGCGCGCACGGGCGTAATCCGCTCGATAGTAGAGGACGCGGGCCATTCCGTAACGCGCCCTGGCCTCCGGCAGATCGAACGACAGCTGCATGGCGCGCTCGAGCGCGCGTTCGTAGATCGGGAATGCGATGTTGCCTTTGATCTCGCTGAGAAGCTTGTCGGCCGTGGCGAGCAGCTCGTCAACCGACGCGTTCGCGGCGACGAGCGGCTGCGGCGGGGGCTGCTGCGGGGAGGCTTCAATGCCCGGGCGGATCGCGACCAGCAGTGCACAACAGAGCGCCGGTAGTGCGCGTCCCCAGAATCGCATCTCGACTCGTTAGTGCGGGTTCGCCGTTACTTTCGCGATCTGCTCGACGGCCGTGCAGGCACGCGTCGCGTTCGCGCCGCCGGCAGTGCAGATCGACTCGAGCCGTGCGCGAGCGCCAGCCATGTTGCCGGACCGCTGTTCAGCGACGGCACGATACCACGAGATATCGGCAGCGAACGTCGCATCGCCGATGCGTTCAGCCGCATCGAGTGCGGCAATCGCGCCGGGCACATCACCGAGAAACAACCTCGAGATTCCCTGATAGAACGGGATTTCAACCGCGCCCGGGTAGCGGGTCGCCAGCACGGTCAGCTCGCGGTTTGCTGCGGCATAGTCGCTCTGGCGGTACGCGTCGAGTCCGGGTTTGAGATCGGCAAGCAGCTGGTTGCTGCTGGCGTTGGTCGCGGCCGACCCGCGCCAGGTGAGCGAGCTGACTCCCAGCCGGACGTCCGGTTTCTCGAAGGGCAGCAGAAACGCCGGGACGGCAGGCGGCTGCGCCGCGACGATCTGAGTCTCGGGCGGACCACCCCGTTCAACGGGCCCGGTTTTTGTCGAGAGGGTCCAGGCCAGCGACGCGGCCGCGACGATCCCCGATCCGAGGAGAACGGGGCGAAGCCACCCCCACGCGCCCGAAGGCGCGTGTTCCTTGCCGGCCTCTTTCATGATCCGCGCAAGCAACCGGTGCTGCTCGTCGGCACTCAGTGACGGCGCGTCATCGCCCACTCCGTCCGCAAGTGTTCGACTCATCGCGCTCGCGGAGATGTGTTCCGATACGGCTGCCTGAAGGTCGGACGGCAGGGCATCGGCCTGTGCCGCGCGCAGCAGTTCGATCGGCGGATCGTTGCGGTGCCGGCGCTGCATCGCGTCGAGCTGCGCTTCGAGGCCGGCGAGCCCCTCGCGCTCCTCGCGATCCCAGTGGTGTCGATCGGTCGTCACGCCTCTTGAACTCCGTGCGCCTTGCGCAGCAACGTCAGGGCGTACTGCAGGTGACCCTTGACCTGCATTTCGGTCAGCCCAGTGCGAGCCGCAATCTCGGACCGCGTCATCCCGTGCACGTACCGCAGCACCAGGCACACTCGATGCACCTGTTTGAGGTCGGCGCTGTCGAGCAACCAACGCTCCACGGGAGGCGCTTCCGGCTCGGATGCGGCCGCAAAGTGTTCGGCATAGCGTCGCTCCACCATCTGGCGCCGCCACCAGTCACGGGCACGGTTTCGGACCACGGTCAGCAGCCATCCCGGCAGCTGGGACTGGTCGATCGCGGCGAAGTTTCGATGCAGCGCGAGGAACGCCTCCGAGGTCAGATCTTCGGCCACCTCACGCTTCCCCGCGACGCTAAGGGCGAATCGGAACACGGCCTGGACGTGTTGACGGTACAGCTCCTCGAAGGTCGCCATTGAGGATACGGGCGAAGACCGCCTTTCGGAAGACGCCCACGGTACTCAAAAAGTGGGCCTCCTGCCAGCACAGTCTGGTCGATACTGCACGGTGATGCTCGCGGTCGAACACTCACCTTCAGTGACAGCCGCGAACCAAACTGAACAGTGGGTTCGTGTGTGCGTGTTCACAACACTGAAGTCCGGCGCGAGCGCGACAATGATCTGCGCTCATCTGACACGCGGGGCCGACGATCACAAGCGCCAGGACACTCAGAACAGGTAGGCCGCAGCGAAGAGGCCCACCATGGCGAAGGCCATCGCGACCTTCACCGCGGTGCCGATCGCAAATCCAATCCAGGCGGCCAGGCCCGCCCTTCCAGCACGCTTCCAGTCCCGGTGCTGCGTCAATTCGCCAATCACCGCGCCCACCAGTGGGCCGACGATGACTCCGACGATGCCGAAGAACAGGCCGGCCAGCGTACCAAGCCCAGCCCCCACCATCGCGCGCTTGCTCGCTCCGATGTGTTTCGCGCCAACCGCCGCGGCGACGAAATCGACGCCGTAACTCGCGACGCCAATCACGCCGATCAGGACGAGCATTCCAGGCCCGACGCGGGCGAAATCGTCTGCCCATGCGGCCAGGACGAGGCCGGCCAGGATCAGAATGGTTCCGGGCAGCGCCGGCAGCACGATGCCGACGAGGCCGACGATCACCAGGATGACGGCAAGAATCCAGAGAACGAGGGCCACGTCGTCGGTTCGGTTGCCGCCTATCGCGTAGCGGATGACGAGGCCGGGCGCGAACCGCCGATCGTCGCGTAGACGGCGGCGATGTGCGCCTCGCGGGTCGTGTCCCAGCGCTCGAACCCCTTGTAGGCGTCGAGTGTCAGCGTCTTCTGGATCTCGGTCAGGCTGCGGCCGGCGGCGATGCCGGCGGCGACGCCCTTGGCGATGTCCAGCAGATACTGCTGCGACTGCATCGCGTCCTTCTTCGTGCCCGACAAGGCGTGGCCGGTGAGCGCATGCTCGAAGTCGAGCGCGTTGATGATCGACAACGCGTCGATCCATGCCCCGACGGTCGGCGCGAGGCCGCCGGGAAGCCGCTTCACCTGCAGGATATCGGCGCTGAAGACGGCGCGTTCATCGGGGAAATGCAGCACCGAACTGTCGTCGGCATGTGCGACACCGAGATAGGTCATGGTCACGCGCTTCCCGCCCAGCGTGATGGTGTGTCGATCGGTGTAGGTCACGGTCGGCGGATACACGTCAACAACTGAGCCACGCGCGATCTCGGCGCCGCTGAGGACCTCGTCCAGGTTGTAGTCGAACATCGCGAAACGGTCGCTGTACGCACCGGCTGCCTCGCTTCGCTCGACGAGGCTGTTGCGATTGACGTCGAGCTTTACCGCATCGGCTGGCAAGGGCGGGTTGCCGGCCGGCGGCGCCAGCGCCGTCAGCATGTTCCGGTGGCCGATGAACTCCGCGGTGTCCGCGAAGACGACGCCGCCAGACGCATGGTCCCAATCCCGGTGCGTGTAAAGAACGTAGCGCACCGGCACCTTGAACCGTTCGGCGATCTCCCCCTTGAGCCAGCGCGCAAAGTCGCGGTTGATCGGATCGCTCATGATCACGCCTTCCGGCGTCACCAGGAACACTGTGTAGTGGTTGTTGTTCTGGGCGCGATAGAGCTGCCCGGTCACGTTGACAATGCCCCGCTGGGGTGGCGCAGCCGGAGCCTGCCCGGCCGACACCCCGACGACGGAAACGAGTGAGCACAGGACGAGGACGGCGCATGTGGCAAGTCGCATGGTTGATCTCCAGTTCCGGCTCTTCGAGCTTCAGTTATTGCGTACGGCGAGCAGGCGCTGCAACAGCTGTTGCGCCGCGGCTGAATCGGGCTTCAGGCGCACGGCTGTCTGCGCTGCGGCAGTCGCTTCGTCGATTCGCCTCTGCAACGCGTAGGCGAGAGCCAGATTCTGATAGGCGTCGGCGTGAAGCGGGTTGATCTCGACGACGCGGCGCAGGTGCGCAATCGCCTCGTCCAGTTGCTTGCGCGGCCCGAGGATGACCCCGAGGTTGAAGTGCGCGTCCGCATTCTCCGGATTGAGCGCAACCGCCGCCTTGAACTCGCGAATCGCTGCGTCGGGCTGCGCCGACACGAGCAGACCAGCCCCAAGGTTGAAGCGTACCGCGTCGTCCTTCGGCTTCAGCTGCACGGCCGTGCGCAGATGCTCCAGGCCTTTGTTGAGGTACCCCTGCCGCTGCAGCACAGTACCGAGGTTGCTTTGTGCCTCCGCGTCGCGCGGGTCGAGGCGTACCGCCTCTTCGAGCCGCACCTGCGCGTCGGCGACCCGTCCCACCTGAAGGTACCGCGTCGCCAGGCTGTTGTGCGCCGCGGCGAGCTTCGGCTCCAGCTGGACGTCCAGCTCCGCCGACGCGACGGCGGCGAGCATCGAGCGACGGATGAAATCGGAGTTGAGAATCGCCGCGTCCTCCCTGCGGCGCGGTACGACTTCGATCCACAGGTGGCCCATCTCGTCGGTCGAGCGCGGTCCCGATCGCACCAGCCGCGGTGGGCGGCTACGGTTGTTCGGATTGGCCGCCGAGTTGTCGTACGTGAACCGCATCGACAGCCGTGTCCCGCGCGGGAGAAACACCGGCGCTCGATACCGGTAGCGATCCTGCCAGCGAAAGTCCCACTTCCGAATCCACAGCAGATCCTTCTGCGAACCGTCGGGAAGGGTCGCCGTCCCGCGCATCTCCTTCCCAAGATAGTGCGCATGCGGATAAATGCTCACCGCGTCGACATCGACGGGGAGCACGTAACTGTCCTCAACAACGTAGGTCGATTCCCCGGCGGGAATGGCGATTCCATGCGCCTCGAGTTTCACGCTGATCGGCGTGCGCGTCGGCGGCGTATCGGAGAAGAACAGGCCGATCGACGGCTGCACCGTTTCGTTCGCGGCACCCGCGATCATGTGCAGCAGCAGGACGAAGTCGGTGCCGGGATTGAGCGTCCACGCGTTGTCGGCCGCCTCCATCACCGGCACCTTGCCTGGTGACCAGCCATAGACGTTTTGTACCTGAGCACCGTCCATGGTCGCGAAGCCGGGACCCGGTTCGGCACGATCGAGGGCGCGCGATACACGTCCGAGATCGGTCGCCAGATCCGCGTGGTGCAACACCTGCGGGCGATCGGCACGGAACTCGACGGCGCGCACGTACCGCGGGGTGTTGATCGGCACCGGAATGACGAAGTTGCGGAACACGTCGCGGCTCCCCGGCTGCAGCACGTACGGTTCCGGCAGCGTGAGCACGAGATCAGGCGTGCCAAGCTGCCATCCGCTGGAGAACGTCGGCGGTGCCGGCCGGTCGGCCGGATTGCCCTCCGGCGACCCGCTGTCGACCCACTTCGCGATCAGCGCGATCTGATCGTCGCTCAGCCGGCGTTCGCCGGCGAAGGCACCGTGTCCGGGCTCGGGCAGCCACGGCGGCATCGCGCGGCGCTGCACGGCCGAGGAGATCGCCCGCGCGTGGCGGCGAACCGCGTCGTAGTCGAGCACGCTGAACGGCGCGCCAGCCACGCAGATCGGATCATCCGGCGAACCGGCTGTCGCCACGGGCTTTGGCGCGTTATCGATGGGCCGATGGCAGCTTGCGCAGTTGTCGAACAGGATCGGAGCGATGTCGCGGTTGAACGTGATGGCGCGCGGCGCGGTCGTGCCGGCCTTTTCCGTCGTCCCCGAGCATGTCGCGGCGACGGCAGCGAGGGCGATGACTGCGAGGGCGCCATTCAGCCCCGTACTCCGCATGCTGGATTGTAAAGTGTGCTGAAGGCTCACGCAGGGCTTCGTTCTTTCTTGGGCCTTGGGCCTTAGGCCCGAGAAAGGCCCGGTTCCGCGCGGGCGACGCGGAACACAGGCCCAGTCCGGCATGAGCTGCGTGGGACTCGTGCCGGACGAGTGCGATGTTCGCGGCCGGAGACCCACAGGTCACCGGCCGCCGTGAATCAGAAGCCGAACGTGATGTTCACACGGGCGTATCGCGGCGGGTAAATCGCCGTTGGAATGTTCCACGTGCTGCCCTGCGCCGCGTTGCCGATGCTGTACTGATAGGTGCCCTCAAAGGTCGTGCCGTAATTGGTATTGAACAGGTTCCACACGTCCACGCCGAGGTCCGCCCGGGTGTTGCCGAAGTGGAGGATCTTGGCGAACCGCATGTCAACCTGCGTCCGGCGCTCGCCAGTGAACAGCCGGTGATCGGTATCGGTCAGCGCGATCGTTGTCGTCCCGGTGGCGTTCGCGCCGCTCGGTACGCGGCCGAGCAGGCTCTGCACAGTGACGCACTGCGCCGGATTCGACGCGCACGCCGCTGACGTTGAAGAGTTCGGCAGGTTCCAGTTGGCGGTCAGCTCGACCTCCGGCTGGGATCGCACGGTAGCGCTAACCCTCACGCCGACCCACGGGACCGTGTAGGACGCAAGGCCGCGGAACGTCGTCTGGAACGGATCCGCGTCGTGGCAGTTGCGCGGATCCGGGCTGTCAATCTTCACCCTTGTCGCGCAATCGTCGTTGACCGATCGTCCCGTGCTCGTTCCCCCCGAGAAGGTCAGCCCCCAGCTGGTGCGGGCGTTCAACGTGACGTCGACACCGTGCCAGTAGTTGGTCTCCTCCGGACCGAAATCGGTCTGGAACGAAATGTAGTTCGACGCAGCCAGCCCCAGCGCGGCGTCGGACGCCTGGTAGATGGTGATCGGATAACCGCCGCCGCCGGGCAGACGAGCGTCGGTCGGCGCGGTGACCGTATAGCTCGTGTACTGGTCAGGCGAACGGTTCTGGTTGTCGGTCACCGTGACGCCCTGGAACCAGCGACGTGCATACCCGACCTCGACGGACAGGCGCGGCAGCACCTCCTGCTGGACCGTGACGCCCCACTGCCAGTCGTTCTCGCGGACGCCCCAGCCCTTGAGCGTATCCGGGTTGACACGCGTCAGGGTGGTCGAGTCTCCGGCGAAGTTGAGGTCGTTGCCCGTGAGCGCGTTGCAGACATCGGGCGCATTGTTCGCGCCGGCCACCGTCGGCCCCTGAGCCGCGAAGTTCAGGAGATTGCAATCCACGACCTTGTTGTTGTTGCTATCGGTCCAGCCCCGGCTGACCGTGCTGACAATACGGTTCGCGGGGTTGTTCCTGGTGTAGGCGCTGTCGTTGGTGGCGGCGTCGAGATAATGCCCCATGTTGAACTTGATCGCGGTCCTGCCGTTGCCGAACAGGTCGTAGGCGAGGCCGAAACGGGGCGTGATGTCATTGAAGGCATCCACGCTCACGGTTCGCTCGAACCCAATCGGCTGGTTGATCCGCGATGAGACGGGCGTTCCATTGAACTCCGCTCCACCGGGGCTGTAGCTCGATGCGCGATCGTAGCGGAGCGCACCCTGCAGCGTCATCCGGCCTCGGGTCCAGGTGTCCTGAACGAAGAACGCCGCGACCGAGGTCCGATCGGCGGTCCGCCATTCCGGGATGGTCATCGTGAACTGGTTCGGGCGGCCCTGGTTGAAGCGATACGACATCAAGGTGTCGTTCCGCACCCGGTTCGTGTTGTTGACGAGGAACGACCCCTGATACCCGACCTTCATGTTGTGCGAGCCGGTCACGTACGACATGGACGCGCGCCAGTGGTTCGGATTGCTCCAGTTGGCCGCATACTGCGACAGCGCACGATACGCGTAGTTGGTGCGCGGAACGGGGTTGGTGTAGCCGACCGCGGCGTTGGCCGTGGCCGACTGCTCCGTCACGCCGATGTCGAAAATGCCGTCCGGCGCCAGCTGACCCGGGCCTCCCGCGTGATCGTACGAAAGCCGGCTGTACCCGGCCTCGATCAGGATCCTGTTCGTGAGCGGGTTCGTCCACAGCACCTGCGTCAGGTAGTACGGGAAGTCGATATAGGCAGTCGAGGCTTCGGGCGACGTCGTGGTGCTCGCGTTCGTGGCGATCCAGTTCGCTCCGCGAGACTGGCAGCCAGCGTTCGAGTCCCTTGCCAGTGGCGCGCCCTCGCAGCGCGTCTGGTACTCATGGGAAAAGCTGATGCGGTTCTTCTCGGTCAGCTGTGCCGTGGCGCGCATCTGGTACATCGCCCGGCCCTGCGACTGGCGCGCCGGGAGGCTGTCGTCCCTCGTCCAATCCCACCGGGACAGGTCGCCCGCGTTGGCGTTGGCGACAACGCCTTCGACGGCCGTCTGCGTGTTCAGCCTGCGATAGCTGCCAAGGAACCACAGCCGGTCCCGCTTGATCGGACCGCTGTACGTGAAGCTGGCATCGTAGGCGTTGATGATGCCGGGTGTTTCCGTGATGCTGATCGGCGGCGCCTTCAATGCACCGGTGAGGTTGTCGCCTCTCATCCGGTCGTTGACGTAGCTGCTGAAGACCTGGCCGCGGAAGCTGTTGCCGCCCGCGCGCGGGACAATGTTCATCACCGGACCGCCGGTATCCGATTCGCCCATACCGCCGGATACGACGACCGAGGTTTCGTCGGCGTTCACCGTGTCGAGGATGTACGACGACACGCCGCCGCCGTTGAATGCTGCGGCGACCGTCAACCCGTTCACCGTCATGCGGCCTTCGTTGGTCTGCCCGCCGCGCGCGCTGAAGAACGTCATCGTCGGCGTCGCCAGGGCACCGTTGCCGTCCACGGTCAATCCAGGCGTGGCATTGAGAAGGGTGCCGACCGTGCGGGCCCCGGGCACGCTTTCAATCACTTCCGCGTCGAGCACGGTCTCGCGCTTGACGCTCTGGACGTCGACGACCGGCGTCTCGCCGATCACGGTCACGGTTTCCTGGATCGCCCCGACGCGGAGTTCGATCGGAATCGTGGCGACCTGCGTGCCTCCGAGCTGAATGCCTTCGCGCCTGACAGTGGTAAAGCCTGGAAGGCTGAAGGACAACGTATACACACCTGGATTGAGTTCGATGATTCGGTACACGCCGGCGTTGTCGGTGACGACGGATCTGACTTTCTCTGTCAGGGCAGGACTTGATGCCTCGACGGTGACACCGGGAAGGATTGCGCCGGTGTTGTCCCTGACGGTACCCGTCAGCGTCGCCTGAGCAGATGCTATCGAGGGGAGCAGCCACGCGAAGGCTGCGATCAATAGGGCTTTCCGCGCTTCACGCATATTCGAGCCTCTCTTTGTCTCTTAACGCGATTACCGATCCCGCCCGGTATGTAAACAAGTTGTAAAACTTGTTAAATTGGGCGTGATCCTGCACGAGAGCGCCGAATCTGTCAACTGATCTTCTGGAAATGGGCATAAGGTCGAGCCGCACTGAGAGGGCCCCGTGTCGGCACCAAGAAAAAGGCCGACCTGACGGTCGGCCCTGGCTCTCTCAACCCTTCTCGTGCACTCGCGACTTGAAACGCCAGCCGCTCGCGACCATCCGCACGCTGCGCTTCTGCTACGTCCAGATGAAGTCGACGGGCCCCATGGTTGCCGGAGCAATCGTCTGACTTCTACGGTACGTCGCACGCCACCCCATCGTGCACGGATTGAGCACGAAGTCTACGCCTGAAAAAGTGTCACCATTCGAGTTGAGCCCGACATCCACCAACCTGCTCCATCTCGCCGTCCCGTCGGCACACGCAGCGCTCGGTGCTCCCTTGCCGGTGCTCTTGTACTTGCACACCTCGAAGAGCACGGAGCCGCTCTGTGCCGGCTGGTGATTCACGTCTTCAACGTGAACCTTCACGAGCACGTTGGAGCCTGTAGGCCCGGCTGGCAGGGTGGTGACTGGCTGGCCCGAATGCAGAAAGGTCATCGTGTAGAAACCTGACGGGGCCGAAGGTGCTCGTCCCTCGAGAGTCGCCTCCGCCGGTGTGCCTCCCGCCGTTGGCGCCGCGGGGGACACCTGTGAACACGCGGCGCCGCTCATCGCGCCGACCAGACAGAGAACGTGCATCGGACGGAACATCTGCCACCCCTCCTCTTTCGTTTGACTACCGTTTGGACACACGCCGAAGGGTCTTCGGCCTGTCCACCGTCTCCCTCGATCACCTAGGTGGCTGACACGGGCAGAACGTGACGCGCGAATGCATACACATTGCGCCGGCAAGGCGGGGCCCAGCCGTTAGCGGAGGAGACGATTACGACCGGCGCCGGTCGATGTACGGTCGTACAATGCGCGGCACCCCGAGGAAAAGGTGTTATCCCTGGTCCCGGCCGAAACGCCCCCTCGCATGCAGGTTCTTCTCACGCCTGAACAGCAGCGGCTGCTCGCCGAGCGCATTCGCGCCTGCGACCGATCGGCAGAAGAAGAACTTGTTCACCTCTTCTCTGCTCGAATCGCGGTGATGGCGCGCACACGGCTGCGCGACGCCGAAGCAGCGCGGGATATCACGCAGGATGTGCTGTTCACCGTCATACGCGCACTGCGTCAGGGGCAGCTGCGCGAAGCCGAGCGCTTGTCCGGTTTCGTCTACGGCACCGCGCGGAACCTGATCAACAACCACCTGAGGAGCCGCACGCGCCTACCCGTCGAGCACCCGCTCGACGATGATGTGCTGGCTCAACACATGCCGGATTTGGTCGAGGACGCCGAGCGCGACGCGCTTGTGAAGCAGGCCCTTAACGACCTGGAAAAGACGTCACGGACGATTCTGCTGATGACTCTCGTGGACGACCTGAAACCTGGGGAGATCGCGGCGCGGCTGGGCCTTTCACCTGAGGTTGTCCGGGCGCGAAAGTCGCGCGCGCTCCGGCAGGTCGCCGAGCACGTAAGAAGGCTGTCACGAATATGACCGCCGATACCACATCCTCAAATAGAGAAGGCATGACGTGCGACCTGATCGCGGCGGAGGCGACCATCGAGCGGTACCTGCGGGACGAGCTCAACGAGGAGGATCGCGAAGCGTTCGAACGGCACTATTTCGAGTGCCAGCGATGCTTTGACGAATTACAGACGCTCGAAGCCGTCACACGGGAACTGCGCCAGCGCCCTGCGGTCCACGTGGCTGCACGGAAACCGCTTCGGACGTGGCCGATCGCGGCGGCCGGCATTGCCGCCGCGCTGCTGGTGGCGGCCACCGCCATGATATGGAGGCAGTCCTCCCCGCTGCCAGCGTCGTCGAGGGTGGCAACCCGATCTTCGCCGTCTGACGCAGCGGCGCCAACACAGACATTGCCCGGTCGCGAAGGCGCCGAACGAAGCGAGTCAAGACCGCTTTCGCTCGAACAGCTCGCGCGGGCCGAACCGGCTCCCTACGAGCCGGGCACATTCAGGAGCGTCCCGGACGCCGCCACCGCACGCTTCCAGCAGGGCATGGAACGGTATCGGCAGGGCGATTACCGATCGGCGATCCCCGACCTCGAGCAAGCGGCCGGGCTCGATCCGGCCGCCGCTCACATTCAGTTCTTCCTCGGCGTCTCCCAGCTGATCACCGGCGACGCCGACAGCGCGATCGATTCACTGCGCGCGGCGGTTGCCGTCGGCGACTCGCCGTATCTCGAGGAATCACATCTCTATCTGGCAAAGGCCCTGCTGCAGCGGCAGGACGTCGCCGCTGCACAACGTCAGTTGCAGGAAGTCGTTGCACTGCAGGGACCGCGCCGCGCGGAGGCGAACCAGCTGCTGGACCACATCGCGAGGCTGAAGTCGCAATGACCCCACCGGATCGACGACGAGCCGTCACCGTGACCGCGATCGTCTGGCTGATGACGGCGTTGATGCCGTTCGCAGGCGCAGTGCGGGCGCAGGAGACAACCGGAACGATTGCTGGCACTGTTCGGGACAACACCGGCGGAGTGCTTCCTGGAGTGCAGATCACCGCCATCAGCACGGACACCGGGCAGACACGCGAGACGGTCACCAACAGTGTGGGCCAGTATCGCGTCGTGCTGCCTGTCGGAAATTACCAGGTCAACTTCCGATTTCCGAACTTCCGGCTCTACACCCTCACCGGAGTGTCCATGCACGTCAACGATCGGCGGGACCTCAGCGTCACCATGAACGTCGGTGCCGTCGAGACAGTGACCGTGAGAGCGGTCACGGAGCCGCTTGTCCAGCGCTCCAGCGCGGTTCAGACGCTGATTCCGCAGCAGGCGATCCGGGAACTGCCCTCGCGTACGCGGACCCTGGTTCAGTTCGCGACGCTGGTTCCTGGCGCCTCCAGCGATCTCCGTGAGGACACGTGCTTTTGCGACCAGGGCAATCTGAATATCTCGTTCAATGGTGCTCGCCGCAGCGCCAACAATTGGCTGCTTGATGGAGCCAACAACGTCAGCAGCTGGAACAACTACACGTCGGTCACCACACCGTCGCTTGAAGCGCTCGAAGAAATCAACGTCATGACCAGCAGCCACGCCGCCGAGTTCGCGCGGAACGGAGGTGGTGTCGTCAACGCGGTGACGAAGTCGGGAGCGAATCGCTTTTCGGGGAGCGCGTATGAGTTTCTGCGGAACGACGCGCTGAACGCGAATACGTTCTTTCGCAAAATGGATCCGGACCCGGAGATCAACAGCAAGCCCCCGCGGCTCCGCTACAACAACTTCGGGTACACGCTGGGG
The DNA here is from genome assembly GCA_035537775.1 of Vicinamibacterales bacterium. Lineage (GTDB taxonomy): Bacteria > Acidobacteriota > Vicinamibacteria > Vicinamibacterales > UBA2999 > Gp6-AA40. The sequence goes on along the minus strand of DATLLQ010000024.1, from coordinate 11,199 downwards.
GGACCGGCCCTCCCCGCGCGCAAGAGGCTGTTCTTCTTCTTCTCGGAAGAATGGCGGCGCAGCAGTCGCGATCGGACATCGGTCGAGGGGCCGGTACCGGACCCGGCGTGGCTGACCGACCCCGGCAACCGGAACTACGTCCCGCCAGAGGCACGCGATCCTAACGCGCTCGCCCTGCTCAGCCTCTGGCCGGCGCCGAACGTGCCTGGAACCAATCGATACCGCATCGACTACACGAACGAGCTCGATACGCGGCAGGAGCTCGCGCGAGTGGATCACTACCTCAACGGCTCCTGGTCGGTGACGGGCCGCTATCTTCACGATCGTGTTGCGTCGGTCGGCGAACACCTGACAGGTCCGCAGCTTCAACCAGGCCGGCAGTCCCGCATTGGCCAGCTCGGGATCGTGGAGACCCGCCGCGGAGGCGGACGCGTGCTGTACGAGCTGTCCTATCAGGCATCGAGCCACCGGCAGCGGCGCGAGGGCCCATCGCATACACGGGCGAGCCTGGGAATTCAGATACCGGAGATCTTTCCAGAGAACACCGGAGACGTCGTGCCGAATGTCAACTTCGGAGTTCTTCCGATTCAGGAGCAGTCGGGGTTTCCACGACGCATTCTCGCCCACACGTTGAGTTCAGCGCTCACCATCACGCACGACGCCCACTCGCTGAAGGCTGGCGGGTTGGTGGGGATCGAACGTTCGACCTCGGACGTGATGCAGGAATTCATCCCCACGCAGGGCTCGTTTGTGTTCGTGCCCGGTGGCGGATTTACGGCCTTTCAGAACTTCGCCCGCGGCAATGCGGCCAGGTTTTATTTCGAAGCCGACACCGACACGGTCAGCCGTCTGCGGTCCACCCGATACGAACTCTACGCCCAGGACACCTGGCGAATCCATCCGAGCCTCACACTCGATCTCGGATTGCGATACGCACTCTATCCAGCCATCACTGAGGACGGGAACAGGCTCTTTGCGTTTTCCCCGCAGGCTTACGATGCGACGCAGGCGTCTGCATTCGCAGATCCGTCCGGCGACCAGCTTGTTGACGGGACGGGGAATCTCTTCAACGGAATCCGCATCGCCGGGAAGAACTCGCCCTATGGCCGGGCACTCTATCGCACAGACACGAACAATCTTCAGCCACGGTTCGGCGCCGCGTGGGGTCCGGGCGGAACAGACCGAATGGTCGTTCGCGCTGGCTACGGCATGTACTTCGACCAGACGCCCATTGAACGCTTCGCCTACATCATGCAGGAGCCGCAACTCAACCCGTTCCGGACAAGCGTGACGATCAACAACGCACCGCTCTCGGACCCTGCCAGAGGTTCGGTCGTGCAGGCATCCACGATCAACGTGGCATCTGCGCTGGGCATCGGCGACCAGTTCATTGCACCGCGATGGCAGCACTGGAACATCGGGGTGCAGAGGCGTTTGTACTCGAATGCCGTAGTCGACGTCGGCTACGTCGGCGGACGAGGGGACCACCTGCTTCGATACGTGAACATCAACCAGCCACAGCCTGCGGATCTCGCCGGCCACGGAGATCGGCTGAATACGGTGCGACCCTATCCGGGCTACAGCGAAATCTTCATGCAGGAGACGACGGCGAGAAGCAGGTATCGCGGGCTCGTGGTTGGTTTTCGCCAGGGGACCGGTCGCGCGGGGTTCGTGAACGTCAACTACACGCTCAGCCGCAACGAGGCGGACGCCTCGTACGATTTCGGTGGTGTCGACGATCCCCAGAATCCGCTCGACCCAGGCTCCGAGTTCGATGCGGCCACCACAGATCGCACCCACATCTTCAATGTGTCGTATGTCTACGAACTCCCCTTCGTTCGAACAGGAACAACCGGCTGGCGAGGAGCGCTCCTGGGAGGGTGGCAGCTGGCAGGCGTGACCTGGATCGAATCGGGCCCCGCAGCCCGGCTCCAGGCGGTGAGTTTCAATTACGACGGAACGAATTTTCCCAGCTATCTCCGTCCCGATCAGGTCGGCGCTCCCGCGGCCGGCGACCAGGACGGCCTCCTCTGGTTTGACCCCGCGGCGTTTGTTCCGCCAGCCGAGGGCGCTTACGGCGGAGCGCCGGTTGCCGCAATCCGTCTTCCGGGCCGGCACCAATGGGATTTCGCTCTGTCGAAAACCGTGCCTGTCGCCGGGGCGAAGCGCCTCCAATTCAGGGTGGACGTGATAAACGCGTTCAACCAGGCCCAGTTCCTGGACGTAGACACTGAATGCGTCGGGGCAACGAGCTGCACGGAATTCTCGCCAGGGTTCGGCAGGGTGACCAGCACCCGTCCGCCGCGCGAGATTCAGCTTGGCGCGAGACTCGATTGGTAAGCCGAATTGTTTCCCTCATCGTTGCTCTGACGTGTCTCCTCGTGGGGGTTGCGCCGACGCTCCGCAGCCAGGTTGTATCGACCGAGCAGCAGTCCCGACGCGCCTCGCGGCTGCCCGGTTTTGTCGAATCGTTGGTGGACATCACGGATCTGCTCAACCGCGGCCGTGGGATCGAGGCCGAACGCGTGTCGCGCCTGTTGCTGGCGAAAGTTGAGGAGGTGCTTGGCCCCGACGCACTCGAGGTGGCCGAGGTGCTCGACCTGCTGGGGCGCGCCGTTCGTTTGTCGTCGAACGTGCCGGTTGCAGAGAAGGCGAGCCTCGCCGGGCGTTCGCTCACGATCAGGGAGAAGGCGCTCGGGCCCTGGCATCCGGACGTCGCCACGAGTCTGACGAGTCTGGCTGTTCAGAAAACGCTGGCCGGCGATCCGGCAGCCGCGCAGCCGCTCCTCGAGCGCGCGGTCGCGATTCGCGAGAAAGCGCTTGGTCCCAACCATCTGTCGGTAGCTTCAACGCTCGGAAGCCTGGCCGGCGTGCTGATGACACTGCGCGACGACGCGGGTGCCAAAGTGGTGCTCGAGCGCGTACTGGCGATTCGCGAGTCGAACTATGGAGCCACCCACATCGAAACGATTGGGACGCTGTTCAGAGTGGCGCTCTTCTACGCGGAGATCGGTGATGAGACCGGCGCGCGGCGGTACTTCGAGCGTGCCACGACCGGAGGTGAACAAGCATTCGGCCCGAATCACCCGCTCGTCTTCGACATCCTGCTGCGGCAGGCCGTCGTTCTCAGCGAAGTTCTTGGGGACTACGCTGCCTCCGCGCGGCTGAATGACCGGCTCGTCGTTCAGGCTGAAACTCTTTACGGGCCTGCCGATGCGCGACTCACGGTCCCTCTTCGGAACCTGGCGCTGGACCGGCGCGATCTCGGCGACTACGCCGCAGCACGAACGCTCGCCGAACGATCGTTGTCGATTGCCGAGCGAGCCTTCGGGCCGGCGCACCCCGACGTTGCGGACGCTCTGCACACATTGGCCGGCGCCCTGGCAGCGCAGGGTGCGTACGGAGAGGCCATGCAGGCGTTCGAACGAGCCACCCACATCAACGAGCAGGTGCGGCGGCCGCCCGATCCCGATCTGAGCCGAGCCTCGTGGTTCATCCCGGATCTGTTTCCAGTCTCAGGTTATGGCGGAGACGATGCGCCGCTGTTCGAGCGGACGGTCGCGATTCGCGAAGCACAGGGAGGGCTCGCTGATCCGCGCGCCACCGAAAGCCTGACCAACCTTGCAGCCGTGCTCGCGAGCGCCGCCGATTACACACGGACACAGCCCCTGTTTGAGCGCGCGCTCGTGGCACAGGAGGCCGCCCACGGCCCGGATCATCCCGAGGTTGCTGCGGCCGCGACCAACCTTGCGGATGTCCTTACGCATGCAGGTGAGCCAGGCCGGGCCAGAGTCCTGTACACGCAAGCGCTGAACATCATGGAGAGATCCCTCGGGCCTGATCATCCAAAGATCTCGACGGCGCTGCTCCGTCTGGCTGCGCTCGATGCGCGAAGTGGCAACGACCAGCAGGCCACCCTGCTGGAGAGACGCGCACTGGCTATCCAAGAGCGGCAGCTGGGGCCGGCCCATCCTGATGTCGCCGACACACTGGCCGGTCTATCGGTGCTTCGGGAACGCGCCGGCGCGACCGCCGAAGCGTTCGACATCGCCTCGCGCGCCGACCTCATCAGACGCGAGCACATCAGGTTGACGATGCGATCGCTGCCAGAGCGCCAGGCGATGGCATATGCATCGTCCGCCGGTGTCACGCGTGACGTCATGCTCAGCATCGCCGCCGCGCATGCAGAGGACGATGGCACGTCCTCCCGCGCGTGGAACGCTCTCATTCAATCTCGGGGCATTGTGCTGGATGAAATGGCGGCCAGGCGTCGAGCCGCGAACGCGACTGAGGACCCGGATGTCGCCGCGCTCCGCGCTGCGGTGACGTCGGCGCGTCAGCGACTGGCGGCCCTGGTGATCCGCGGAATCCGCGATGAGCCACCCGAGCGCTATCGCCGGCTGATCGATCGGGCTCGAGGCGACAAGGAAAAGGCCGAGCGCGATCTGGCATTGGCGAGCTCGCGGTTCCGCGACGATCAGGCCGCGAGCCGTCTCGGCGTTGCAGAGCTGGAAGCCTCGCTCGAGCGGGGGGCGGCGCTCGTTGCTTTCGCGAAATATCGTCAACACACAAGGTCGTCTGCCAACGATGGCGTCCCGTCGTACCTGGCGTTCGTGCTACGCGCCGGCACCCGAACGCCCGCCGTCGTCCCGCTCGGCCCTGCGACAGCCATCGACGGACTCGTCGCGCAATGGCAGCGCCAGATCAGGCAGGAAGCCCTCGCCGCTGGACGCGCGACGCCGCGTGGCGAAACGGCCTATCGACGAGTGGCCGCCGAGCTCCGGGCACGCGTGTGGGATCCACTGCTGCCCTACCTCTCCTCGTCCACGCGTGTCTTCATCGTTCCCGATGGCACGTTGAATCTGGTCAGCTTCTCAGCGCTACCGACGACTTCGTCGCGCTACCTCGTCGACACCGGACCCTTGATTCATTACCTTTCGGCAGAACGGGATCTGATGCGTTCCCCCGCCGCAGGCTCGCGGACCGGCGGGCTGCTCGCGATCGGGAATCCTGCATTTGACGAAGAGGACTCAGCACCACCGGTTGAAGGGCTCTATCGCGGCAGCCGGGCCGGGTGCACCGACTTTCAGTCGATCCGCTTCGATCGGCTTCCTGCGGCAGTACGTGAGGTGAATGCCGTCGCCACGCTCTGGAGCCGGACACAGCGAAGCATTACGAGCCTGCTCGGCGCGGCGGCGACGGAACGTGCATTTAAAGTTCAGGCTGCCCGTCACAGGGTGCTTCATGTGGCGACGCATGGATTTTTCCTGGGCGACAACTGCATGCCGGGATCAGATGCCCCCATCGACGGCCCAGGCTCGGCGCGGGTACTTCAGGACAACCCCCTCCTGCTCTCGGGACTGATCCTGGCCGGTGCGAATCACCGCGATACGGTGCCACCGGATCAGGACGATGGCGTGCTCACGGCAGAAGAAGTCGCGACGCTGGATCTGAGCGGCGTCGAATGGGCTGTACTCTCGGGATGCGACACCGGCGTTGGTGAGATTCGCGCCGGCGAAGGCGTCTTCGGTTTGCGGCGGGCGTTTCACGTCGCGGGTGCACGGACGGTCATCGTCAGCCTCTGGCCCGTGGAAGATGAGACAACGCGGCAGTGGATGTCGGCGCTCTACGAGAACAGGCTGACGAGGAATCTGAGCACTGCCGATGCGGTCCGCGAGGCGAGCCGCTCCATGCTGCGCCTCCGGCGCACAAAGGGCATCACGACACACCCACTCTACTGGGCCGCCTTCGTCGCGGCCGGCGATTGGCGCTGAACGAGTGCATCCCGCGCGCGTTCTTTCGGGAACTACGGGGCCATCACACGAAAGGAATCAGGCCGTCGGCGGGACGAGGAAGCCGTGCGAGCAGGCCGCGGCACGCTCGAGGAGGAGATCTTTCTCGCGCGCGTTGCGCGTCATCCGCGCGGCGCGCTCGAACTCGGCGCGCGCCTCGGCATAGCGCCCAAGCTTCGCGAGAAAATCGCCGCGCACGCTGGGGAGGAGGTGGTACTCCTTCAATGACGGCTCCCTCATCAGCTTCTCGACGATCTCGAGCGCCGCAGCGGGGCCGAAGGCCATCGAGACGGCCACGGCGCGATTGAGCTCGATCACGGGGGACGGCGTGAGAGCCGAGAGCGCGTCGTAGAGCGCTGCAATCGCCGTCCAGTCGGTTTCCTCGTTCGTCATCGCGCGAGCATGGCAGGCGGCGATGGCGGCCTGCAGGCCGTAGGGCCCAAGGGCACCGCCCACTTTCTGCGCTCGCTCCAGCGCCGACAGCCCGCGTGAGATGAGCACGCGGTCCCAGCGCGCGCGATCCTGGTCCATGAGCCGGACAAGCTCACCGCTTGGTGTCGTGCGCGCCGCGGTGCGCGATGCCTGGATCTCCATCAACGACACGAGCCCGTGCACCTCCGACTCCTGCGGCACGAGCTCGGCCAGAATGCGGCCCAGCCGCAGCGCGTCGTTGCAGAGCTCAGGCCGCATCCAGTCGTCGCCGGAGGTGGCCGCATAGCCCTCGTTGAAGACCAGGTAGATCACCGTGAGCACGGAATCGAGGCGCTTGTCGAAGTCGGCACCGCGGGGCACCTCGAATGGAACGCGCGCTTCGCTCAGGGTGCGCTTGGCGCGCACGATCCGCTGCGCGAGGGTCTTCTCCGGCACGAGGAAGGCGCGCGCGATCTCGTCCGTGGTGAGGCCACCAAGGAGACGAAGGGTCATCGCGACCTGCGCTTCGGTGGAGAGCACCGGGTGGCAGGCGGTGAAGATGAGGCGCAGCAGGTCGTCGCCGATCTCGTCGTCGATCGCCTCGACGAGCGCGTCCTCCTCGTGCTCGCGCGACTCGTCGAGCCGGCGGCCGATCTCCGCGTGCTTTCCGTCGGCCATCTTCACGTGGCGCATCCGGTCGATCGCGCGCTTCTTCGCCGCCGCGGTGAGCCAGGCGCCGGGATTGTCCGGGATTCCCGACGCCGGCCACTGCTCGAGCGCCGCGACGAGCGCGTCCTGTGCCAGGTCCTCGGCGATGCCCACGTCGCCGACCATGCGCGCCACCGCCGCGACGACCCGGGCCGATTCGATGCGCCAGACGGCCTCGATCGCACGACGCGCTCGTTCAATCTCCGTGGCGGGGTCGCTCACTGATGAAGCCGCCGTCTACGTGCCCGGCACGTAGTCCATGATCGGCCGAACTTCGCAGGTGCCCTCCCAGCCCGGCCAGTTCTTGACGTGCAGCTCCATGAACTCCTTCGCGCCGGCCACAGCATCTTCGTGAGAGCCATAAGAGACGAAGGCCCAGCCGCCGATCACTTCCTTCGATTCGGTGAAGGGACCGTCGGTGACCACGAGCTTGCCGTCGCGGATCGCGACGCGGAACGCCTGGGCGCTCGGGGCGAGGCCGCCGCCCGAGAGGAAGACCCCCTTCTTCTCCTGCTCGGCGGTGTACTTGTCCATCACCGCGAACATCTGGGGCGGAATCTGATCCATCGGAATTTCAGGGCCTTTTACGAACGTGAGATATCGCATGATGCAGGTCTCCAGAAGTGAGTTGTGAGTGAGCTACTTCTTCGTGATGGCGGCCTTCACCGCCTCATTCTCGGCCAGCGCCTGCACCTCGGGCGGGAACTCCGACATGTCGAAGATCTGGCGTACTTCGATAACGTCGTCCTTCTCCGCCGGCACACGCTTCGCCCACTCGATCGCCTCTTCCCTCGACTTCGTCTGGATGAGCCAGAATCCGCCCACCACCTCCTTCGCCTCGGTGAACGGGCCGTCCTTCACGGTCGGCTTGCCGCCGTCGAAGCGGATGCGCGCGCCCTTTTCCGGGGGATGCAGGCCGTCGAGGGAGAGGAGAACGCCCGCCTTCGCGAGGGCCTCGTTGTACTTCATCATTTTCTCGATCGCGTCGGCCGGCGGCGCGAAGTTGGGGTCGGTCGGTTTCTGGTAGACCGCGGGGATCATCATCATCAGGAAACGCATGGGGTGCTCCTCAGGTAAGTGATCGCGAGATTTGTCTCGATCTACTTACACGTCGAACGAGAGAGGGGATAATCGACAGACCGTCTACAGCAGAGGAAACACGACCGTAAGTCGTTGAAAGAATACTACTTGCCTGGACAGTCGGTGAGTGCCTGGTCGCGCGTCAGGAGACTAGAGGACGATCGAGGTCAGGTGAGCAGTGCTTCCGGCGTGAAGTTGCGAAGCTGCCAGAGCTGCTGGTCGCTGATATCAATCTCGATGACACGCTGCGCGAGGTCGACCCGCGGCGCCGAAAATGGCAGCAGCCGCTTCTTTCCGAAGAGACCGGTGCCGCGAACGACCAGGTAACGGATGTGCTCTTCGGCTGCATCGACGATGAACCCCACGAGCCGCCCGAGTGCCACGCCCGTCGCCGCACGGATTGTCATCCCTGCAGCCGGAACACCTTCGATCACAACGTGACCTGGTTCGACGTATTTGAAGCTCGACTGCATTCAGCACCGCCTCGTTCCATCGTCAGCAAACCGGTTGCCATTGACGAGACGCTGGGTGGCAAGACCCCTGCGCCGGCCATCAACATGAAGGCCATGACGAAGGCCGACATGATCAAGGCGATGACCGATCGAGATCGCGCGGTAGCATGTCGGGCGGTCAGGTTACCGTCTGCGCAACGGGTACACCAATTGAGCGATCCAACGTGGTGGCACGCGGTGTCCGTGCACCAGCCCGTACGCGGTGGGCCAGCGGTGCGGCAGGTAGTAGGTCCTGAATAGCAGGTCCCACACGGGCGTGTGAACGGCGAAGTTCTTGTCCATGCTCTGCGGCTCGGCGCTGTGATGCCAGTGATGGAAGGCAGGCGTGACGACCACACGTTGCCATGCCCTGAACTCCCAGCGGACGTTCGCATGGATGAACGTGGCCTGCAGCGCCACGATCACCACGTACACCATGAGCGCGGATTCGGAGAATCCTGCGACGAAGATCGGCACGTAGGTCAGCCCGCGGGTGACGATGACGTCCACCAGGTGCAGCCGCGAGCCGGCCAGCCAGTCCATCTGCTCGATCGAGTGGTGGATCGCGTGGAATGACCAGAGTAGCGGCACGGAGTGAAAGGCCCGGTGCACCCAGTACTGTGTGAAGTCCGCGACGAGCAGCAGGAGCGGCACCTGCACGACCAGCGGCAGCGCGGCCATCGCATCGGCCCTGGCCCAGTCGAAGAGGATGGCGGCCGGCTTCAGCGTCAGGAGCGTCAGCACTTCGATCAGGAGCGAATTCAGGAAGAAGTAGGTGAGGTCCACCGGCCACTGCCGCCTGAAGACCGGCTGTTCGGCGCGAAGGGCGAACAGGCGTTCCAGCGGAACGAATACTGCCGAGTACAGCACGAGGTTGAGCACGAAAAAGTCCACGCCAATCCCCGTGGCGCTCCGGTCTCCTCCGCCGATCGCCACCTGCGACCCGCCGAACAGGGCGGCGGCGAGAGTGAACCCGATACCGACGAGGGCCAGGGTCTTGTTCCGGCGGAGGCAGGCGCTGATGCTGCCGAGCAGAAACGACGCTACGAGCACGAGGTGGATGGCGGCCCGCAGGTAAGGGAGATCCTGCAACGGGCGCAGCTCCGCGATACCCAGGAACCCGGGAAACCGCAGCGCCACGACGACCCCGAACGCGGCGATGCCGAGGACGGCCGAGATCAGGCCGCTGATGAAGCCGTAGCCGAACGACGTGGGCTCGAGCGTCTCGAACGCCAGACGCCTCACCGGCTTCGGCCCCGGCTGGTCCACGTCAGGCACCGGGTGTCTCGTGATGCGCGATGTGAACGGCGTAGCGGGACTCATACCGGCGATCGTCATGCCGCGGAGCCACACCCGTCAGCCGTGTAATCGCGGATTCCAGACGACGGAAGAATCCGATCGCGTCCAGTGGACGGTTACACCACCCGGTGGTGATGCAGTACTGGCGGTCGTAGGGCCGATCGTGGTGAGCCGCGTGCTCCGTCCGGGCCAGCAGGAGCCCGCACGTCTGCATCGCGCGGACTGGTGCCGGCGGTGCCGGCATGTGCGCCCACTGGTGGATCTGGTTCGTCAAGGACCCGACGCCGCAGAACGCGAGTCCGAAGAGCGCCACCGGTCCTCCCCACGCCATGTCGAGCGGCACGGCGAGCAACAACGCGAGCACGGGAGCAGCGACGGCAGCCACCTCACCGTTGGTATCGATGAACAGTCGCCGCAGAAAGTCGTCCGGGTTGATGTGATGCACACGAAAGGGCACGAGGAGCCGATGGCCGATCAGCGGGCAGTCGTCGCGGCCCCACGTGTCGGCCGCCCAGTGAATCAGGCCCGAACCGAAATCGGCCGCCGCGATTCCGAGCAGCACGACGACGGGTACCCACCAGTGCCAGGAATCCAGCTGCGAGGCGATCCGGGAGGCCAGCCAGGTCCACAGCAGCACGGTCGATCCGATGGACAGGCACGAGAAAGCAATCTGCCCGCGCGTCAGCTCGTAGTGGGCTGGCAGGAACCGTTTCGTCGCGCTGGACTCCATCAGGGGACATAGTCATGGTAGCGCGACGCAGACGGCCGGCGACTATCGCTCTGGGTCTTGATCGACGTGGTCAGCTCTTCGAACACGTGGCAGGTCACCAGACTGTTCCTGCCAGCGAAAATACCGATGGTGTGCGAGGCTCAGCATCTCGGAGTCCTCGCTCGTGTCTCCGTAGGCATAGATCTCGGCAAAGTCTTCGAGTCGATACCGCTGCCTGATTCGACGCGACTTCTCTGGGCCGGCGCAGTCGCCGTTCCTATACCGGCCAGTGAGAACGCCATCTATGACCTCCAATTCGGTGCAGAGTGTGTCAAGCGATGCGAGCCGGCACCACTCCGCCAGATAGACATCGAGAGCCGCGGAGACAACGACAACAGCGTCCCCTCGAGCCTTGTGCCACGCAATTCGCTCGATGGCCTTTGGTCGAACGGTGCCTGGCAGGACCTGTCGAGCGTAACTGGCTCCCAGCTCCCTGATTTCTGACTCTTGACGACCGCGAAACACAAAGGACGCGATCCTCGCTCGAGTCGTACTAGCCGAGACAATCCCAGCCTTGTACCCGGCTATCAACGGGAGCAGACGAATTCGTCGTGCACTGGTTGAAGGATGTGCCGCCATTCTCATGAACGGTGCGAAGGAGTCCTTGAAGGTAATCGTTCCGTCGAAATCGAACAGGGCAAGATTCACG
>DATLLQ010000023.1:0-11585 GCA_035537775.1 Vicinamibacterales bacterium | reverse complement strand
ATCCCTAGCGCCGGCGCGCGCCGGCGATGATCAGCGCCACGCCTCCGACAAGACTCAGGCCTCCGAGCACCGGCGGGAGCGGTATCGTTTCACGGCGCTCCGCCGTGGCTTCGATCGGCCCGATGTCGAGCACCTTCTCTTCCCGCGTATACGTGATGCGGCCATACACAAGCGCCACCACGCCGATCACCACCAGAACGATTCCAACGATTGATGCAGTCTTCATCGTCCCTCAGACGGGCCTTCGGCCCTGGATGATCCGGACCAGCATGATGATCACCGCGATGACCAGCAGGATGTGGACGAGGCCGCCGAGCGTGTAACTCGAGACCATGCCCAGCAACCACAGAAGCAACAACAGCACGACCAGCGTCATCAGCATTCAGCCACCTCACCGGTGACCTCAGCAAGAATCGTGCTGTCAGTTGTGGCAGAGAACGGCGAACGGACGAGGTTCCGCTACGGACGAGTCTTCCACAGCGAATGATGCTGGCGCGCCCATTCGCGGGTGACTTCGCCGCGCACGATGGCAGACAGGCCGCCCGGGACGACGGCAATCCCCATGTAGAGGTGGACGATGAAGAGACCGATCGTGGCCAGCGCCGAGATGCTGTGCACGAGAATCGCGGCGTCGCGGAGCCACGCGAAGCCGGCCGGCACGCTGCTGACGAACCACAGCACGCCGCCCGAAATCACCAGTGCCCACATCGCGATCACCATCAGCCAGAAGAACTGCTTCTGGCCATAGTTGAAGCGACCCACCGGCGGCACCTTCTCGTCCTTGTTGGTCATGTAGTCGACGATATGCTTCCGCCACTCCTTGTCAGCAGGTGTGGTCTTCATATCGCGCCGCCACGACGCCCACATCACCAGCAGCACGGCGCTGAAGACTAGACCGGCCCACGGATGAAGCATGCGTGACAGGTAGCCGCCACCGAGAACGATCGCCAGCCAGTACAGCGCCGGCGTCCAGAACGCGAGTCCGGTGAGCAGCAGATAGACATACGAGATGCCCGCCGCAGCGTGGACGAGCCGCTCCCGGAGGTTGTAGCGGACGACGCGCTCGACCGGCAGCATCACCATCAGTCGTGCCCTTCCTTCCGTCCGTAGCGCATGAAGTGAACGGCTGCCACCGCGATGCCGCCGAGCATCGCGACGTTGCCGAACCACTTCAATGGGCCCTTCCAGAAACGGACGGCCGCAGGCACGACGGGATCCTTCGGCAACCCATAGAGCTCAGGCCGATCGCCAAAGGCGAGCACGGTGACGACGCCTGTGCCGCCGACACCTGGCGGGTCGTACACCGCCGCCTGAGCAAAGCCGTTCGCCTTGAGCTGCGTCACGCGCTTCTCGGCGATCTCCAGCATTGCCTCCTTGGTGCCGAACTGCAGGCAGCTGGTCGGGCACGCCTTCACGCACGCCGGCTGCAGACCCACCGACACGCGATCAACGCAGAGCGTGCACTTGTAGACGCGCTTCGTTCCGGTGTTGAACTTCGGGATGTCGAACGGGCAGCCGGTGATGCAGTAGCCGCAGCCGATGCAGTTGTCCTGCTGGAAGTCGACGATGCCGTTGGCGTACTGGACGATGGCGCCTGGCGCCGGGCAGGCGATGAGGCAGCCGGGCTCGGAGCAGTGCATGCACTGGTCCTTGCGCATCAGCCAGTGCAGCGATCCTGCGTCCTCCTCGTGCTCGTTGAACTTGATCAGATTCCAGAAGCTGGCAGTCGTCGCCGGCATCGTCTGGTACGAATTGGTGCTGTTGGTGGTCGGTTCGGGCGGAAGGTCGTTCCACTCCTGGCAGGCGACCTCGCAGGCCTTGCAGCCGATGCACGTGGACGTGTCCACCAGCTTGACGAGCTGCGGCTCGACGCGCACGCCTGGCGCTGGTGACGAGCTCGCCGAGCTGCGGACGATCTCGAGACTCACACCTTCTCCAGCGAGACGAGAAAGCCCTTGTACTCGGGCGCGTAGGAGTTGGGATCGACGATCGTCGGTGTCACCAGGTTGGCCATCGACCCGCGCTGGGCGCCGCGTCCGAGGAAGCCCCAGTGGATCGGGAATCCGATCTGGTGGACCGTGCGTCCACCGACCTGCATCGGCTTCATCCGTTTCGTCACGCGTGCCAGCCCTTCGATCTCGCCGCGGGCGGACTTCACGCGGACGCGATCGCCGTTGGCGATCGACTTCTCACGCGCCAGCTCTTCCGACATCTCCACGAAGAACTCCGGTTGGAGCTGCACTGAGTACGGGTTGTTCTTCGTCCAGTAGTGGAAGTGCTCGGTCAGCCGATAGGTGGTGCAGACGATCGGGAACTCCTCGGCGGTGCCGAGCACGTCGTGCTTCGTCATGAACTGTCGCACCGCCGGATTGGAGCTCTGCTCCGGATGCAGCGGATTGGCGATCGGCGACTCCATCGGCTCGTAGTGCTCCGACCACGGCCCCTCAACGAACTGCCCGGGAACAAAGAGACGAGCGACACCCTCGGGCAGCATGATGAATGCGCCGAGCCCGGCGTCCGGTGCGCTATCCACGGTGTAGTCCGGCGTGTCGCCCACCCAGCGCTGGCCGTTCCAGGCGATGCCCGTCCGCGACGCATCCCACGGTCGCCCCTGTGCGTCGGCTGACGCCCGGTTGTAGAGCACGCGCCGGTTTGCCGGCCAGCTGAACGTCCATTCGGGATAACGTCCAAGCCCGCTCGGATCCGCCGTCGATCGGCGCATGGTCATGTTGCCGGCGTCGGTGTAGCTGCCGATGTAGAGCCAGTTACCCGAGAGGGTTGAACCGTCGCCGCGTGTGTCGAGGAAGCGCGAGAGCTGCTGGCCGCGGCGGACGACGACCGCGCCGGTCGCATCCTTCACATCCTCGAGCGCCCATCCATTCAGTTCGCGGCACACTTCGTCGAGCGACGGCGACGCCGGGTTCGAGTACCACCAGTTCAGATTCAGAATCGGATCCGGATACGCGCCTCCGTCCTGCTGATACAGCTCGCGGACTCTCAGAAAGATGCGGCCGATGATTTCCTGATCAGGCTTCGCCTCGCCCGGCGGATCGACCGCCTTCCACTTCCACTGCAGCCAGCGCGCCGAGTTGACGAACGTGCCGTCCTTCTCGGCGAAGTTTGCGGCCGGCAGCATGAAGACCTCGGTCTTCACGTCTTCGGGCTTGAGATCCGAGACGGCCAGGATGTCGGGCCGCCAGAACGCCGCCGTCTCCTGCTCGAAGTTCTCGGCGACGACCAGCCACTTGAGCTTCGCCAGCGCGCCGATTGCCTTGCGCGAGTTCGGCCCATTGCTCACCGGGTTCATGCCGAAGCTGAAGAAGCCGTCCATCTCGCCGCGGTACATGTGGTCGAAGATGTAGGCCCAGCTCCAGTTCTGATAGCCGCCGCCATCGGCGGCCGGCAGCCGCGGGTGCAGCCTGTAGCCGAACTCGTTCTCCTTCGTCGCGTTCGTGCCGTAGTACGCCTTGAGCTGGCTGACCGCGAACTTGTCGTAGTTCGACTGGAAGTTCGTGGACTGCGGCCGCAGCGGCTTCGGAGTGATCGACTTGAGGAACGTGTCGAGCGTCTGGTGATCCGCCTTCGGCACGGCGATGTAGCCCGGCAGGTTGTGGTACGCCATGCCGCAATCGGTGCCGCCCTGGATGTTGGCGTGGCCACGCAGGGCGTTGAGGCCGCCGCCCGGGCGCCCGATGTTCCCCAGCAGCAGCTGCAGCATCGCCGCGGTGTGAATGAGCTGCACAGACTGGCTGTGATGCGTCCACCCCAGCGCATACATCATCGTCCCCGCCCGATCCGCCGTGCCGGTGGAGGTAATGAGGTCCGCGGCCTTCGTGAAGTCTTCCGCGGAACATCCGCAGATGCTGGACACCATTTCCGGCGTGTAGCGCGCGTAGAAGCGCTTCATCACCTGGAACACCGTTCGCGGATCCTGAAGCGTCGGGTCGACGCGTGCGAAGCCGTCTGGTCCGATGTCGTAACTCCAGCTCGAGGTGTCGGTGTAGCGTTTCTGCTGGTCGTCCCAGCCCGAGAACACGCCGCGGGTTTCGTCGAACGCGTAGCGCTCGTTGACGAGGAACTGCGCGTTGGTAAACAGGCGCACGTACTCCTCGTGGTACCGGTTGTTCTCCAGCGTGTGGTGGATCAGCCCGGCGAGGAACGCGATGTCCGTGCCGGCGCGAATCTGGACGAAGCGATCGGCAACCGCCGCCGTCCGGTTGAAGCGCGGATCGACACACACCAGCTTCGCGTTGCGGTTGCGCTTCGCCTCCATGACGAAGCGGAAGCCGACCGGATGGTTTTCAGCCGGGTTGCCACCCATGGCCAGCACGACATCCGTGTTGCGGATGTCGGTCCAGCCGTTGGTCATCGCGCCTCTGCCGAACGTGGCGGCCAAACTGGCCACCGTCGGGCCGTGTCAAATACGTGATTGCTGCTCGATCGGGATCACGCCGAGCCCGGCGCGGAAGGCCTTCACCAGGAGGTAATTAATCTCGTTGGTGTCGGTGCAGCCGCCGATGACGCCCATCGCCGTGAGCGCGTTGAGATCGCGGCCCGAGGCGTCGCGCCCGATGAACCGCTCGTCGCGCGTCTGCTTCACCAGGCGCGCGATGCGATCGATCGCCCAGTCCCACGACTTCTCTTCCCAGGCGCTGCTGCCCGGCGCGCGGTACTTCACCGTCGTTAGGCGACGGTCGTTGACGATGTTCTGCTTGAGCGTGACGCCTTTGGGGCAGAGCGTGCCCTGGTTGATCGGGTGATCCGCGTCCCCTTCGATATGGACGACCACCGGCTTCACGTTGCGCGACTTGTCGCCCAGGGTGTGGATGATGACGCCGCAGCTCACCGAGCAGTAGGGGCAGGTTGACCGCGTCTCTGTGGTACGCGCGATCTTCAGCTCGCGGACCGCCGCATAGGCGGGGCCCAGATCGAAGCCGAGCACCGACACCGCCGTGCCACCAAGCGTGCTGAGCCTCAGGAAATCGCGGCGGGTTGGCTGCATGCGCGGGAGTCTACCGTACGTCCCAATCGCCGTAGTGTCCGGCTTCAGCCGGACTCGGACACGTAGTGTCCGGCTTTAGCCGGACCTGATTCCGCTATAAGCTTTGGCCTCCGCGAATCGGGAGGGACGAGTGCAGACCACGCAACAAGCGCCCGCCGTTCAATCGCCGCTGCTCACCAGGACCTGGTACGCGTACTACGTCCTGATCCTGCTCACGCTCGGCTATGTGCTCAACACCATGGATCGCTCGCAGATCCTGGCCGCGTCGCTCCAGGCGATCAAGAAGGAGTTAGGCGCCAGCGACTTCCAGATGGGCGTGCTGACCGGTCTTCCGTTCGCCGTCTTCTACTCGGTCATGGGCATCCCCATCGCCGCGTGGGCTGACCGATCCAACCGGCGGAACGTGCTCGTTCTGGCCGTGGCCAGCTGGAGCGCGATGACCGGACTCTTTGGCCTGGCGGCGAACTACGCGATGCTGTTTGCCGCGCGTGTCGGCACCGCGGTCGGTGAAGCCGGAGGCAGCCCGCCGTCGCACTCGCTCATCTCCGACTATTTCCCGAAGCTCAGTCGTGGCACCGCCTTCTCGGTCTATGCGCTGGGTGTGCCGATCGGCTCTTCGCTGGGTGCGGCATACGGCGGCTGGGGCAACCAGACGTTCGGCTGGCGCACGACGTTCGTGATCGCCGGCATGTCCGGGATCGTCATGGCTCTGATCATGTGGTTGACGATCAAGGAGCCGCCGCGTGGAATGTCCGACGGCGTCGCGCGAGGAGATCGTGCGCCCGTGCCGGGTATGGTCGAGGTCCTGGGCACGCTCTGGCAACGACGCTCGTTTCGGCATCTGACGCTGGCCGCGGCGCTCCATTCGGTGGTCTGGTATGCGAGCGGCTCGTTCAACAATGCGTTCCTGCAGCGCTCGCATCAGATGTCGGTTGGCGAAGCGAGCTACTGGATTGCCGTACTGTCGGCAATCGCCGGCTTCGGGACATTCCTGGGTGGTCTTGCCGCGGATCGACTGAGCGTCCGCTTCAACGACCGCCGGTGGTACATGTGGGTGCCTGGCCTCGCGACGCTGCTCTGTGTGCCGTTTCAGTTTCTCGCGTACCTGTCCGCCGATCTCCGGGTGGTGCTGCCCTCGTTCGTCGGCCTGATGTTCACCGCGGCGGTTTTCTTTGGACCGTCGTTCGCCATGACGCAGGCGCTTGCCACCCTGCGCATGCGATCGGTCGCCACGTCGCTGCTGCTGTTCATCCAGACGCTCATCGGCTTCGGGCTAGGACCGTCGGTCACGGGATTCATCAGCGATCAGCTCAAGGCATCGTCTGGAACGGACTCCCTTCGCTACGCGCTGGTCATCATCGGCGTCGTCAACGTCTGGGCCGCGCTGCACTATCTGCTCGGCAGCCGCTCGCTCCGGCAGGATCTGGCAGCGACGGAGAAGCTCGCGACAGCGTAGGACCAAGGACTAAGATCAATCCGAATGTCGCATCAGTACGACATCGTTATCGTTGGCGGAGGTGTGGCCGGCCTGACCGCTGGACTGACGTCGGCTCGAGCGGGCCGGACGACACGGGTCCTGACCAGCGCACAACTTGGCGGCCACCTGATAAGCATCGAGCGGATCGATGGCTATCCCGGTTTCCCCGACGGCATTCCAGGCTACGACCTAGGCCCGATCATTCAGGAGCAGGCTGTCGGCGCCGGTGCGGAATTTTCCGCCAGCGAGGCAACCGCGCTTCGCGCCGATGACGGCCGCTGGCGCGTCAGCACTTCCGAGGGAGATCTCCTGGCCCGGACGCTGGTGATCGCCACCGGCACAACGTTGAAGACATTGGGAATCCCCGGTGAAGAGGAGTTTCGCGGCAAGGGCATCAGCCACTGTGCGAGCTGCGACGCTCCCCTCCTCCGCAACCGCGTTGTCGGCGTCATCGGCGGCGGTGACTCAGCCCTGCAGGAAGCGCTGACCCTGGCCCAGCACGCAGCGCGCGTCGTTATCTTTCATCGCGGTGCCGATTTCTCCGCCCAGTCTGCGTACATCCAGCAGGTTCAACAGAACCCGAAAATCGAAGTACGCTTTGGCACAGTCGTCGAGGAAGCGATCGGCAATGGCGGACTGAAGAGCGTTCGGACGCGATCGGCCGGTGATGGCAAGACCGACGAGATCGAGCTGGCCGGGCTGTTCGTATACGTCGGGCTCGCGCCGGCAACCGCGTTGCTGGATGGCGTGCTGGCGCTCGATGCGTCCGGAAGGGTTCCGGTCGACGGCGGAATGCGCAGCAGCCTGACCGGTCTGCTCGCGGCGGGAACGGTCCGATCCGGATCGGCTGGCCGCGCGGCCTCGGCCGCAGGTGACGGAGCAACCGCCGCGCTGAGCGCGGATAGGTATCTTAGAGACGGGACATGGTCCGCCTGAAGGCGGACACTACGAATGACGCCATGACACAGCACATCACAGTGCACGACCCACGTGGGTATCCACCGAAGGTTGTCGGCAAGCGACTCTCGCCGCGGCTGTCCGGACTGGACGGCAAGACGATCTATCTGGTGGATTGCCTGTTCGACAACTCCGCGGTGTTCATGGACGAGCTGCAGCAGTGGTTCGGTGAGCACCTGCCGGCGGTCAACACGCGCATCATCAAACCGAAAGAAACCTGGGCGGACGACCCCGAGATGCGCGCCGCCATCGCCGCTGACGGCGATGCCGCGATTCTCGGCATAGGCCTTTGAAGCACCTGTAGCCCGACGGTCGTCGGGCTCGCCGCGGCGCTCGAGGAGGGCGGTGTCCCTTCGATCGCCGTGCATACACAACGATTCAAGCGGCTCTGTGACGCGACAGCGCTGTCGATGGGAATGCCGCGACTGCGGCAGGCCTACACGCCGCATCCGGTCGTCGACCAGTCGCCAGCCCATCTGCGTGCGTACATCGACGGCAATGACGCGATTTCCGGTCGTCCCTTCATGCAGGAGGTGCTCGACGGCCTGACCGGCCTGCTCGACGAGGCGGACCTCCAGGGCCTGTCGTTCGAGCGGACGACGCCCCGGCTGGTGGAGCCCGGCACCGAGGACAACCTTCAGCGGCTGTTCGAAGCGAACGCTTGGACAGACATGCTGCCGATCGTCCTGCCGACGGAAGCGCGCGTCGAGGCGATGCTCAAGGGCACGAGCCATCCACCGGACAAGATCGTCGGACGGCTCCGGCCGACGGTGTTCCGCGAGTTCTGGGAATTCACCGTGGAGAAAGTGGCGGTCAATGCCGTCATGGCCGGTGCGCGGCCGGAGTACTTCCCGGTGATCCTCGCGCTGGCGGCCAGCGGAATCACGGCTCGATCGAGCAGCACGACATCATTCGCAACGATTCCCGTCATCAACGGTCCGATTCGCAACGAGCTGGGGATGAACACCGGCATCGGGGTGATGGGCCCATACAACCACCCCAACGCCACCATCGGACGCGCCTATGGTCTGCTGTCGCAGAATCTTCAGGGCGGGTCGGTTCCAAACGAGACCTATATGGGCTCGCAGGGCAACTGGTACGCGTATACGTCGCTGATTCCGGAAGCCGAGGAGCGCAGCCCCTGGCAGCCTTTGCACGTGCAGAAGGGGTTCAAGCCGACTGACAGTGTGGCCAGCGTGTTCTTCGGCGGGTGGTACACGCACGCTGGCTACGGCCCGCGCGCGACCTGGCAAGAGAAGATGCGTCACGCGCTGGCGGCGGTCGAGCAGTACAGCCCGCCGTTCTTCGTGATGGATCCGATCGTGGCGCGTGGCTTCGTCGATCTCGGCTACGACACGAAGGAGAAGCTGATCGCCTGGCTTGCGGACAACGCGCTGCTGACCGCACGGGAGTACTGGGACAACCAGTCGATTCAGCTCCTGCGTCCCAAGGCGGTCGCCGGCATCGAACCGTACGCCTCGCGTCTCAAGGCGCATCCGGACGAGGTCATCAAGATCTACGAGCCCTCTGACATCCACATCGTCGTCGCCGGCGGCGAGACGCAGGGCGCGTGGAAGATGATCAGCGGCGCGCTGCGGGCAACAGTGAACATCGACGCGTGGCGTTGACGACGCTCAATGGGTCAGCGCATACAACACGATGTTGGTCGCCAACGCGTAGCCCTGCGGTGAGAACTCCGCGAAGTACGCGGGATCGTCACCCTCCCGTTCCATCGAGTCGCCGATGTCGGTGTTGTGGGTCATCACCACCATGATGCGTCCCTGACCATCGGCGATCGCGCGGAAATTCGCATGCGGACTGTCTTCCCCACGCTCCCGCGGGTCGCTGCCGGGACCGCCCCAGGTAAAGATGCTGGGCACCTGCTTGACCTCGGTGATGCTGAACAGTGTGTGCCGGATGGGATGTTCCGGTGCCACGTCGACAATCGGAAACTCGGGCAGCACCCGCGCGATCTGGCCCGCCCACTGATTCCATGCCGGCGTGCCCCAGAAATCGTCCACCCAGAGGAAGCCGCCCTTCAGCAAGTACTGCCGCACGCGCTGCACCTCCGCATTCGAGAGCGCCGCCGTGCCGACGTCCGAACCAAGCAGCAGCGGACACTCGAACAGCTGATCGTCGGTGAGTTGCACGACCCAGTAGTTGAGATCGCGTCCGTTTCGGCTGACGTCAACCTTCGTGAACTGCGAGAGGCGGGTGAGCAGGTTGATCTGGCCGAACGGGTAGTCGGTGCTCCATCCGATTCCGCTGAATTCCGACCGATCGCTGTCGAACCTCCACTTGCAGATGGTGAATCTACCGTCGTTGAAGTCCCTGGGCGGAACCCGGATACCGGCGCCGGCGCCTTCGAAGACCCCGAACCGTTGCGCAAATAGCGTCACTCCGCCGAGCACAACGAGCGCGAGTACCGTAGTCGCGAGGCCAGCATGCGGGCGCAGCATGGATGAATGGATCGTAGCGTAAGCGGCATAGAATCCACCTGAGACGGAGAAGCCTTTGAGTCAGCAGATTACGGTCCACGATCCGCGCGGCTATCCTCCGAAGATCGTCGGCAAGCGTCTGGCGCCGCGGCTGGACACACTCGACGGCAAGACGATCTATCTGGTCGACTGCCTGTTCGACAACACCGACGTCTTCATCGAGCAGCTTCGGCAGTGGTTCTCCGAGAATCTGCCGGCCGTGAACACCCGCATCGCCCGGCCGAAAAAGACGTGGTCCGACGACGAGGAGATGCGGAAGGCGATCGCGGCGGACGGCGACGGCGCGATTCTCGCTGTCGGCCTTTGAAGCACCTGCAGCCCGACGGTCGTCGGGCTCGCCGTGGGACTCGAGCAGGACGGTGTCCCTTCTGTCGCCGTACATACGCACGTCTTCAAGCGGCTCTGCGAGGCAACGGCACTGGCCATGGGCATGCCGCGTCTGCGCCAGGCCTATGTGCCCCAACCGGTCGTGGACCGCTCGGCCGCGCATTTACGTGCCTACATCGAGGGTCAGGATCCGATCTTCAAGCGGCCGTTCATGCAGGGTGTGCTCAACGGCCTCACATCGCCCCTTGACGAAGCCGATCTGCAGAATCTGACGTTCGAGCGTTCAACGCCGCGGCTGGTCGAGCCCGATTCCGAGGACAGCCTCCAGCGACTCTTCGAGGACAACCATTGGACCGACTCGCTTCCGATCGTGCTGCCAACGGAGGAGCGCGTCGAAGCGATGCTCAGAGGAACGAGCCATCCGCCGGACAAGGTTGTCGGCAAGCTGCGCCCGACCGCTCTCCGCGAGTGGTGGGAGTTCACGGTGGAGAAAGTGGCGGTCAACGCCGTGATGGCCGGTGCGCGCCCTGAGTACTTCCCGGTGATCCTTGCGCTCGCGTCGAGCGGCATCTCCGCGCGATCCAGCAGCACCAATTCCTTCGCCACTATCACCGTTATCAACGGCCCGATCCGCAATGAGCTCGCGATGAACTCGGGCATCGGCGTGATGGGCCCGTACAACCATGCGAACGCCACCATCGGGCGGGCGTACGGGCTGCTGTCGCAGAACCTTCAAGGAGGATCTGTTCCCGACGACACCTACATGGGATCGCTCGGGAACTGGCTGGCGTACACGGCAGTGTTCCCCGAGGCGGAGGAACGCAGTCCCTGGCAGCCGCTGCACGTGCAGAAGGGGTACAAGCCGGCCGAGAGCGTCGCCAGCATCTTCTTCGGCGGGTGGTACACGCATGCCGGATATGGGCCCAGGGTGACGTGGCAGGAGAAGATGCGCCGCTCGCTTGCCGCCGTCGAACAGTACAGTGAGCCGCTTCTCGTGGTGGATCCGATCGTGGCGCGCGGCTTCGTCGACCTCGGCTTCGACACGAAGGAGAAGCTGATCGCCTGGTGCGCCGACAACGCGCTGATGACTGCTCGTGAGTACTGGGACAACCAGTGGATTCAGTACCTGATGCGCCCGCGCGCCGTCGCCGGCGTCGAGCCGTACGCCTCACGGCTCAAGGCACACCCGGACGATGTCATCAAGATCTTCGAGCCATCAGAGATCAACATCGTCGTTGCCGGCGGGGAGACGCAGGGCGCGTGGAAGATGATCAGCGGCTCTCTGCGCGCGACCGCCTCAATCGACGCCTGGCGCTAGGATTAC
>DATLLQ010000022.1:0-7827 GCA_035537775.1 Vicinamibacterales bacterium | reverse complement strand
GGAACGAAGAACGCAATCGCCGTCAGCCAGTCGCCGCCGCGGCCGAGGCCAAGGCCGACCGCGAGCAGCAGTCCGATGACGAGCCACGCGAGCAGGTAGATCGCCAGCCGGCGAATGCTGCCCAGAATCGGGTGCATGTGCTAGTCGGTGACTTTGACCTCGCCCATCACCACGGAGCCGCGCAGCAGCAGATTGGGCGGCGGCGGACCGAGTGGCGGCGGCGCGACCGGCGGGATCCGCTTGTCCTTCACATCGCCCATGATCGGCATGACGTCGAGCGTGACTGTCCAATCCATCGGCACCTTGATCTCGTGTCCCACCATGATGCCGAAGATGTCGATCACCTTCGTTTCACCGGGCTGAACGACTGCCCGCCGCAGATCGAGAACGCAACCGCCCATGAACGCGGTCATGTAAGCCCCCTCGAACGGCTTGCCGTCGTACCGGCGCTTGCACTCGCTCATGATTGCGAACAGCCGCTCGCCGCCGCCCTTGTTCTCGACTTTGAGGTGGCCGGCCTGCTGCAGCGTCCTGAGCACCACGCTGCCGCCGAGCCAGAGCAGTACGGTGGGCCAGAGCAGCTGCCAGAAGCCGACGCGGACGAGGCCCAGGTTCCGCAGCAGCAGCCAGCCGCCGACGAACATCCAGAAGAAGCCCCAGAAGCGCGAGTGCTGTTCCGCGCGGCTGGCGATGGTCGCGCCCAGCGCCATGATGCCCAGCGGCCAGAACCGGATGACGGACCCGGCGTCGGCAATGCCGAGCGAGTCCAGGCCCAGGATGATGCCCAGCGCCATCACGAACAGCCCGAAGACGAGCTGAGGTGTGACCGGAGTCGGTATGGTGCGCATGGTGTCTGTGCTCATGACGTGATGTCGACCTTACCCATCACGACGATCCCGCGCAGCCGGAGACGCGGCTGCTTCTCCGCCTTTACGGGTGGCGCCTCGACAGGTGGCTGCTGGTCGGTTTTGGACGTCTCGGCCGTCTCATTCTCGATCTCCGCGGCAAGCGGTGTAAACCGTTCCTCGTCAACCGAGCCCATCACGGGCAGCGCGCTCGCGTCCACGACCCAGTTATCCGGTATCCGCACCGTCGCACGGCCCATCGTTACGAAAACGTCAACGATGACCTCTTCACCGGGCCCGAGCTTGACCTGGCGCAAATCGAGGCTCGAGCGCCCCATCACCGCCGCGAGTCGCCCGCTGCGAACGTCCGCTCCGACGTTCCGGCTCTCGGCGTTGCCCATGATGCCTGTGGCGGTTGCTCGCGGCCCGGGCGCCGTGGCCCAGGCACCGTCGGGAATCCCGAACGACCAGAACATCCCGGCCGCCAGCAGGAACAGGAAGAAGCACGGCACGCCGCCGGTTCCCTTCTTCGCAACGGCGGGGTCGCCCGGTCGGACGGCCTGCGCCACGAGGCTGGCCCCGAAGAGCACGATCAGGCCTGGCCAGTACTTCATCAGGCTGACCGCATCGCGGATGCCCAGCGTGTCGAGCAGCAGCACGAGGCCGACGGCCATGACGGTGAGACCCATGACCAGATTAGGGGTAAAGAACATGCGCGCCTCCAGTATCCGATCTGCCAGGGCCCTATGACGTCACTTCGACTTTGCCAGCCAGGACGAACCCGCGCAGCACGAGTCGCGGCGGCGCTTCGTCCGTCACGGTGCGTGACCGCTGGTCCTCGATGGCAATCGAGCCCAGAACCGGAAGCCCGCCGGTGTTCACCACCCAGTGGTCGGGTACCCGCACTCTGGCGCGGCCCGCTGTGACATAGAGCTCCACGATGACCTGCTGGCCAGGCGTCGTCTTCAGATTCCGAAGGTCGAGGGTGGACTGCTCCATGAGCGCGACCAGCCGCGTCCCCCCGTTTTCACCCGTCTTCGCCGGCGGCATCCCGGCGCCGGCCAGGGCGACGCGGGCAGCGTTCTCCGATGTGGCCGCCTCCCCCCGGTAGCCCAAGGTGCCGAGCAGGAGTGCAGCTGTGAGAGCCAGACCAAGGAACCCGACAACGAGCCTGCGATTGCGGAACATTCGTCCTCCGTCCTTACTGCAGGCATGAGACTACGGGGGACGCTTCCGCGTTCCGGCGAATCGGTGAACGACAGCCGGCCCCCGGTAAACGGGCGCCCTGGTGGGTTTTGGGCCGAAAACCCACGGACTGGGTGCTTAACAGGGGCTTTACAACATTCCTGTGTAAGCTATGTCATCATTCGCCATTCGTCCGGAGGATTAGTTAATGCGTTCAGTTAAGTTCCTGGTCTTTATCGCGTTCATTGTTACCCTGGCGGCGACATCCGTACGGGCACACCATTCGTTCTCCGCCGAATTCGACCGGAACAAGCCGTTCAAAATGACCGGCACGGTGACGAAGGTTCTCTGGCAGAACCCGCATACTTTCTTCTACATCGACGTCAAGGATGAGAAGACCGGCAAGGTTGCGAACTGGGGCATGGAGATGGGCAGCCCCAACATCCTGATGCGCTCGGGCTGGCGCCGCGACACCATGAAAGTGGGCGACATCGTGACCGTTGACGGCAGCCTCGCCAAGGACGGCTCGAACACCGGCAACGCCAACTCGGTTGTGCTGCAGGCGACCGGGAAGCGCCTGTTCGCCGGCTCCAGCGCGGGCACGAATCCGTAGCCCCACTCACCAATCACAATTCAAATTCACGGAATGGAGAAGGCCGACCGCAAGGTCGGCCTTTTTCATTGATACCGGAAGATCTTCGCGCCGCCCCAACCACACAGCACTGACGCCCCAGCGAGTACGGCGACGTGCGGTACTGCCGCACCCGGCCCGTATCCGAAGTTCACCAGCTTGTGCATCGCGTCCATCGTCCAGCCTGTCGGCAGGGCGAGCGCCAGCGACTGCATCCATTCGGGCGTAATCTCGATCGGCCACCAGCACCCGCCCAGAGCTGCCAGAACCATGGTGATCAGCACGCCGGCGCCCGCCATCTGCGGCTGGGTGCGCGCGATGTTGCCGAGGAGCAACGCGAAGGAGGCGTTGAACGACGCCCAGGCCGCGAGTACCAGGGCGACCATCGCCACGCTCGGTCCCCAGTCGACCTTGAAGAGCAGCCGGCCCACCAGCATGGCGAAGGCAATCTGCACCAGGCCCAGCGCCATCCGCGACGTCCATTTCCCAGCGACGATTGAACCCGCCGTGATTGGTGTCGATGCCAGCCGCCGCAGCAGGCCGTACTCGCGCTCGACAACCAGCGTGATGGCGCCGCTGGTCAGCAGGATGAGCATCGTGAACATCACCATCGTGCCGGGCACGGCCTGCGAGAAACCGGCGGGCGGATCCTGACGCCTGCCGGCGGTGGCCACTGAGAGCGTGAGCTGCCGTGGCGCGGCCGTCAGCGCTGCGATCGATTCCCGCGTCACCGGCTGGCCGGCCGCCTTCAACGCGGCGAGATCGGCCACCACGGTGTAGATCGCACGGCTGACCCGGAACCGATCGAGATCGGCGGTCATGCCATCGCCACGCTGCTCGAACGTCGCCGCGACTTGCGTGCCGGCACTGAGGCTCTCGTCCGTAAACGCCGGCATGACGAGCCGCCTCGTGTACGGCTCGAGCGCTTCCGCTGTGGCAGGGCGCTCGACTCGGAAATTGCCCGCCTCGAGCCGCTTGACGATGGCGTCGAGCGCGACGCCTGACGAGGGCGTCTGGAGCGCAATTGGATCAGGCCGGTCGGGTGTGTTGCCTCCGAATCCACCGGTCACGGTGCCGATGAAATAGAAGAACAGCAGCGGCATCACGAACACCCAGAGGATCGTCTCGCGCTGGCGCAGCATGAACGAGATGTCGGTGCGAGCGATGAAAGCGGCCGAGCGGATCCGCTCACGCATTGGCGAAGCTCCTCAGGCGCCGCCACGCACCCACGAAGGCCAGCGTCGCCGGGATGCCGATACCGAGCACGCCAATGCCCAGAGCCGTCACCGAGACGTTGCCGTACAGGAGCTCCTTCAGCGTCGCAACGCCGAGGCCGTTCGGAGTCCAGCGTCCGGCAGCAGCCATCCAGGCGGGCATCGCCTCGAACGGAAAGAACGAGCCGCCGAGCATCATCAGCGGAAACACGAGGACGCTCGAGAGGAGCTCCGCGCCGCGCTGACTGCTGGCAAACAGATTCAGGAACGTCAGCAGGGCGATGAGCGCGCCCGAGACAAAGGCGCACCACAGCAGCGCAGCTGGAAGCCGCGACGGAGCGACGCCGAACCAGAAGACCGCCGCCAGCAGACCGACGACGGAGACGACGGTCGTGACGCCGATTCCAGCGATCAGTTTGCCCAGCAGCAGCTGACCGGCACTCTGCGGTGCCGCCAGCAGCCGCTGCAGCGTGCCCTCGCGCTTTTCATCCCAGACATCGATGCTCATCCCCTGCGCGATGAAGAGGAACGACATGAAAAGCATCCCCGGAAGGAACAGCTGTCCGAAATTGAGCGGCGGGGCCGACGCCTCTCGCTTCACCGTCAGGTTGATCACCGGCGGCAGGAGCACTCCCTGGAGCGCTGCCATCTGCTGGTTGATCTCGACAGCGATCGACGCCACATCCGCGGCGCTCGGGGGCGCCCCTGTGCCCGCAGCAATCTTGCGGATCGGCGCGCCAAAGAGACGCTGGCTGTAGAACGCGCTCTCGACCAGCACTTCCATGGCCTGTCGGACCATCGCCGGCAGCACCTGCTGCGCCGGGTTGGTGATCAGCTTCAGTTCCGCGGACCCGGTGCCGGCAACCGCGTTCTGGAAGCCAGCCGGAATCACAAGCAACGCCGTGCCATCGCCGTCGTCCATGCGCTTACGACCAGCGTCCAGCGTCACGTCCTCGATGTCGAAGGGCGCGTTCACCTGCCGCACGGCGGCCGGCAGCAGCCCGCTCAACGCCGTCTTGTCCTGGTCGACGAGGAGAATTCGCGCACGCGGCGGGGTGCCGCCTGTGTTGCTGATGAAGCTCAGCATCCCGGCCAGCACCACCGGAATGCCGATCCAGATCGCCAGGGCGGCTGGATCCGAGAGCCGCCGCCGCAGATCCTTCAGCGCCGCGATGCGGACAAACTGCACTACTCGCGCAGCTCCCGGCCCGTGAGGGTGATGAACAGGCTCTCGAGGCTCGGCACGCTCAGCGTGGTTTCCTGGATGTCGGCGCCGGCCGACGCGAGGGCGGCGAAGATCGCCGGCAGCTTCCGCGACGCCGCCGCCGCGGCAATCGTGATCGAGTCGCTGGCGACGGTCAGCACTTCAACGCCGTCGAGCCCCTCGAGCGACCGCGCAGCCGCGGCAGCGTCGAAGCGCCCGGCCAGTCGCACGAGATCCTTCTCGCCGACGAGACGACGCAGTTCGTCGAGCGTCCCGATGGCGAGGAGCTTCCCCTTGTCGACGATCGCGATCCGGTCGCACAGCTCCTGGGCCTCTTCCATGTAGTGCGTGGTGTAGACGACGGTGGTCCCGGTGCGCGCCTGCTCGCGGACGAGATCGAGCAGCTTGACGCGGCTTTGCGGATCGACCCCGGCCGTCGGCTCGTCCAGCAGCAGCACGCGCGGGCTGTGCACGATGCCGCAGCCGAAGTTGAGCCGGCGCTTCATGCCGCCACTGAACGTCGAGGTGCGATCGCGGCCGCGGTCGGCGAGGCCGATGAGGTCGAGCACATCGGCCACTCGTTTCCGCAGCGTCGTGCCGCTTAGCCCGTACGCGGCGCCCCAGAACTCGAGATTTGCTGCTGCGGAGAGATCGCTGTAGAGCGCCAGTTCCTGCGGAACGATCCCCAGCTGGCGACGCGCATCCTGCGCCTCCGCGACCACGTCGTGACCACCGACTGTCACTCGTCCGGAGGTCGGCCTCAGCAGGCCGGAAATGCAGCCGATCGTCGTCGTCTTGCCCGCGCCGTTCGGCCCGAGCAGGCCGAAGATCTGTCCCTCGTCTGCAGTGAAACTGATGTCGTTGACGGCGATGAGCTCACCGTAGTGTTTACGGAGCCCCTGTATGTTAATCATGGCTGTTGCCGGATCCGCGGATAGTACACTGGCCTCATGACGACAAGAGAAGCCGCAGTGTTCCTTGGTCTTGCTCTTCTCGTGAGTCCGCTGGCCGCGCAGGACAAGAACAGTGTCCCGGAGGACTCACTCCTCGTCACCCTCAATGGATGCACGAAAGACGAACTGGTCTTCACCGTCGGTCCGCGGCGGGAGGATCAGCCGGGCTCGCTCGAAGTGAGGCCGGGCACCCGCTTCCGCCTCAAAGGCGAGAGGAACATGCTTCGCGACATCAGGAGTCACCGGCGGCACTCCGTTCAGGTCACCGGCCTGGTTCGCAAGATCGATCTGATCAACGATGGGGTCGGTTTTCAGGGTGGACAGGTGAGGATCAAGGCGTTGCCACCCGTGCCGCAGAAACCCGTTCAGGATCCTGCGTTCAATCCCGTGCGGGACCAGCCGCCCATCCTCGACGTTCAGTCCTGGGGGCAGATCACCGGTGAGTGCCGGTAAAAGACAAAAGGCGCCCTTGACGGGGCGCCTTTCTTGACTCAGGGCACCCCTGAAGGGGTGCCCTACGATCATCGAAGCGATTACTTCTTGGTGGCGGTGAGCTTCGCACCGCCGGCGGAGAGCTGCATCGTGCCGCCGTCCACCTTGCCGGTGTAGTTCGTGCCACCTGCGGTGAACGTGATCTCGTCGCCGCGCAGCTTGCCGTTCGACACCTGCGCGCTGCCGAGCGTCCCGCTGATCATCTGGAACGACTGATTGAGCGTCAGCGTGCCGCGGCCGGGGACGTCCCACGCGCCCTGCACCTTTGCCGGCACGATCCAGAGGTGGGCCGTGCACCAGCTCACGCAGTCACCGCCCACGGTTTCCGTCTGATCCGGCGACCAGTCGTCCATCGTGAATGAGTTCGACACGATGCGCGTGCCGGGCTTCATGTTGAGAATCGACGGGCGCAGCCGCAGGTTCAGCTGTGGCAGCAGGAACAGGGTGATGACGTTCGCCTTCGAGAAATCGGTCTCGAAGATGTCGGCCTTGGTGAAGAGCGCACGGTCGCCGACACCCGCTTCCTTCGCGTTTCGCTGTGAGAGCGCGACCATGTCGGGGTTGTACTCAATCCCCTGCGAGCGCGCGCCGCGCTTGGCGGCCGTGATCACGGTGCGGCCGTCGCCGGAGCCGAGATCCATGTGGTAGTCCTGCGGCGTCAGCTTCGCCATGTCGAGCATCTTCTCGACGAGCGCCTGCGGCGTCGGCACCCAGACGACGTCCTTGCCGGGCTGCCCGACGGTGGGCTCGAACTGCTTCGTAGCCTGGGCGAACGCCGTGCCGTGCGCCAGCGCCACGGTCATCATAAACATCAACAAAAGACGTGCAACACGTGAACTCATCATCAACCTCGTATCAGGAAGGCCCCCAGGAGGCGGAATCTTACTTCAGATCAGACCCTGGACCTCAATAGAGCCGGGTCGAATAGCTCTCGTCGATGGAGGCCTGCAGCTCCTCGACGGTCTGGGTCGTCACGCCCTGATCTTTGAGCATCTGGGCGTAGGTCGGCAGCTCGGCGCGCTCGATTCGATAGTCGTCTTCCCACAGCTTCGAGCGCATCAGCGCCTTGGCGCAGTGTAGGTAGGCCTCGCGGACGGTGACCCGCATGGCCGACCGCGGGTGCTTCCCGTTGACGGTCCAGCGTTCGACCACCCCCGGCTCGGTCGTGATCTCAGCAGTTCCGTTGACCCGCAGCGTCTCGTTCACGCCAGGAATGAAGAACAGCAGCCCGACGTTCGGGTTCGAGACGACGTTGGTGAGCGAGTCGAGACGGTTGTTGCCGGGCCAGTCGGGGATCAGCAGC
>DATLLQ010000021.1:0-39704 GCA_035537775.1 Vicinamibacterales bacterium | reverse complement strand
TAGACGACGCGGCGGCCGGACTTGATGAAGCCGCCGGCACGGCCGGCAATGAGTGTTGGCAGGTCGTGGTGCGTATGGGAGTTTCCGTCGGCCAGTCCGGCGCCGTAGACGATCATCGAGTTGTCGAGCACCGACCGATCGCCCTCCTCCGCCGTCTTCAACGTGGCAATCCACTTCGCAAACTGCTCGACGTGGTACCGGTTGATCATCGCCACCTTGTCCATCTGCTCGACCACGTTGCGATGGTGCGTGAGCGGATGGTGGCCGTCGGCAATGCCGATCTCGCGATACGCGCGCGACGTCCCTTCGCGAGTGACGAGGAACGTGACGACGCGCGTCAGGTCGGCGCGGAACGCCACCGTGATCATGTCGGTGATCAGCTTGAAGTGTTCGGCGAAGTCGCTGGGCACGCCATACGGCTTCTCCATGCCGGGATCGACACGAGCGTTCTCCTGAGCGGCCCGAGCCAGCTGCTCTTCGATCTGACGGATTGATGTGAGGTACTCGTCGAGCTTGCGCTGATCGGTCGGACCGAGGCTGCCGCGCAGGCGCCGCGTGTCGTCGGCCACGAAGTCGAGCAGGCTGCGCCGCTCGCTCTGACGCCGCGCCCGCGCCTCGCGTCCAAGCTCGGCGTCGTCACCGAACAGCCGCTCGAACAGCGCCCGCGGGTCGAGGATCGGCGGCAGCGGCTGCGTCTCGTTCCGCCACGCCAGGTTGTTGGTATAGGCGCACGAGTAGCCGGAGTCGCAGTCCCCGGCCTGGCGGGCATCCTCGAGCCCCACCTCCAGCGACGGAAAACGCGTCTGGCTGCCGATCTGGTTCGCTACGAGCTGATCACAGGAGACGCTGGCCTTGATGTCGGTGACCGTCTTCCGGACCTGAACGCCTGTGAGGTAGGAGCCGCAGCATCGGCCGTGATCGCCGGGACCGTCGAGCAGGGCTCGGCCGGTGTTGTGCGTGAGATTGCCCAGCAGCAGGATGTCCTGCTTCACCGGAGCCAGCGGTGCCAGCGTCTGCGGGAGCTCGTTGAGCGCGCCCTCGTACGACAGGTTCCAGTGACGCATGTCGATCCCGTTGGGGACGTAGACAAACGCCATGCGCATCGGGCTTGCGCGGCGCTGCGCCTGCGCGAGCGCCGGCACCATCGAGTCGAGGAACGGCAGCGCGACGGCGGTTCCCAGACCTCGCAGGAACGTTCGCCGGGAGAGCGCACGGCGCGTGACGAACATCAACGGGCTCCCGACACGTCTTCGCCCCGCCGCGACCGGAAGGGCACGCTCAGCACCACCTGCTGAACGAGCGTCTGCAATCTGTAGCCGTCGGCGGCAACCGCGCGCTGAATGGAATCGACGGCGCGGCGATCGAACGGCTTCAACCCGCGCCCGAGCGCGTAGGTCATCATCTTCTCGGTGAGAGTACGCGAGAACTGCGGTAATTGCGAGGCGAGAAGTGCCCGCATCTCGCCCGGCGTCTGGAACGTCTGGCCGTCGGGCAGCGTGCCGCGGGCATCCACCGGAAATGCCCCTTCGCGGTCGCGCCATCTGCCGATGGCGTCGTAGTTTTCCAGGCCGAAGCCCAGCGGATCCATATTGCGATGACAGGCAGCGCACGCCGGATTCCGGCGATGCCACTCGAGCTGCTCCCGCACGGACCGCCCACTGCCCGCTGCGTCCTCGAGCGGCGGGATATCGCCCGGCGGCGGCTCCGGCGGCGTTCCAAGAATGTTCTGCAGCACGTATTTGCCGCGGATGACCGCCGACGTCCGCGTCGGATAGCTCGAGACCGTCAGGACGGCTCCCTGGCTGAGCACGCCTCCACGGCGATCGGTCTGGAGAGAGACACGCCGCATCTCCGGCCCCCTGACGCCGCTGATGCCGTAGTGCGTCGCGAGCCGTTCGTTGAGGAACGTGTAGTCCGCCGTCAGGAAATCGCGAAGCGGCCGGTTCTCGCGCAACACGTGCTCAAAGAACATCGTCGTCTCGCGCCTCATCGAGTCGCGCAGATCCGCGTCCCATTCTTTAAAGGTGTCCGGATCTGGCTTGACGACGTCCAGATTGCGCGTTTCGAGCCACTGGCCGGCGAAGTTATCAGCGAACGCCGAGGCACGTGGATCGGCCAGCATTCGGATCACCTGTGTGCCGAGGACCTGCGGATCACCAAGCCGGCCCGATACCGCCAGCGCCATCAACTCGGCGTCCGGCATCGAACTCCAGAGGAAGTAGCTGAGGCGGGACGCCAGCTCGAACGGTGATACGTCGTGAACGGCCTTCGGGTCGCGCGGGTCCGGATCGGCCTCGATCCGGAACAGGAAGCTGGGCGACATCAGCATCGCTTGAATCGCCAGCTGGATTCCCTGCTCGGCGGTACGTCCGCGGGAGCCAAGATCGACGAACCGCATCAGCGCATCGATTTCCCGGCGCGTTGCCGGACGCCTGTAGGCGCGATTGGCGAGCCCGGTGACGATCTGCTCAGCGCACCGGCGGCCCGACGCTGGATTACACGTCAGAATCTTCGTCCGGCTCTCCTTCGCGGCGGTCGACGCAAACGGGCCGACGAACACGATCGAGTCGAGGAACTTGTTCTTCCGCCGATCGTACGAGTCTGCCGCCGGCAAGGTCCTCACGAACGCATCGTCCACGAAGCCGGCGCGGAACACGTGATCGCCCTCTGGCAGGGAGACGCGCAGCTCTTCTTCCGAGTACGGATCAAAGTAGACGAGACCAGAAGGTTTCGTCTCGACTGTCTTGCTGGCAATGAGCACGCCGTTCATCCAGACGCCCAGCGTGACGGGCGCGGCATCCTGGCCGTTGACTCTGGGCCGCTCGCCGGGAAGGCCGATGCGAACCGTGTAGTCGCCGGCAAAGTCGATCCGGTGCTCAGCTTCGATCGTGCTGCGGTCGACGCGGCGAATCTTCCGGTCGCGGGTGCGATAGTCCACCTCGATCGGTTTCGACGGGATCTCGGTGGAGATGGCCCACCGCGCGATGCGCTCGGAGGCCGACAGGTACCGTTCCGTCAGGAGCGGCGACACCGTGAGCACGTCCCCGATGTTGTCGAAGCCGTCGCCCGAGTCGTCTGCGGGGAAGTACTTCTCCGCGCGGAACCGCACACCGAGCAGATCTCGAATCGTGTTGGTGTACTCGTTGCGATTGAGCCGCCGGGCGGTAATGCGTCCAGGATCCTGCGGAATCGACGCGTCGGCGCGCTCGAACGCGCGCTCGATGTAGCCGGTCATCGCCTCGAGTTGCGGCTTCGGCGGCCGCGGCGAGCCAGCCGGCGGCATGTCACCGGCACGAAGCCGCCGCAGCACCTTTTCCCAGACATCGCGGCGCTGCACGAGCGACTCCGCCGAAAGGATCTCCTCCACGTTCAGACTGCCTGAGAGCAGGCGGCTGTTGTGGCACTGGGCGCATGTTCCAGTGAGCACCGGACGTACGGCCGCGTCGAAATCGTCGGTTTGGCCGAGCAACTGTCCAGACGTGCTCATCGCGATCGCCGCGGCAAGAGCCGCGGTTGCAATCGTCAACGCGACGCCGGTGCCCGCCGCCGGCTTCCCGCCTCGTCCAGGACGGGGCGGCGGCTCGGCGGTGACCATCTGCACGTACGCCTGGAGAACACGTTGCTTCTGCTCTGGTCGTGCGATCAGATAGCGGTGAGTCCCGGCTGTCGATGGAGTAAATCGCGTGCGGCTGTCATCGGCCACCGTGATCGTTCCCGGCTCGGAGAGGTCGAAGTAGCGCTCGTCCGGCAGCGCAGCGTGGAGCGTGGCCGCCAGCGTCCGGGACGGCGCGTCGTACGGCATCGCGCGCGACGCGCGATACGCATCCACGATCGGGTGGTTCGGCGTCCAGGCGAAGCCGGTCTCCGCACTGACACCCGGAAACGGCAGCGCCTCGCTCAGCTCCGCGCCCGCCATGACGATCGGCGCGGGCCAGTCGGCCAGCAGCCTGCGGAAGCCGGCAACGTCAGCGCGCACGACCGGATCTGCCGCACCACCATCGAATCGGCCAGCCGCAATCGACAGCACCGATGCCTTGCTGGCGACCCAGGCCCGTGCGTCAGGCTGCGCAACGAGTGCCACCAGGTTCGTCGGACGTCCGGCCAGTACGACCGCGGCGTTCCGGTCCACCTGGGCGCTCAGCGCGTTGCGAATGAGAGCGACCGGATCGGCCGTGTCGTTCAGCGTGGCCAGCGTCCGCACATACACCGGCTTTCCGTCGGCGCTGTTCTTGAGCAGGGCGGCGTCCAGCATCGACGGGACAGTCTCGGTCTGGGCGCCCGCAGTCGACATTCCAATCGCCGGTGGATTGCGGCTGACGATGGCGCCCGGCTGGTCTCCCGCATAGAAGCGCGCGACGAGGTCCATGAACCTAGCGATCCGCAGATTGAAGCGGCTGGTGCTCAGCGATGAGACGCGGACCTGCCGGCGGCTCTCCAGACCGAACAACATGGCAAGCGCCAGCACCTGATCGATGTCGCCGTCGAACGACGAATCGAACACCACGGCCAGTGGCGGCTTCTTCTGCGTTTGCGGCGCCTGCATCACTTCGTCGCTGGCGGCACCTGCAGTGCGCGCTCAATAGTGTCGCGCGGATCGGTCGAAACGGGGTGATCGCGCCAGAGCCAGCGCATCATCTCCGGCAGGATCGCGCCTCCCATCGCCTGCCCGTGGCGGTTCATGCCCCAGGCGTAGTTCAGGTCGTAGCCCTTCTTCGACAGCGCTTCCATCA
This sequence comes from Vicinamibacterales bacterium, assembly GCA_035537775.1. Lineage (GTDB taxonomy): Bacteria > Acidobacteriota > Vicinamibacteria > Vicinamibacterales > UBA2999 > Gp6-AA40. The sequence goes on along the minus strand of DATLLQ010000021.1, from coordinate 34,974 downwards.
GCCGCACGTTCTGGTAGAACCAGTCACGCGTCGAATCGTAGTTTCCGTTCGCCGAGAGCGCGCGGTTGTCGTTCCGACCGTCCTGCAGGAACACCCGGATCGGCTTCTTCTCGCTCTTGAGCACCAGTTCCGGATACACATGTCCGCCGCGGATGTTGGTGAAACTGCCGACGATGCTGAGGACCTTGCGGAAGACGTTCGGACGCTCCCAGGCCACGGTGAACGCGGCAATGGCGCCAGAGCTGGCCCCGCCGATGCCGTGGCGCTCCGGGTCCTTCGAGATGTTGAAGTCCTTGTCGAGCGCCGGCAGCAGTTCGTCTACGATCACGCGTGCATAGCGGTCGTCCAGCGTGTTGTATTCGGTCGGCCGGTTCGTATCCTTGTCGCCCCAGTTCTGCGGTGTCGGCTCCGGCTGCTCGGGTGTACGGCCAGGGTTGATGAAGACGGCGAGCATCACCGGAATCTCGCGGCGGAAGATCAGGTTGTCGAGGACGTTGTGCGCGCGGATGTTTCCGCTTGGGTTCTTGAAGGCCTGACCGTCGTTGAAGATCATCAGGCTCGCCGGCACGGACGGCGAGTACTGCGTGGGTACGTAGACCCAGTAGGTGTGCTGCGTCCCCGGATAGGCCGTGCTCGGCAGCGTGAATGGACCGCGAATCTCACCCTTCGGTACACCCTCCTGCTCGAGCGAATCGGGACCGAGCCTGTAGAAGGTGTCGGGATTCGCCGCGGGCGGAGCGTCCTGAGCGAGCGCCAGGCCGCCGAAGGCGAACGCGGCGAGGAGGTACGCCAGCAGGTGCTTCCCGGGCATCTCGTCAGTTCACCTTCAAGCGTTGATACTTCAGCACCGGATCCTCGAAGTAGCGGTTGTCCTCGCAGATGTACTCTTCGATTTTGTAGCCGGGCCAGCGCTTGTACATCCACGTCCAGGTCCACGGCTTGGTCAGGAACTCCGGGTCATCGACGGTCACCTGGTTCTCCAGGATCTCATCGTTGACGAGACGCATCCGCTCGGTGATGCGCATCTTCATCGAGTGCGGCGTGTTGCGGAAGCGCACGGACTCCTTGACGCCGACGGTTTCAACGACGAGCGTGTCGCCCATCCAGCGTCCGGTGGAGTTTCCGGCAAAGCGAGGCTCGGCATCTTCAGGAGCCAGCGCGGGCGCCCCGAGGTAGACACGGCGCACCTGATTAAACGCTTCCTCGATGATGGTGACCTGGCCTGGCGTCTCGAGGATCTCCAGCGGGAAGGTAGCGCCCATCAGACCGGGCATGCCTTCGGGCACGCAGGCCATCCCCGTTGACGTCGGCGGCAACCCTTTCCTCGAGAGCTCCTGATTGCGCGTCTGCGTGCTGCGCCATTCATCGAGGTAGGGCTGCTTCAGCGGCGGTTCGGGAATAGCCGCCGGCGCCGGCACCCTGACCTTCGGCTGCACGCCGGATCCGAAGCCGTCGCCCCGCACCGGGTATCCCTCCCACGACCCGTTGATCCCGCGCACAACGGGCGTTGACTGCGTCAGCGCCACCTGGCTGCAAAAGGCCAGCGCGCACACGGTCAGGAACGTCAGTCGAGTCCACATGGCGCCCTCACTCGATCGTGGCGCGTCCCGCGGCCGCGCCGTTCGTGAACTTCCTGCCATCGGCCAGCGTGATCTGCTTCAGCAGGGCCGCCGGCTCCCCGTTGCGAAGCGGCGACACGATCACGGTGATGGCGTCGCCGGGCTTGAGCATGTTGAACTTCCATCCGGCGCGGTTCAGGATGCTCGTGCTCGCGCCCTCGACGAGCCAGTGCTTCTTCTCTCCGGTCTTCGGATCCGCGGCGTCGAGCTGGATATAGACGTGGGGGTTGAGCCACCTGAACTCGGTGACAACGCCGGAGAGCTTGATTTGCACTGTGGGCTCGTACGGCGCAAAGGAGTGATGGGCCAGAGCCGGCGTCGTTGACAACACCCCGATGGCCGTGAGCGTCATGGCCAACGCCGGCAGCGCGAGTCTCATTCGCATCGCTCGAAATCCCCCTAACTGGCTCGAGTGGCGCCCTCGACAGGGTGCCCTTTGATTGGTCGCGTTCTCCTGCAGCGGATGATCGTGCGGAAGGGTGAGACCGTCAAGGCCCGACGCGGTTCAGCGCGGCAGGGAGCGGCCGTACACCTCGATCCGGCTGACGTTGACGAAGCCGCCCCACCCGTGGCCGCTGCCAGGCAGTAGGTCGGCAAATCCGACTTCATCCACCTTGCTCAGGTCCGGCTTTTCCCAGCTCTGGCCGCGTGTGACGACGCGCGTGATGTCGAGCGGGAGCCACCGCACGTTCGCAATCGCAAACTCCGAGTCGAGGAAGAGCGTCGAATTGCTCGAATGCGCGCCGTCGGCGTAGTCGCCCACGAACCATGTTCCGTCCGCCAGCTTCACGACGGGACGAACCACGTGAAACCCTGAGGTGCGCGTCACCCACCGGATGCGCGCCAGCCCGGTCAGATCGACAACGCTCTTCTTGTGACGCAACGTCACCGCCACCGGCGTCTGGCACACGCCGGTCCACAGGTTCGGCGGATCGGTCGGCGAGCCCGCCGCCACCTTCTGTGGTGGCGGGTTCTGGTTGTAGCCGGCGAGTTGTACGCAGCTCGGGCCGTCCCAGTCGCGCGCGATCGATCCGGTTGGCGGCTGCTTGAAATACGCCGGGACGCTCTTCGCGTTGGGATCGTAGAGACGTAGCTCGAGATCGGGATTCGTGACCGCCGCAGCCGTCACTCCACCTTCGGGCACGAAGTCGGCCCCCGCATTGGCCGGCCGATCACGCTGACGCCATCCTTCGCGCAGGAACAGCGGCGGGAGCCCTGACGGCGCCGGCGCTGCCGCCTGTTGTGCCGCGGGAACCGCTGGTGCGGTCAGGACGCCAGCCGCGACGAGAACAAGCGGAGCGAAGAGGAGCGCCGGCAGCAGTGATCGCATGCCGCGAAGGATACTACCGACTTGCTCCCGGTACAGTGACGCGGCGTGCGGCTTTGTAATCGGCGGTCAGGCATTAAGGTGCACCCACCGGCGGTTCTGTGCGGGCATCAAGGTTGCGATGGATCCCCGGGTGGATCCTCACGAATCGAACGACCAGCCGCAGTTGCCGTGGGCACAGGACGTCCCGGAGTCACCGATGACTCTGGTTCCGGTGGTTGCAGAAGGAACCCCTCCAACCGGTTCACGACGGTCGTTGATTCTGGTAGCTGTCGTTGGGATCCTCGCGGGCATGACGGCGGGATACACGTTCGTCGGCACGAGTGCGGATGCACCCGCCGAGGCACGCCCGGTTGTCGTGCCGGCGGCTTCCGCGCCGCGCGAACCGGTCATCGAAGCGGTTCACCCGCCGACATGGGACGGCCCGAAGCGGGCCACCTGGGCTCACGACGGTTCGAAGACGATCACCTTTACTCTCGCCTCGGCGCGCGACCTGTCAGTGTGGATGAACTGGGCCAGGCCGGCGCTGATCGTTCGTTGCCAGTACCGAAACACCGAGGCGTTCGTGGCTCTCGACACGTCAACCAGCTTCGAGCAGGACGCCGATCGCCGGACGGTCCGCATTCAGTGGGACGACGAGCCGGTGAGCGTTCAGCAGTGGACGATCTCGGAGAGCGGCAGGGAGCTGTTCGCGCCTGACGGCGTCGCGTTCGTGCGGCGAATGGCCAGCGCCAAACGGCTGCGATTCGGATTTTCGCCGTTCAACGCCGAGCCGGTCACGGCAGATTTCGCCGTACAAGGGGCCGAGCAGCCGGGAGGCCTGGTCGCCGGTACGTGCGGATGGCGTCTCGCCGGACCGGCGTAACCGTCAGTTGTCCTTCGGCGTCTCGCGCATCGAGTCGATCACCAGCACCGGCACCGGGCGCTTCGTCTCTTCCAGCCTGACACCAAGCTGACGCCTGACCGCATCCATCAGCGAGAGCCCACCGGTCGGGTCGAGCGCCTGGCCGCTGTTTGCCGCGCCCAGCTCAGGCCGCGCGCCCTGCAGCATTTCGATGGGAGTGAAGTTGAGCGTGAAATCGTAGCCACCCTCAAGGCCGGTCTTGTCGAGCGCCGGCACACGAGTGTACCCACCAGCCACATTCGGGAGCATCTGACCGAACTGCGCCATCGAGACGTTCTGACAGGTGACCTGCCTTGGGTACTGCGGCGGCTTGGCGGCGGCTGCGGAGCCCGGAGGCGCGCCTTCGAAACATCGTGTCCGCACTTTCGGATCGGCCTTCGTCATCTTCGGACTCTCGGCCACGAGCGTGTACGCGGGCATCGGCCGATCTTCCATGTGCCATTTGATCTCGAATCGATCGATGAGCAGCGAGCGCAGCATCAGCCGCGCCAGATCTTCGTCGACTTGAGCCTGGTTCTCCGGATTGGGCGTGGCGAAGGCGCGCGCCGTGATATCGATCCGGATCGTCTCCAGTGACTTCGGGCCGACGATGTACTGTTCGTTGGGCAGCGTCCACGCGAGCTGCATGATCCGGTTCAACGGAGCTGCGCTGATATTGGCGACTCCGGTCTGCTGGAGCTGGGCGCGCGGGTTCTGCGCGTCGGGCGGGCTCGGCTTCAGGACGGCGACTTCAAACTGCGGCGGCGGTGGCGGCGGCATCCGTGTAGCGAGATCTGCCGGGTTTGGAGTGAACTCTGCGCTCGCCGTGTCAACGACGATCGCGGGTACCTGCATCTCCTTCGGTTCGAGAATGAGTCCGATCTTTTCGAGTGCAGCCGGAAGCGACACGCCATCCGACCCGGCCTGCGCCAGCAACTGTCGTGGCGTGAACTTGACCTGGAATTCAAACGACCCGGTCAGACCGGTCTCGTCGATGAGCTGCTGCCCGTTGGGAAAGTAGAGTGACTGCGCACGCGGCAACTGATCCGCAAACTGGGCCATCGTCATATTGCATGTGGCGGTTATTGCGGTGACCCCGTTCGGTTCAGGCGCTCCCTGGGCCTGACAGCCTCCTCCACCACCTGGAGACTCTTTCATCTTGTGAGCGCCTTTGATCTTGAGCGCCATCGCCGTTGTCGTGGCAACGTCTTCGCGCACGGCAAGCTTGAACCGCTCGGCGAGCAGCGTCTTCAGCATCTCCCTCAGGCGATCCGGCGGAGTGTTCTCAGGAGCCAGCGCCGCGATGTCGAAGCGATTCCACTCGAGCCAGGCCGGCCCCCCGCTGATCTTCTCGGCCTGCACGTTGTACGCGGTGCGAATCAGATCCACCATCGTCGCGTTGCGCAGCTCATAGCGAGTGCCGCGCAGGACGCCGCCGCGCATCCCGGTATTGGGACGTGTGCTGACCTGGATACCCGCGATGTCGAATGCGGGCCGTGGCGCTGACGCCTGGCCGAGCAATGAATCAGTCGAGATGGCGAGGACTGTCAAAACAGCCAGCAGGCGTTTCATGTTGGAGTCTCCAGCTGGAGGTTGGACGGAGCTGAACGACGAGAAGTTCGACGCTCGCAGGTTCTTCGGCGATCATTGGTACGGACAGGATCGCGCGTGACCAGGGTTCGAATGCGCCTGCTGGCGGCCGTGCTGATTGCTTCGGCGGGCTACGCGTACGCGCAGTTCCCCCGCGATGCGGTGCTCGGCGTCCTGCGCGGCGAACAGGGCGACCCGGCTGAATTGCCGCCCCCCATATGGCCGGACAGGGGCGTCGCGGGGTGCCACATGCTGTACACGAGCGTCCGGCGTGAGTCCAACGGCTCGGGCTGGCGCACGGACTATCCGTGGGCGCAGCGCAATCTGCTGATCCGGATGTCAGAGCTGACGAAGACGCGCGTGAGCTGGCTGAACAGTGGTGTGCCCCACGTATGGCTCGTCCGGCTCACCGACCCCGCGCTCTTTCAGTGCGCATATCTGATGGCCTCTGATGTCGGCACCATTGGCCTTTCGAAGGAAGAGGCGGATGGTCTGCACCGCTATTTGAAAAAGGGCGGATTCCTCTGGGTCGATGACTTCTGGGGAGAGGAGGCGTGGGCTCAGTGGACGCGCGAGCTCGCGAAGGCCCTCCCGCCCGCGGAATACCCCATCGAAGAGGTTCCGCTCAGCGACCCGATCTTCCGCTCGATGCTCGATGTGAAGAGGGTCCCACAAGTCACCGGCATCGGCTTCTGGCGCTCCGTCCGTGGGAGCACGACGTCGGAGCGCGGCGAGGAGACAGCCGTACCGCACCTGCGCGCCGTTCGCGACGCGCACGGCCGCATCATCGTCGTCATGACCCACAACACCGATGTCTCGAACTCGTGGGAGCGCGAGACGGAGGACCCGGCCTACTTCTACCAGTTCTCAGTCGAAGGGTATGCCCTGGGAATCAACATCCTTCTCTATGCGATGACGCACTAGGCCAGGCACGGCCGCCGTCACACGCCACGGCCCAATCGCGCCAGCGCCTCGCGATAACCGCGCATCGGGAAGATGGTCTCGAACTGTTCCAGGCTGCCTGCATACTCCTCGGCGCTGAAGATCTCACTCGCCTTGGCGAACATCTTCTTGTGATGACCAGTGCCGTAGGTATTGGCGCCATGGACGATGTAGCAATACGCAAACGGCTGGTCTGAGTGCGCGATGCGGTTGCCGCGCTCGCGCATGTCGGCAATGACCTGCGTGTCTTCCCGCCGCGCGACAGCCTGATAGCTCCCGAGGGCGTGCCGATGAACGAGCATTGAGCCTTCCCAGAAGCGACGGCTCGAAATCGCGAGCCTCTGCTGCTCCGGCCACCACATCAGCCACCGCGACAGGACATGGGCCGCCTTGCCGCTGGCCATCAGCTCTCCGTACTGAAACTCCAGCCGCTGCGAATGATAGAGATCGTCGTCGTCCCACTGGCAGAGGAACGTGCCGCGCGACGCCTCGACGCTGACATTCCGCAGTTCCCCAAGCGTGGCGTGCGCAGTGTTCACATACCGGATCGTCGGGTCGCCAAGGCCTGCGATGAACGCCGGCAGTTCGCTATCCGCTGCGTCACAGACGACCACGAGCTCCCGGTTCCGCCACGTCTGCCGACGGTAGCAGTCGAGCGCGAACTGCGTGGGAACGAGACGGCCGCGCGTCACCATCAGGCAGCTGATCAGCGGCGGCTCCGGTGGCATCGCGCGATGCTCGTCCACGATTCGTCGAGGCACTTCGAGGGATGGCATGCGTGACATCAGCGGTAACACGGCCAGCCGACGTCGGGGTGCGTAGATGTCGCTTGTCGATCGATCCGGCCGAAGACGCGGATGGCGGCCCCGTTCGTCGCCGTCAGCTCTCCGAGCGGCCGGTAGTATTTGTCCAGAAACCTGAGTGCTGATGGGTGCGTTGCGAGATCCCTCAACTCGCGGCCCGGCTCGGTAATCGCAATCGCAGGACGGTCTCGCTCCAGCGCGGCGAGGTTCTCGCGCTGGTTGACGCCGGAGCTGTAATAACCCTCCATGTAGAGCCCGATGCGACCGGCAAACGGACGGTCGGCGTAGTAGTACAGCTCTGGTCCGCCCCACAGGACCAGAAGCGGCTCACCTGGTGGCGTGCACTCCCGGACGTAGCGCACGATCCGGTACTTCGCACTGCCCTGAGCCGGCCAGGCGTCGAACGGCGGGCTCGTGATGAGCTGACGCCACGTCGTGGCGAGCGGCTCTGCGCGCTCCACGCGCGGCTCGACACCCCCGGCCACCACGATGCCTCGCGTCACTGGAATGAGGACCGCAGCGAGTACGGCGACGCGCCACGCACGGCTCCACAGCGATCGGCGTGCGCCTGCCAGCCATTTCGACGACAGCCAGGCACCGAGCACGACCGGCGCGACGACCGCATCCCCGATGCGCGCGTCGAGCGCCTCACGCACGAAGCCGTAGAAGGTCAGGATCGACACGAGCACGACGGCGGCAATCTTGACCCTCCCCCACTCGCCGAGCGGGCCGGGCTCGCGAGTCAACGCCAGCGTGACGATGGCGGCGCCGGGCAGAAGGAGGAACAGAAAGAACAGCAGCGCCGCGGAGGCGCCGGCGTTGTCTATGCCTTCCAGCATGCGAACCGGTCCCACATACCATCCAGGCACGTACACTTCCCCCGTCAACCGATCGATGCCAGAGGTGTCCTCGATCGCGGGGTCGTTCATGAGCGACCTCCCATTCGCGTCGCTGACGTCAGAGAGTGTGAAGCGGCCAGACTCGACGGGACCCGTCTCCGGGACCTGAAGATGGTACCGGGCTGCCGCCTGACGGCGACTGGCATCCGACGCCTCAGGATGCCAACGAATGTTGATCTGAACAGCGCGGTCCTCCGCCGACGTCCACCTCGCAATGCTGGCGGCCGTCGTGAGCGGCCATGCCGGCCACACAAAAGGGTTGCTCGTGTGCTCCCTCGCTGAGAACCGGCGGAGATCCTGGACGTAGTCCCGCACGCTGCCGTAGGACTCGATGTAGGCGAAGAATGGAGTGACGAGCAGCAGGCATGTCGCCGCGAGCACGGCGACCTGCTGAGCGGCCGCGCGCAGCGAGCGGCCATGCCGCATCACCATCACGGCAAGGGCGATCAGGCCAAGGTAAAGGCCGTGGTCGTGCCGCAGATAGAACGCGACCGCGGTGGCAACACCCAGTTCGACCGCGCGACGGCTCGACGGCCGATCGACGTATCGCCACAACAGCAGGATTCCGGCGGCGTAGACGACGATTTTGGGATAGCTGTACGTCCGCGGCGCAATCGCAACTTCGAGAAGCGCTCCGGCAAACGCGATCGCCAGGCTGCCGGTGGCGCGCCTGATGACCACGAACGTCAGGACAGCTGCCGCCGCAAAGGCGAGGCTGATGACCAGTGCCTCCGAGAGCAGCCGGTACCCCATCAGCCATTCAGCCGCGGCCGATAGCCCGGTCTGCAGAGGCATTCCCAGCGAGACGGTATCGCGCACGGGAACACGGCCGTACAAAAGCTGGCGCCCGAACACCACATGCATGAAGTGATCGTTGATGAGCGCCGCTGCATCGGGAAGGCGATAGAGAAACGCGAGCACGAAGACGGCGACGCCGGTGCCGATGATCCGCGCTCGAGCCACCGTAGCCAATGTAGCGCACTTCGGCAGTTTCGGCTCAGGACGGAACGACTGCCGGTGAGTCGATGACGGCATATGGTGTTTGTTGCAGTGGCGGGACGCTTCGATGAGTTGAAGTCTTCGAGGAATCCGTCAGTTTCGCGCCGGGCGCGCAACATGCGACGACATCACATGAGACCCGAATGAAAAAGGAACGAAGGTTCGTTTGTTGCACCGTTCAAACCAGTAGGAGGTCTCCCATGACTCTTCGGTATCTACTCGGCGCAGTAACCGCAGCGGGACTCGTGTGGAGTGCAAGTGTCGGAGTTGCGTCGGCACAGACTACCAACCCAGCCTGGCGTGATGGAGGACTGCTGCCGAGCCGTGGAAGCGGCCCGGTCATCGTGGCCGGATGTCTCATTCGTGGAGATGACATCAACGGCGGCAGAAACAAGTACGCCCTCGGGAATCCAGTCAAAGGGCCCGTTGAGAGCGTCGCGGAAGAGACGTGTTCCGTCGACTTCGAGGCCAATGGCCTGTCGCTCGACAAACACAGGATGGGTGATATCAACGACACGTTGCTCGGTCGCATGGTCGAGATCGAAGGCAGACTCGAACGGGAGTCGCACGCCGGCGGCAGCCTTCGTGAACTCGACGTCTGGTCGGTCAGACTGCTGCCGAAGACTCCTCCGCCGCCGCAGGTGGCGGTCGTGGAGGAAATCACCATCGAGCCAGCCCCGGCGGCCGCGCCGGAGCCGGCTCCGGTTCCCACAAGCGGTGTGACCCCGGCGCTGCCGCAGACTGCGGGCGCGGGTCCCACGATCGGGCTCTTCGGCCTGTTCGCGCTGGGTGCGAGCCTGATGCTTAGAACGATCCCGGCGACGCGCCGCGGCTAACGACAGCAGACGCGAGAACAAATAAGGGCACGGGAACCGCGGGTTCTTCGTGCCCTTTCTCCTTCACGCTACGCTATGGAGTGTGCCGACCCCTTTAGGACATGCTCTGGCGGGCCTGACGATCGCCTGGACCAGTGAGGCCGCGCGCCGAGTATCGATCAGCCCCCGGACGCGCACCGCACTCATCGTTGCAGGCGCAGGCTTCGCGATCGCTCCTGACCTGGATCTCGTCTATCCGCCGATCCACCGGATGATGTCCCACAGCATCACGGCGCTGATCCTCGCGACCGCCTGTGCAGCCATCGTGGCCCACCGCACGAATCAGGACCGCCCGTGGCTCCTGACAGCGGTCTGCGGGCTCGCCTACGCCTCACATCTGGCCCTCGACTTTGTCGGCGGGGATACCAAGGAACCTGCCGGCATGCTGCTGCTGTGGCCGTTCAGCGACAGCTGGTTCAGCTCGTCGTCCCCGGTATTCATGCCCGCGGTTCTGCGAGGCTTCCTGAAGCCGCGGGTCCTCCTCTGGAATACGCTCTCCGTGCTGCGCGAACTGGCGATCCTGAGCCCGTTCGCGGTTGGCGCCTGGTTTCTGAAAATCCGGCTGGAACGTTCACGCAACGGCGCGGCATCCACTGCGCCAGCACCGTAACGGCTCGGGCGTTCGTCAGGCCCGCACGGCAGAGATTTCCTGGAAGAACGGCAGATCGCCGCACGCGATGCCCGTCAGCACCTTCTGGGACGTACTGACCAGCATCAGGCGCCCGTCCGACTGACGCCGCATGCGCGTGTTGACAAACAGCCTCACCGGCGCGGACTGTGGATCCGGGGAGCCGGCCAGGACGGGATTCTCCAGCCAGATTGCGAAGTCCAGCTCGAGCCGATCGCTGGCTGACGCGTTGTTGAGATATGCACTCCGCCGCCTGACGAGCGAGCGGCGATCGATGTGCGAATCGGCCAGGGCGAACCTTCCCTGTTTCAGGACCTGCCGCTCGCAGATGTCGACGAACACGGGATAGTTCGCGAAGTAGACGAGGCCGGCGCCATTCAGATCCCGATCGGGCACCAGGTCGTACTCAACACGGGTTCCCGCATCAACGAGTGTCACGTAGCTCGACGGCGGCTGTTCGAACGCCCCGTCGTTCTGCGCGGTCTTCGTCAGCGAGTATGAATCCGGCGGTATCTGGACCTCGGGCAGTTTTTCGAAGCCGGGATTGGCTGGCCGGGATTTCTTCAGCCACTCTGCCCCTCCGAACTGCTTGACGAAGATGTTCGAGAGCCTGGCGACGGGGAAGCCGGCCGCGACCCATTCATGAGGCTCCGGAAGGGTCGACCGATCGGTCTGAACGTCCGGCGGGCACAGATAGGTCAGCCCGTCGAGCATCGAGCTGCCAAAACGCTGCATCGTGCACGTCGCCGAAAGGCGATCGTTTTCCTGAAACGTCGCGGTGTGGCGCTCGGCGGGAAACCAGAGATCGACGAAGAAGAACGTGGGATACAAACGCTGATCGTCTTCGTCACGCACGTCCTTGCTGGGCACGCCGCAGATCTCGCTGATGTGACACCACCGGAGGTGCCCGAGCCACTTGAGCAGCGCATTCTCAGACAGGCCATTGCGCCCGGTCATCGGCATCCCGACTTCGATCACGTCGTAGAGGCAGCCATCGGGCCGAAGAATCGGCCCGGCCGGACCGGATGCGCCCGTGACAGGGATTCCCGGCTCACCAATCGGTGCCGGCCCAGCCCCCGGCCTTGAGGCAGACGTCCGCTGCAGAAAGCCGACGACGTCCTCGAGCGTGTCGAACCCCAGCCACTCGTCGTCGGTGATGTGGACGCTCATCGATCGCTCGAGTGACTCGCGCAGGACGAGCAGCGCGAGCGAGTCCACCCCGTTGTCAACAGCCGATCGCGAGAAGTCCACAGGCGATGTGACGCCGGGCGTGATTTCGCGTACGGCCGCTTCGACGACGGCCCGGATATTCAATGCATCCACCACCCTGTTATCGCCTTTTCAGAACGCGAGCCGGCACTCCGCCCGCCACGACGCCTGCCGGGATCGCGTCGTGGACGACCGCTCCGGCCGCGATGACACTGTGTGCGCCCACGTCTGCCATGACGACGGCGGCGCTTCCAACCCAGGTGCCCTCGCCAATCACCACACGCGTCACGTTTCCCGGCTGATCCCTGATGGCCTTGTTCGTGTCTGAGGTGCCGTGTATTCGCGCACCACTCGGAAGATGGCAGCCGGGCGCGATCAGCACGTCGCGCTCGATGGTCGCCAGCCCGATGTGACACCGCGGGCCGATCACCACGTTCTCGGCAATCGAGGCGCCGGCCTTGGAAAAGATCGTTCCGAAGCCTATGGTTGCCGATCGATCGCAGCGGTCGAGGACGGCGCCGAGGAATGCGCGCCGGAGGTACTCACCTAAGAGACCCGGCCACAGCGCAAGCGCCTGGGTCGAGCCCTCTATCGCGCGATCGCGGCCCAGGACCAGCGCGCGCAGCCGGTACGACAGCAACGCCGGCAGGACACACAGAAGGGCCAGTCCAAATGCGGCATTCTTCGCGAAGGATCTCAACGAGACGATTGTACCAACAGAGATGATGCAGCCACGTGCAGGGGAGTCAGATCATTTCGCCGGCGGCTGGCTGGCCGGCTTGAGGCGAATCAGATACAGGCGTCCGCTGGGTATCCAGCGGGTGCTGGTGTCCCACGACTTGACGATCTGATCGCGGAAGGACGCCTCGTCGTCGTTCGGCCACTCGTAGTGGTGCAGCTTGTACGGCCAGTCAGCCACTGGAGGCTGCAGGCGTCGCCAGAAGAAGTTCACGTCAACGGCACGCTGGGCCGGCCAGGGCAGGGTGGGATAGCGCTCAAGAATGGGCTTGTAGATCATGTTCGCGTCGCTGAACTCATTGATGATGAGCCGCTGAGCGTAGAACGGAACGGTGCCCATCTCGCTGACCATGAAGATCGTCGTATCGTCCGGAATGTGCTGCCGCAGCCACAGGCCGACCTCGCGGTATTCGTCGTGCGTTCCCCAGTTCGTATGAATCGGCGCCTGCTTGAGTGGCCAGCCGATGCGACTCGTCGACACCGCGAGACCAGCCGCTGGCAACAGAACCGTGACGGCCAGCGCGGCACGCGACATCCCGGAGGCGCGCTGCCAGGCCTGCGTGACGAGTACCGTCACACCCAGCGCTCCGACGATCACCGCAGGCACCGCCTGGTTCGTGTAGTACCAGTGATACGGCGGGATGCCCATCACCGTGTAGGCCGCCAGGTGCAGCACACCGTAGCCGGCAAGTACTGAGGCGACCGTTTTGACCTCGCGGCTGGACGACCGCCACGCAAGTGGGACGAACGGGGCCAGCGTGAAGGCCGCGAGGAACTCGAGCGGGTACTTCTGGAAATAGAAGCCCATGCCGCTGACGAGGCTCAGCCCGCGTCCCCAGCCTCGCTGACCAACCTTGATCTGCAGGGTGTCGGGCACGAAGGACCCGAGGTGGACCCACGAGAAGAGCTCCCAGGGCGCGAGCGTGAGCGCACAGACGAGCGCGACGCTGACGCGCTGCGTCCACCTGCCGGGCATCGCCGCCATGTAGATCGGCACGAGCAGCGCGCCGTCAGGGCGAGCCATCACGATCAGTCCGAGGACGATCCCGAGGTGGATCCATCGCTGAGCGAGGAAACGCTCGACGCTCCACAGCAGCAAGACGGTGAAGAGCGTCCCTTCGAGGCCGAAGGTCGACACCAGCAGGCAATTGGTGGCGAGGCCGACAATCGCGAGCCACGCGAAATAGGTGTGGCCAAAGAGGTGACGGGCGATCCGCTGCAGCAGGAAGAAGCTCACCGTGAGCTCCAGGGCTGTCGCCACCACGATGGCGTACGGCATCGACCCGATCAGCATGCCGATGGCAGCGTGCACGATGACGTTCAGCGGCGACGTCGCCGTGTTGCTCATGCGCCCAGGCAGGAACGTCCAGCCTTCGCCGGCCGCCAGCATGTCCGAGTACTTCAGGGAGATGAACGCATCGTCCACGAACGTATCGCGGAAGAGATGCGTGTAGGCGAGAAACACCGAGAAGACGGCGGCGACTTCCGCCACGCGGCGCATCGGAGACGCTGACCGGCGGGCGGCCGACACCGTCACTGTCGGTGTGTGAACCAAGTCTTCACATGATACGCGAGCCTAACGATTCGGGCGCGAATCGTTCCCTCCTGTCGCCTCGATCGCGACTGGACCGATGAGCGTGGTTCCCTGACCGCCTGTGGGTGGCGTCCCGGAAACTCCTCGGCCGCCAGCCTCCGCTGGTGTTTCGAACACAGCGCGCATTTCGTTGGCGACAATCCGGGCGGTGACCCATTTGTCGAACGGGAGTACCGGCGCATCACCCCAGCCGTCGTGCAGAATCTTGAAACGCAGCGTATCTCCGCGAATCTCGATGTCGTCGAGCGCCGCCAGCGTGAACGGGTTGTCGCAGCGGCCGCACACCATGCCACGCAGCCCGCTTCCAACGCGCCGGAAGATGAAGTACTGCTTGTTCACTCCGGTCCCGAATCCGATCCACGCTCCGACCACGTCGTCGACGGTCAGCGGGTTCTTCCAGGGTCCGGGCTGCAGCCATCCGCGGCCGCCAGGCGCCCCTCCTCCACCGCCAGGTCCGGCAGGCAGTGGTCCGGCGGGCGGTGGTGCGACTGGAGGCGCGGCCGCGCGCGCGGGGCCTCCTCCCCGGCCGGCTGCCGCGAGCGTCACCGGCTTTCCCGTGGCATCGGGCAGCCACAGCACGGGAACCGGCAGCGGATCGGGCCCGCGTGAATCCCGGTACAACGTCCGCTGGAATTTGCCGCCTCGGGGGGCGCCGCTCGTGCCGGTCACAATCAGGCGGTCGCCTTCAATGCGCGCGGTCGACTTGTCCTGATACGCCGTGCGTCCGTCAGGCCGGACGTGCGTGACGACGAAGACGATTCCGTCCGGACCAAACGTGCCGTCGATGAACGCCAGCGTGGTCGCGTCGCTGCACAACGTGCAGTAGATGCCCCGCACCCGTTCCCCGCGAATCGAGAACTCGTAGGTGTGCGGATCGGAGTCGTCCGTTCTCCACCCCCCGCGATACCGGTCCGCGCCCTGCGCCGCAACGTCCTGAGCGGCGGCGAGAAACACCCCGACGATGGCAATCAACGTTTTCATGTCGTAGTCCGTTGTCTCGTGTGCTCGTTACATGGTGTGGTGCGGCGAAGGCGCCTCGCGCGACGATGGCACCAAGGGAACCCGCACGCTGATGCGTGTGCCGCCGCCTGGCGTCGCGTTGATCACGAGGTCTCCTTTGAGCATGCCGACGCGTTCCCGCATGCTGATGAGCCCAAGACCCGCGTGGTCGAGCGCGAACGCGTCGAAGCCGACGCCGGAGTCGGCAATCTGAAGGCACACCTCACTCCCCTCACGTGTCAGCGCGACGGACGCGTTCCGTGCCTGGCTGTGCTTGGTGACGTTGTGCAGCGCTTCCTGCGCGATGCGATAGAGGCAGAGCGACACCCGCGGATCGACGGCGCCGGGCAGCTCGCTCGCGCGGAACTCGACATTGACCTGCCGCCGCTGCGACATTTCACTGCACAACAGGCGCACGGACTCGATCAGCCCGAGCGTCTGCAGTCTCGACGGATGAAGCCTGTGTGACAGATTGGACAGGTCGCCCGCCAGCTCGCCAATCTGTGACGACACCTGCTCGAGGCGCGCACGATGGGCATCGGCGAGCACTTCGTCGGCGATCTGATCGATTTCAAGGTTCAGGAGCCCGATCTTCTGGCTCATGTCGTCGTGCAGCTCGCGGGCGATTCGCTGGCGTTCCTGCTCCTGGCTCACGATGATGCGCCCGGCCAGCGCGCGATTGAGCTCGGCCGCCCTCTTCGACTCGGTGACATCGCGGACCACGCTCAGCACGCGGCTGTTGTCGGCAGGCACGAGGCGCGCCTCATAGTGGCGCCGCTCATCGAGGCCCAGCTCGTAATTGACGATGACCGGCTCATCCGACGATCGGGCTTGTTCGAGTGCGTCCAGGAACGTGTCTGCCAGGGGGCCCGGCATGATTTCCTTGATCGTCTTCCCCAGGAACATCTCCGGCGGCGCGTACAGCAGCTTCTCATCGCGCGCGTAGAAATCGATGTATCTCCCGTCGCGATCGAACATGAAGACCAGGTCGGGCAATGCGCGAAGAACAGCGCTGTTCCGCGTCTCTGAACGACGGAGTGCGGCTTCCGCGCGACGGCGCCGGCGGCGCTGGATCAGCAGGCCTCCAATGAGAAGTCCCTGCGCGACGATCGTCACCGCGCCACCCATGACGTAGCCGCGGTATTGGCTGAAGAACGACGCGTCACGGTACGCGATGAAGCTTCCCGCGGGAAGACGCGCCTCACTGATTCCCCAGCGTTGAAGCTGCCGCGCGTCGAATCGATACGTGTAGCTGTCGAACGTCACCACCGGGATCGTCTCGGGCTTTTCGCCGTTCAGCACACGCAGCGCGATGCGCGCGGTCTCCTGCGCGTCCTTGACCGATGAGTGCAGGCGGCCGCCGACGATGCCGTGGCCGAGCGCATCCTCGTGCCAGCTGTAGACCGGCGCGTTGGCGGCCTGGGAGATCGGCGCCACCGCGTCGAGCGGCATCACCGTGTGCCCGGCGCCGTCGTCGGAGACGCTCAGGTAGTACACGATCGAATGAGGCGGTAGCGTACGGACCCGCATTTCAAGGTCTGGCAGCGCGAGTCCGGCGAGATCGTGGAACGTCACGCGCGTGGCGAACGGCGCGCGTTGCGTCCTGAAGATCTCGGCGTAGAGCCGATCGAATCGCGCGATGCCGCTGACGACGTAGACGTGCTTCGTGTCCGGCTGCGCGGCGAGCGCCGCGGACAAGGTGCTCATCAAATCGACTTCGGAGACGATCCCGGTCGACTTCGGTCCACCGACCAGGCCGGGCCGCGTCGTGAAGACGAGCGGCACGTCGCGAAACAGCATGGCATCGCGGTTGAGAAAATCGACGACAGCGGGTCCGGAGGCGATGACGAGGTCGAACCGGTCATCGACATACCGCGAGCGCAGATAGTCGCTCAGCGCCGTGCGGTACTTGGGCTCGCCAAGGCGATTCAGATCGATGTATTCGCTGTAATAGTCGAGGCGATTGCCGAGCGACTGCCTGAGCGCCGAGCGGAATGTGTCGTCGAAGCCGGGCGAGTCACGCCTGATGACGTGGAGCGCGAGGACGCGCCGGGCCCTCTCGTCGCTCGCGTTCTGCCCGTACAGGGGAACGAGCAGACAGGCGGATATCGTTACGATGGCGATCAGGCGTCGAGGGAAGCGACCCCCTGTCGAATCCATCACTTGGCGCTGGCGCAGCCATCATCCATGCCGGGCATGGTCGAGTCAATACACCCCTGACGGATCAGGGCTCGCCGAAGCGTCGACGCCGAGACTGGGCGTGCAGTAGGTCTCGCCGACGAGGGCCCGATGGATCGCCGCGAGCAGATCGCGGGCCGCCGAATGCTTGAGCACGAACCCGGAGGCGCCGGCACGGAATGCGCCCTGCGCCACCCATTGATCGCCCCCCGCGGTCACGAGGATGATCTTCGTATGCGGCGAGATATGCCGGATTTCGCGGCAAGCCTCGAGCCCATTCAGCTCAGGCATCGACAGATCGGCGATGACGACGTCCGGGGCAAGCGTACCGGTCGCCTCGAGCAGCGCCCGTCCATCGCGAACGCAGCCAACGACCTCGTACAACGGCTCGAGCAGGCGCCGCCAGGCCGCGAGCAGGCCGGCGTAGTCGTCGGCCAGCAGGACACGCGGTCGTGGGTGGCTCATGGCGTCATGATGGCGGTGACGGTCGTCCGGTAGGCCACCTGCTCATAGGCCGGAAGCATGTCCTCGAGCCGGACGATCGTCGTCGCAAGTGCCTTCGCATTGAACTGCGACGCCTCGAGCAGCTGGACATACCGGGGGATGTCGCGCATCGGCTGGGACCCACCGGCCTGCCCGGCATGGTGCGTGCGGCCGCCGATTGAAAACAACACGGCCGGAAGCGTGATGTTTCCACGTGGCAGGCTGGTCGTCACGACGTGTCCACCCGGCGCCGTCATCTCGTAGGCCTGACGCATGGGCAGGATGCCGGTCGGATCAGGGCCGGCTTCAAGCTTCGGCGCCACGGCGTCGGCGCCAACGGCTTCGATGACGAAGTCCGCGCCCGCACCGCCAAGGAGACCGCCGCTCGTGCGCCCGCCCGACCAGACACGATCGTTCGGAAACCGCGTGAGCTCGCGTACCCGCGCGACGAGATTGTTGCCCTCGACGTTTGGATCGAGCGCATGGGTCGCACCGAGCGTCATGGCGAGCTCACGCCGCACCCGGATCGGATCGATGGCAATGATGGTCGAGGCACCGGCGATCTTCGCGCCAACCACGGCACTCAAGCCAAGCGGCCCGCAGCCGACGACCGCGGCGGTTGACCCTGGCTGGATGGGCGCCAGCGTTGGCGCGAGTGTGGCGCCGAGGCCGGCAACGGCCACGCAGCTGCACACCATCCCGACGTCGGCGGCGGCTGCTTTCGAGAAGATGGGCACGACCCATTCTTCGTTCGTGATCATCAGCTCAGCCAGTCCGCCGATATGCGAGTTGGCGACGACCGGAGTGCCGTCCTTCATCTCCGCGATGACCGCGAGATTGGTATCCGACAGGAACTGGCACATGTCGGCGCGGCCGCGCAGGCACTGATAGCACTGGCCGCACTGGGGAGTCCCTGAGACGCAGACGCGGTCGCCGGCCTGCACGCGGCGGACCTGCGGTCCAACGGCCTCGACGACACCAACGCCGCCGTGCCCCTGGATCGTGCCGCGTGGTGGAATGGGGCCACGGCCAGCGCCAGCGGGCGACTGCAGCGCGAGCACGAAGGGCACGTTCGAGTAGCAGAGGTTCGTGGCCTCGGTGCGAACCACGACCTGCCTTCCCGAGATTGGACGAAGCGTCAGTTCCTGCAGCGTGGTCCGGTCCGGCCCACCGCCGCGGGTCACCCACGCACGAAAGCGACGCGCGGTCACGACGGCGGGCGCCTGCGCGAGCGCCGATGTGCCCTGCCCCGCCAGCGTGGCAGCTCCGGCTGCTGCCGCAGCACCCTGCAACAGGAGCCGGCGTCTGGAGACTTTATGCCTTCGACTCATACGTGACAGATCAGGCGCGTCCTGCGCCGTGCGCCTTCCACATGATGCTCATCCTGAACCGAAAGCCTCAGCGCGTGCCGAGAGCCGCAGGGCGCCGAGGATACCACCGGGATGGTGCGCGGCGGCGAGGGATTGTGAGCGGCAACGCAGCCGGGCGTGAAAACGACGAGTGTTTAGCGGTGAGGTCCATGGTGCCGGTCGTGCACCACGTACCGTAGGGGTACTTCTATGAAAACGCTACTCTCGATATGCCTCATCGGCCTGCTTTCGCTACCGTTCGCCGAACCCGCCTCTGCGCAGAACCCGTTCAAGAAGGCCGGCGATGCCGTGAAGGACGCCGGGAAGAAAACGGGTGAGGTGACGGGCGATGCGGTGAAGACGACGGGCGAGGTGACCAAGGACGCTGCGAAAAAGACCGCGACGACGGGCAAGAAGGTTGGCAAGAAGACAGGCGAGGCCACAGCCGATGCAGCAAAGGCCACTGGCAAGGCAACGAAGAAGGGCGCGAAAGCGACCAAGGACGCCGTGACGCCGAAGAAGTACTGAGCCCGACCGCCGGGATATCCGGGACGAAGCGTGACGCTTCGTCTCGGCAGCGAAGAGCTGAACCGTACACACACGTGGCCGACAAAATCGATCATTGATTACGGTACATTGGCAGGCCACCCCCACCGTCTCTCGAACACAGAGGAATCCCGCGACGATCCATGGCGCGCGCCTTGAGAGATTAGTCTCTGGCGCTGGTGCCTCCCCGCTGCATCGGGGCAGCGCCCAGAGGAGGTTCCCATGGCTTCTTCGTTCGTCGACTCGATCATTCAATCCATGAGCTCGGGGCTGGTTTCCAGGTTGAGCACGACTCTTGGCGAACCGACTTCGAACATCGAGACCGGACTCAGCACAGCCATTCGCGCGATAAGCGCCAGCGTCGCGACTCGCGCGAACGACCCGGAGGCGATGGGCCATATTCATTCGATGGCACTTGATCCGGAGAACGATCTCTCGCTGCCCGGTCGCACCGAGGGCATGCTCTCGCGCCTGACAAGTGGCTCGGGCGGCAATACGTCCTGGGACTTCATTCAATCGCTTCTGCTCGGAAACCGGATGTCGAACATGTCGGACTCGCTGGCCAGCTATGCCGGCGTGAGCAGCGCAACAGCGAAGTCGCTCTTCGCGATGGCGATGCCTCTTGTCATGTCGTACCTCGGCAAGATGATCAGAACCGATCACCTCGACACGTCTGGTCTGTCCAATCGGCTCGCCGCCGAGCGGGGATCGATCATCGCCGGGTTGCCGGCGGCGTTGTCGAAGTTCTACCCCTCAGCGGGTGACAAGTCGGCGACGATTCCGCCGCGTGCAGCGGCTGCCAGCCACGTTGCCGCAAGCGCGCAGCGGACACAGCGAACGGCCTTGAACTGGGTGCTTCCGGCAGCCCTTGCCGCGCTCGCGATATGGGCGGTCGCCAGCTTCTTCCCCCAGTCACGCGCACCCGAATACGCCCGGCAGGATCGGTTGCCGCGTGTGACCGCGCCTGCGCCGCCTGCGGTCGGCACGAGCGGTATCGTGAAACGCGAGATGCCAGGCGACGTCGTTTTCCGATTCCGGCCGAATGGAACCGAATCTCGACTTCTGGCGTTCGTACGAACCAGCGGACCCGTGACGACGGACAACTGGTTCGAGTTTGATCAGCTCGACTTCAACACTGGTTCCGCAGTGCTGCGGAGCGGTTCGATGGAGCAAATCTCGAACGTCGCGGACATCCTCAAGGCCTACCCGGCCGCCTCTGTGAAGATCGGCGGGTATACCGACAACACCGGCGATCCGGCCGCGAACAAGCAGCTCTCGAAAATGCGAGCTGAGGCAGTTCGCGATGCGCTGGAGCGGCGGGGCATCGACGGGAGCAGGCTGTCAGCCGAAGGGTACGGCGACGAGCATCCTGTCGCGGACAACAACACCGCCGAAGGACGCGCGCAGAATCGCCGCGTCGCGATACTCGTCACGTCGCGGTGAGTGCCCGGTGTAGACGACACGAGGCGCCAGGACCTTTTGTCCTGGTGCCCCGTCCCCTAAGCCGTCACGTGGCGCCGGCCGGCCGCCTGTCACCTTTTGGCCAGATGCGACTCTTTGTACTGAGATGGTGAAATCGGCTGCGCCCGCGGCTCCCGCCCCCGTTGCGCGATTTGCTGGAGTGGGCCATCGACGCGCTGCCAGCGGGCGCCCGCGAGGTCTCCATGCTGCGGGACGTGGAAGGCATGAGCACCGCGGACACAGCCGCGGCGCTCGACGTCTCCGAGGACGTCGTGAAGATCCGCCACTCGCGCGCGCGCAGCTCGTTGCGCCGCGAACTGCTCGAGCGTGCCGGCGCACCCCCCCCGACGTCTTCCGCTTCTATCGTCCGCGCTGCGACCGGGTCGTCGCGCTGGTGCTGGCGCGGATTGTGACCGTCGGGACCGGGCCGTAGTCCGCCCGCGACCGCCTTCTGACCGTTCCACACGCCGGCCGGCGATCTCCCCCCTTCACAAGCGCCTCGCGGGTCTTGGAACAGGAAGACGCGAAAGGCAGTATCTAGGTTCTGAGCTGGACAAGCATCGGAGACAGGAGCGAGAGACGCATGTTGATGAGCACGACCTCGGTGATCGAAGGACGGCCCGTGAGCCGGTATCTGGGTGTCGTAACCGGTGAAGCGATCATCGGCGCGAACATCTTTCGGGACATCTTCGCAAGCGTTCGCGACATCGTGGGCGGGCGTTCGGCCACCTATGAGCGCGCGCTGGGTGAAGCGCGGGACGTTGCGCTGAGCGAAATGCAGGCCCGGGCGCAGCAGCTTGGCGCCAACGCCGTCATCGGCATCGATGTGGACTACGAGGTGCTGGGCACGAACAACGGGATGCTGATGGTTGCCGTGAGCGGTACCGCCGTCGTGTGCTGAGGAGCCCTGGCCGCGGGCCGCGATCAGTTCTGAATCCACGGCGTCCGGCGGCTCCGGGCGAGCGGTCGATCTTCAGTGCATCCACTGGAAGCTGGTGGAGTTAGCTGAGCGACGAGGGGCCGGTCCCGAAGTCGTCGAGGTAGATCTTCACGCCCAGCTCTCGTAGTTTCTGCAGCAGAACGACAGTGGTCTGCGGGGACGGACTCGATTGCGGGTCCGTCCCGGTATCTGCGTTGCAACTGTCACGTTGTGGAACAACGCACAAAGCCTTGATGGAGCGCTTACAGTCTCGACCGCTCGCGGCGCCGGCCGGCGGAACGGAGTAGACTGCGGTCGACGCCATGGCTTATCCAGCGCGTTTCCTGCACCTCATCGGTGCTCTCTCGATGCTCCTGGCCGTGACGGTCACGCCCGCGGCGGCCCAGTTCCAGGTACAGGGCCGCATCGGCGGAGCCGGCCCGCAGAATCAGCAGGTCGTCGAGAAGTTCGACGCCGACAAGGACGGGCGACTCAACACCGCGGAACGCGAGGCCGCGCGTCAGGCGCTCAGCGCGTCGATTGGCGGGCGCATTGGCGGCCGCTTCGGCGGTAACCGCCCGGCGCCCAGTCCAGGCATCACGCTCACGCCGAGCGAGGTGAAGCACTATCCGGACGCACCGCTCTACGATCCGGCCACGCTCAGGACGTTCTTCATCGAGTTCGAGAATCCGGAATGGGAGGCCGAGCTGGTGGCCTTCAACAACACCGACGTGGACGTGCCCGCGACGGTGACGGTGGACGGCCGTGTCTACCCCGATGTCGGCGTCCACTTCCGCGGGAACTCGTCGTTCGGGGTTGGCAACGGCTTCAAGCGTTCGTTGAATCTGGCGTTCGACTTCGTCCACGAGAACCAGGCGATCGGCGGATACCGGACACTCAACTTCCTGAACGCCAACACCGACCCGACGCTGATGCGCACGGTGCTGTCGATGCATATCGCGCGGCAGTACATCGCGGCGCCCAAAGCCAACTTCGTCCGCGTGGTGATCAACGGCGAGAACTGGGGCGTCTACGCGAATGCGCAGCAGTTCAACAAGGAGTTCGTCGCCGACAATTTCGGCACCACGAAGGGGGCGCGGTGGAAGATTTCACAGGCAAACCGCGGAGGCGGCGGTTTCACGTACCAGGGCGATGACGCGAGCCGCTACAGAGCGACGTTCCAGATCAAGTCGAAGGACGAGCCGGAGGCCTGGGCGGCGTTGATCGACCTTGCGAAGACGCTCGACACGACGCCAGTGGAATCGCTCGAGGCGGCATTGGCGTCACGTATCGACATCGACGCGTACCTTCGTTTTCTGGCCCTCGACAACGTCATGAACAGTGCCGACGCCTTCTATCAGCGCGTCGCCGACTACTCGCTCTATCGCGATCCCGCCGGGAAGTTCCACTTCGTCTTCCATGATGCCAACGAGATGTTCAGCATGGGGGGACGAAGCCAGCAGCTGAGTCCGCTGGTCGCGGAGAACGATACGAACAAGCCGATCATCGCGAAGGTCCTGGCGGTGCCGGCGCTCCGGACGAAGTATCTCGGCTATCTCCGGGAGATTGCCGAGAAGTCGCTGGACTGGAACGCCATGGGGCCAATCGTCAGGCAGTATTCAGCGCTGATTGCTGACGACGTCGCACGCGACACCCGGAAGCTCTTCTCGACCGAAGACTTCGTCAGGACGACGACGGACGATCCGACGCCCGGGACGCTGCGCAGCTTCTTCGAAGGCCGTCGCACGTTTCTGCTGCAGTGGTTCGCAGATAACGGCGCAACCATCGCAGTACGCTGACTGCCGCTACTCCCGCCCGCACGCGGTCCGCGAGTGCGCGCCTGCACAACTCACAACATGTTGTGACTTCAGCGCAGCAAAGCAGCTGAATCTGCAGCCTCCCGCTCTGGCACGGATGGTGCTGACCGGCGGCGGCTATGAACACAGGCCGGTTCCTCGCCGCCGGTGGGCGAATGCTCCTCGGCATGCCCCCGATGCTGTCGATCGAAATCACGAGAGAGTGCCCGCTGCGCTGCCCGGGGTGCTACGCATACGAAGAAGGACATCTCGGTGGGGGCATCACGCTCCGGCAGCTGAACGACCACCGTGGGGACGAGCTCGTTGAGGGCGTCCTCGGACTGGTCGCCAGGCACCGCCCCATCCATCTCTCGATCGTCGGCGGCGAACCACTGATGCGTCACCGCGAACTCAGTCGCATCCTTCCCGAACTGAGCGCGCAGCGCGTCGAGACGCTGATCGTGACAAGCGGCGTCATTCCAATCCCGGCCGAGTGGAATGCCCTCCGGCACATCCGCATCGCCGTATCGATCGACGGCCTCCGTGAGGATCACGACAAGCGGCGCGCGCCGGCAACCTACGATCGCATCCTGAAGAACATCGAGGGCCGCCGCGTGGACATCAGCTGGGTGCTGACGCGTCAGCAGATGGAGAAACCGGGGTCTCTCGACGAATATCTCTCTTTCTGGGCATCACGCCGCGAAATCGATCGCGTCTGGGTGAGCATCTACACGCCACAGGTGGGCGAGAAAAGCGCCGAGATGCTGACACCGGCACTGCGTCGCGAGCTGGTCCGCCAGCTGCCGCTCCTGAAGGAGAAGTATCCCGCGCTCTTGATGACGCCCGGAATCGCGGAAGCGTTCGCTACGCCTCCGGCCAGTCCGAAGGACTGCATCTTCTCGCGTGTGTCGGTGAACTATTCAGCCGACCTGAAGACGCAGATTCAACCGTGCTTCTTCGGCGGCACGCCTGATTGCAGCCAGTGCGGCTGCGCCGTCACGCCAGGCCTCCACTGGGTGGGGACGCAACGTGTCCTCGGGCCGCTCCGTGCCTCGCACCTGATGAACGCCTCCGTCGCGGTCGGACGGCTCGCGACCGTCGCGGGCGCCTGTAGCTCCCCCGCGTTGTCGTTACGGCGCGGGCGCCGGTTCGATTCGCAGGATCGCCCCCGCGTTCTCGCTCGTTGCCACGTACAGGAGACCGTCAGGCCCCTGACGGACATCTCGAATGCGCTGATGCAGCTCCACCAGCATCGGCTCGCGGCGAATCTCCTCCCACTTGTCGTTGAACTCGATTCGCTGCATGTGTCCAGTGCGCGGCGACTCGCCCTGACGAAGGCCGCCGACGAAGAAGCTCCGCCGCCATCCGGGGAACTTGTCGCCCGTATAGAAGGTCCCTCCGGTCACCGCAATCGACGGGACCCACACGACCCACGGCTGCTCGGTGCCTTCCTTCCACGGGCTGTCGGAGATCTTCGGCCCGTTGTAGTTGCGCCCGTTGCTGACGTACGGCCACCCGTAGTTGGCGCCCGCCTTCAGGACGTTGACCTCGTCGCCCCCGTTGGGGCCCTGCTCGGTCACCCAGAACTGCCCGGTCTCGGGATTGAGCTGCATCGAGTGGCCGTTGCGATGACCCAGCGTGTAGATCTCCTTCTTGTAGCCAGCCCTGTTGTAGAACGGATTGTCCGGCGGCACGGTCCCATCGTCACGCAGCCGGATCGTCTTGCCGGCAATGTCGTTCGGGTCCGCGGACCGCGTCACGTCGGGCCCGGTGCCCGACGCGCTCACCGACATGTAGAGCATGCCGTCGCGTCCGAAGCCGATGCGCGAGGCTTCGGTGCGCACCGCTTGCGGGTCGTGCCATATGTCCTTCACGTCCACCAGCGCTGTTCCGTTCCACGTCCCCCGCGCGATCGTCGTTGCGCCGTCCATCGTCGGAGCGCCGCCGCGCCCCACCGCCGGCTTCCCGTCGGCACCGATCCGCGGCACCGGCTTGTGGTACGAGAGGTAGATGAAGCGGTTCTCCGCGAACCGGGGATGAATAACGACGTCCATGAGCCCCTGCAGGCCGCCAGCCTGCACCTGGGGTACGCCGGCAACCGGATTCGGGTCGAGCACCCAGTTGCGCACGACCCGGAGACGGCCGCCGCGCTCGGTGACGAGCATCGTGCCGTCGGGGAGCCACGCCATCGACCACGGCTGGTTGAAGCCCTTGAGGACGAACACACGCAGATCGCGGTGCTGGTTGAGGGCCGACTGGATCGTGATCGGCCCATCGGGCAGCGGTGGGTTCGGCCAGTTCGCCTGTCCGAGCTGCGACGAGATGCACGTCTCGGCCGCGGGGATCGTCGGCGTGGGGCAGTTCTGCGCGCCGCGCCCCCCGCCCTGTCCGCCTCCGCCCCGGCCAGCGCCCTGGCCGCCTTGTCCCGCCGCGCCGCCCTGTGGGGCGCCTTGCGCTGCTATGCCACCTTGCACGCCGATGCCGACGGCGGCCGTCACGGTCAGAGCCATTGCCAGTTTCGCTGCGTACCTCATCGCACCCCTCAAGTGCGGGAAGTATAGCCGCGTTAAACATGGCCGGCTCATGCCGGACACGACGAGCGATCAGCTCCTCCAGGAAACCATGAGGCGGCGGCAGATCAGAATCGCCCACGCACCGCAGAGAATGAGCACTCCGGCCGCAGCGGCGCGGACCACGCGGGCCTCCAGCAGATCCTGTCGATAGGATTCGACGGTGCCGGCAATGAGCGCCGCCGGATCGTAGACGTGCCCTCCCTTCATCACTCGCCACACACGCCGCAGGTTCGTCGTGTCGCTCAAGGGATTCGCGTCGAGCAGCACGATGTCGGCGATTTTTCCCGGTTCAACCGTCCCGAGAGCCGGACGGCGAATCGCCAGGGCCGCATGCTTCGTCGACGCCTGCAACGCGGCCATTGGCGAGAGGCCGCACTCCGTCATCAGCCGCAGTTCCTCGATCAGAGACAGGCCCGGCTCGAACGTGTCTGAACCTGCCAGTACGATGCCGCCGCGATCGTGAAAGTCCTTGACGAATCGGCACTGGCGTTCGAACACCACTGCAAGCCGTCGTTGCCTCGCACGTTGCGCAATGCGGCTCTGCTCCCCGATCGGTATCCACGGGCGAACAAAGTTCCTCAACGACGGCACACCCGTGAGGTGCGCTTCATCAGCGGGAACCGGGAACGGAAGGGTCAGATACTTCTCGTACACGAGATTGGGTTCGATCCACACCCGCCGCGCGATGGCCTCGTCCGTGATGGCGTTCAGACGAGCATCATCAAGGTAGTTCCACGCCTCGCTTTCCCACACCCAGTAATCGGCTCCCGGCGGCATGGGTGGGCGGTTCGCACCGGCACGAAGAGCGGACCCGGGAAAAGTCCACAGATGCGGCAGGCCATCGATTCCAGCGTCGAGGCTCTCTTTCACGCCCGACGCGGCGGCGTGGCCCCATACCGGCAGGTTGAGCGCATGTGCAGTCGAAATGATTGCGTCCAGCTCTTCCGGGCTGTGCTTGAACTTGTACTTGATCGCGTCGGCGCCGAGGGACGCGAGCTTCTCCACCATGTCGGAAAGCTTCGTCAGGTGGAAGCGCTCCATTTCATCTGGTGAGATCAGGCCGGAGACGACGAGGCGAGGCTCAGGCGATGTCTCGGCCTCCGCCTGCTTCTTGCGGGATACGGTTCGTTCGAATTGATCCGGCGTGCCAGCCTCACGCGTCGCCGTGATGCCAAGGACGAACCGGTGAAGCTGATCGTGGCCGCCGGTTGAGTTGAAATACAGGTGGACGTGAGTATCTATCAGCCCTGGGATGAGCCACTTGCCTGTCGCGTCCACAGTGGCGGCACCCGCGGGAACGGCACAGACCTGGGCACTTCCCGCACAGGTAATGCGCTCGCCGACACCAGTCACAACCGAGTCCGGAACCGGTGGAGCACCCGTACCGTCAATCAGCGTTCCGCCACGCACGGCCCAGGGCACCGAATCAGTGGGCGCGCTGTCCGTTTCCTGTGCCAGCGCGATACACGCGCCTCCGAGAAGCGCCATCACGATGACGCCGAACGTTCGCATGTGATCGCGAGAGCGATGTTATCACTCGGTCCGCGCGGTCTCTGGCCTGGCGCCCGCCTTCGGGGCTAAGACTCTGGCGTCGACCTCATTCCCAGCCAAGATTGGAAACGGGCTGCGGCTCGAGCTCGGCGGGGTCGGCGTCCTCTGGAACGTAGATGACCGGGGGATCTGACGACTGTTCGTTCCACAGCCGCGCGAACAGATGATGCACCGAGTGGAACGAGTCATCGTGTCCCGGCTGCACACCCGGGGCTTTCACCGCAAAAATGGTGGAATACATCGCAACGTAATCCTGCCGTCTCCACCGCCCACGCCGCGGCGCAGCGATCCGCGATCCATGGTCACCGTGCACGATCACGACTGCATCATTGAGGCGTCCGGATTCACGCAAACGAACGAACATCTCGTGAAGGCGTTTGTACAGGCACGACATCTGGCGAAAATAGCCGTCGTACAGGTCGCGGCGATCGAGGTCGGTGAGCAACAAGGCACCGGTGTCTTCAATCGAACGCCAGTCGGCTGGATCGCGCACGGCGCAGTCGGCCTCGTAGACATACGGATTGTGCGGCATCAACAGATGCGCAACATACGCCTCGCCCGGCCTCGCCGTCGTCAAGTCCTTCTCGAGCAGTTGCAATGTCGGAAGGCTGGTGAGCGGCCCGCTGTTCGCGCGCTCCCAGGTGAAGACCGGTGTACCCGGAAAACGTCGGTGCAGCCGCTGCAGCACGTCTATCTTGGCTGTTCGGTACACCAGCGAGTCCTGAAGATAGGCGGTAGACAGTAGCCGCAGCCGTCCGGTCAGGCTCAGATTGCGGCGTGCCGACTCGAATCCCCACTCGGGGTAGATGTAACAGTCAGCAATCGGTGCGGCCTGCGCACGGCACACATCCAGGAACGTTGACTCATAGACTCTTATCCGATACCCGAGGGCTTTCAGCCGCTCGAAATAGTCGTTGCGCGACAGAACGTACGGCGGCTCGAACAGCTTCTCAGGCTCAGTCAGGAACGCCGCGGCCACGCCCTGCCGGCCGAAGTTGAAGAGATTCGGCAACGAGTCTCGGGTATCGACGTAGGGGCTGAAGCTCCTGCGGTAAAGCCGGAACCCGAATTCGTCATAAAACGCAGTGAGCGTCTGTCGCAGCTCGCGTCCGCCTGGAAGGTCCGTCGGTATCCCGTCTATGCCGATGTGTTCGTCGAGGATCAGATGCAGCACCAGGGGCCGCCCCGGTTTCGACACGACGTGCGCCTTTGTGTGCGTGTGGCCGATCGGCGTCCCTCCAACCGGGCCAATGAGTGCCGCGACCGTCGCCACGGCAAACCCGGAAGCAAGGATTCGGAGCAGCTCCGCGCGCAGAAGATGGCAGACTGCCAGCACGATGACAAAGCTGGTCGCAACGAAGAAGGGCGCGAGCGGAATCGCGAATAGTCGCTGCGGCAACGACTGGCTGAGGGCTGTCCCTTTCAGCATGAGATCGAGCGCAACGGTCAGGAACGCCGCGAGTGTGACAACGCGCACTCGACCACCGTGCCGAATCGCCACGCCGGCAACTGCCCCGATCGCGAGCAGGATCGCGATCGCCGTCACTGAGTCAGCGCTCAGAATTGAATGATGGACTTGTCTTACGGCACCGACGAACGGCGCCACCAGCATGAGGCCGGGGACAGTGAACGACAGGATCAGGTCCGTGCGGCCCGTCGAACGGCCGACGGTCGCCGCTCTGACGTCGACCATCGTCGTCACGCGCGAGAGCCGGGAGGCAACTCTGACCGGGAGCCTGTCAAACGCGCCTTCAGACGCAACCAATAGGCGCGCACGATGATCGCTCCGGCGGCCAGACCTCCGAGAACGGCCTGGAGTACCATGCTGCCGGTGCCCGGGTCGAGGTACGCATCGACGGGTTGTTCAAGCGCAGCGATCGCGAGCAGAAGAATGACGATTCGCATGGCCGCAGTATGACTGCGGGCGACAACCGGCTGCATCAGTCGAAGGATCCATCGCCTTCACACGCCTGCCGATGAATTCATCGAAACTTGCGGTAGCCGGCTCCTTTCGAGACCCGGCCGGCTTCGTCTTCGTCGATAGCCTGGGCCGCATCTGCCGCCAGATCAATCGCGTCGAGCGCGACAACTACGAGTGCTTCATCAGCTCAGGACTCTACGACCAGCTGACCAGCAAGAAAATGCTGGTTGCGCACGTGGAAGATGCGACGGTTGAACCTCGCACGTCCGACGCGTACAAGGTCATACGTCCCGATCGACTGCCATTCATTTCCTACCCGTACGAATGGTGTTTCAGTCAGCTCCGCGACGCTGCCCTGCTGACACTTCGCGTGCAGCAGCTGGCGCTTGCCTTCGGCATGAGCCTCAAGGACGCCAGCGCCTATAACGTCCAGTTCGATCCCCGGCCGGTGTTCATCGACACGTTGTCCTTCGAACGGTATCAGGAGGGCTCTCCGTGGGTCGCCTATCGCCAGTTCTGCCAGCACTTCCTCGCCCCGCTGGCGCTGATGCGCTATCGCGATGTGCGGCTCGGCCAGCTGCTCCGCGTGTTCATCGATGGTGTGCCGCTGGATCTGGCGGCGAGCCTCCTCCCCGCCTCCACCAGGTTGAAGCCGTCACTGCTGGCCCATATTCATCTGCACGCAAAGGCTCAGCAGCGATTTGCCGCGAGCGGAGCGCAGTCGTCGCCCCGGCGTCAGGTGTCGATCAGCCGATCCGGACTGGTCGGTCTGCTGACCTCGCTCGAAGCGTTCATCGAGAAGCTCGACTGCCCGAGGCGGCCGTCAGAATGGGGCGATTATTACGGTGCGACGAACTACAGCGCCGACGCGGCGGCAGACAAGGAGCGCCTTGTCGCCGGGTACCTGAATACGGCAGGACCCACAGTCGTCTGGGACCTCGGCGCCAATACCGGTCGATTCAGTCGACTGAGCGCTGAACGCGGTGCCTTGACGATCGCCTTCGACGGCGATCACGCCGCCGTTGATCAGCATTACCAGGCGATCCGCGCACAGGACAACGGGCGCATTCTGCCCCTGGCGCTCGACCTGACCAATCCAAGTCCGTCGATCGGATGGGCGAATACCGAACGACCGTCGCTGTTTGAGCGAGGTCATCCAGACGCCATCCTGGCGCTGGCGCTCATTCATCATCTCGCTATCGGCAACAACGTCCCGCTCGCGGACGTCGCAGCGCTCTTTGCCAGGCTGAGCCAATGGCTCATCATCGAGTTCGTCCCAAAGACCGACTCGCAGGTCCAGCGGATGCTGGCGACCCGCGCGGACATCTTCTCCGACTATACGCAGGAGGGTTTCGAGAGGGCCTTCGGCACGTTCTTCGAGTTCGTGAGGTGTGAACCGGTCGCCGAATCGACCCGTTTGATGTACCTGATGCGCGCGCGAGCGACTGATCGCTAATCGACGCGTCAGCCGAAAGGACGACGCGGCCTGCACAGCCGGTTTTCCAGTACACTCCGCAGATTCGGGGCGCCCGACCTGACCTCGGACATCCGCCTCTCGCAGGAGACTGAACATGCGCCGCAGACTGCTGTCATTCGTCGTGCTCGCCACTCTTGGCATCGCCGTCTGGACGGTCGGCGGGCAGGCGCAGAACAAGAGTCAGGACTGGCCGGCATACTCAGGCGACAAGGGCGCAACGAAGTACTCCACGCTGGATCAGATCAACGCGAACAACGTCAAGAACCTGCGGGTCGCGTGGAAGGTCTCAGCCGTGCCCGAAGAGCTGCGCACGGTCTACCCGAACGCACAGGGCAACGCCAATTACAGCCACACACCGCTCATGGTCGACGGCATGCTCTACATGAGCAGCGGCGTCGGCGTGGTGACCGCACTCGACCCGGCGACAGGAAAGGTGATCTGGTTCGACCAGATGCCTCCGGGCGCGAACGGCCAGCCCGGGCGCGGCGGCACGACGCGGAGTCTCGCCTACTGGACCGACGGCAAGGATGCCCGGATCGTCACCAACGTCGGCAGCAACCTCGTCGTCCTCAACGCGAAGACCGGCAAGCGCTATCCCGATTTCGGCGAGAACGGACAGGTCGATCTGACGAAGGGCTTCGAGCGTCAGAGCGTCGTCACCGGCTGGCGCTCGAGCAGCGGCGTGCTGGTCGTCAAGGACGTGATCGTCGTCGGCGGCGTACCGTCACCGGCCACCGACATCCTCAGCGAGAAGGCGCGCGCGCCGAAGGAGATGCCGCCAGACGACATCCGCGGCTACGACGTGCGCACAGGCAAGCACCTGTGGACCTTCCATGTCGTGCCGCGCAAGGGCGAGTTCGGCAACGAGACCTGGCTCAACGACTCGTGGACCTACTCGGGCAACAGCGGCGTCTGGTCGCTGATGAGCGCCGACGAGGATCTCGGCTACGTCTACCTGCCGCTGGAGACGGCCACGGGCGACTACTACGGCGGCACGCGACCCGGTAACAACCTGCATGCCGAGAGCATCATGTGCCTCGACGCAAAGACCGGCAAGCGTGTGTGGAGCTATCAGATCGTCCACCACGGGCTCTGGGACTACGACCTCCCCGCCGCGCCCATACTCGCGGACATCACGGTTGACGGCAAGCGCATCAGGGCGGTGGCGCAGATCACGAAGCAGGCGTTCGTCTTCGTGTTCGATCGCACGAACGGCCGACCGGTGTGGCCGATCGTCGAGCGGCCGGTGCCGCAGGGCAACATCCCCGGCGAGTGGTATTCGCCGACGCAGCCGATCCCGACGAAGCCGGCGCCATTCGATCAGCAGGGAGTCACGGACAACGATCTGATCGACTTCACGCCGGAGCTGAAAGCCGAAGCCCGGAAACTGGTGACCGGCTACAAGCTCGGTCCGGTCTACACGCCGCCCGTCATGCTCGGCGATCCCGAGGCACCGAAGGGGCTCCTGCTCGTGCCCGGCACCAACGGTGGCGGCAACTGGGGCGGCGCCGCATTCGACAAGGAGACCGGCATCCTCTACGTTCCCTCGTCAACACTCCCCAACACGCTGGCGCTCGGAAAATCGCTTCATCCCGAATCGACATTGCCGTTCGTCAAGCAGTCGACCCCTGGCATCCGGGGCCCGCAAGGTCTTCCCCACCCGTTCAAGCCACCGTATTCACGGCTCATCGCGATCGATCTGAACAAGGGAGACACCCTGTGGAGCGTGGCGAACGGCGATGGACTGAAGAACCATCCGGCGTTCAAGGGGCTGCCGAACGTCCCCGCCCTCGGGACGCCCGGACGCATTTCCGCGATCGTCACCAAGACGCTGGTGTTCATGGGTGAAGGCAGTGACGCCGGCGTCGGACTGCCTCCGGGCGGCGGCGGCGGAAAGATGTTCCGCGCGTTCGACAAGAAGAGCGGAAAGATCGTCTGGGAGATGGAACTGCCGGGCGGCGCCAGCAACTCGCCGATGACCTACATGCACAACGGGAAGCAGTACATCGTGACAGCTTCGTCCAGCCGCCAGAGTCCCGGTGAGCTGATCGCGCTGGCCCTGCCGTAAAGAGAGACCAGAGAGGGATGGCTGGCCGCCGCACGCCATCCCCCTCGGCCGCTCAGGCGCTGCATTACCGGTGCCTGAACTCGTTGCCAATAAGCGACCCGTCGGGGAACCACGCCTTGATCGGCATCGGCTCGCCCCTCGGTGCCTCGCCGAACGTCAGCGGCCCTCCGCTTCGGTTCTGACGCCGGACGACCTCGGTGAACCCCGTGTAGAGCACGTTGTTGGTCAGCCGATTCGAGACGCGAACGAGATCCGGATGGCCCTCGATGCGCTCGAACGTGTAGGTTCCAGGCGGCAGCACGACTCCTGGAAGCGCCGCCGCGCTCTTCAGGGTCAGATATTCCGTGCGGCCGATATTGGCAGCCCTGCCGTTCGCGGCAATCACGAACGACCCGAGCACCAGCCCCGCGATGATCAGCGACTTGGTTCTATTCATTGTTCTGTCCTCCTCACTAGCATCAACGTGCGCGAGGGGGGCACCGAACAGGTGTTCGGTTGCGCGGTTTTGCGCGTTGTACACAAAGAGGGTCCGATCCCGGGCCGGCAGGCCTATGATCGCGACAACTGCATGGCTGACGAACGGGACGTTACCGACTCCGACCCGCTGTTGAGCGACGAGCCGACCGTCGAACTGGTGGTCAAGGCTCGCGACGGCGACCGTGCCGCTGTCGAAGCACTGCTGCAGCGCTGTCTGCCCGAACTGCGGCGGTGGACGCACGGGAAGCTGCCACCGCACGCTCGCGACGCGCTCGATACGGGCGATCTCGTCCAGGAGGCGGCGCTTCACATGCTGCAGCGCATCGACTCGTTCGAGCCGCGCCACGTCGGGGCCATGCAGGCCTACCTGCGGAAGTCGATCATCAACCGCCTTCGCGACGAGGTTCGTCGCGTCGGGCGCCGTCCGGCTCCGGAGCCGATCGTCGATGAGCCACCAGCTGACGCGCCCTCACCGCTCGAGGAGATGCTGCACAACGAGTCCTACGAGCGTTATCGGAAGGCGCTGAATCGGCTCACGACACGCGACCGCGAGCTGGTACTCGCCCGGATGGAAGCGCAATGGAGCTTCGCAACGATCGCGAAGCGCTTCTGGATGAAAACGCCCGACGCGGCGCGCATGGCCGTGAACCGTGTGCTCAAGCGGCTCTCCAGCGAGCTTGGCCGGTGAGCCTCAGTTCGAGAGCAACCGGTCAGCCTCTGTAGGATCCTCGCGCATGGCGGTGCCGGCCGCGAATCCACTCGCGCGACACTACTCCCGCTTCAAGGTCGGCGAACGGCTGCTGTTGACGGGCCACTCGCATCAGGCCTGGCCGGACGTCGGATTCGAGGCGCAGCAACGCGCATGGCTCGACGCCGCCGAACACGTCGACGAGAAGTGGGAGAAAGCGGAGGCCCAGGCGGCTCTCGTGCGCGCGGGCTTTGCGCGGCTGCTCGACGGCCACGCCGAACAGATCGCGCTCGGCCAGAACACGCACGAGCTGGTGACACGGTGGCTGTCGGCGCTCCCGCTGCGCGAGCGCCCGCGACTCGTCACAACCGATGGCGAATTC
>DATLLQ010000020.1:0-5119 GCA_035537775.1 Vicinamibacterales bacterium | reverse complement strand
TTGCCCGAGAACTTCATCCCGCCCAGCAGCTTCGTGGACCAGCCTTCCTCTTCCCGAAACAGCTTGTCGATCTCCGACTGCGGTGCGCCGGACGCCAGCAGCTTGCGCCGGCGTGCCTGTGAGTCCCGGCTTTGTTTCTCGTACGACTCCTTGTCCCACGGTGTCGGAAGCGGCGTCCCCGTCTCAACGAGGTCGCGCCACTTGAGTCGCGCCGGGTCGTGCATCGCAGTTGCGTTTGGCTCCCACGGCTCGACGTGCTCGGCGGCGCCAGTTTCATACGCGACATCGGACGTGTAGTACTCGTCGGCCAGACCCGCGAAGTGATGGCCGAACTCGTGCACGAACACGTACTCGGCGTACGCGTGATCGACCGATGCGGTCGCCTGGAAGTTGAAGATGCCGCCGCCGCCGGATTGCTCCTCGTTGACCAGCACCTCGATGAACTCGTACGGCGCCGCTGCGGCGACGTTGCGCAGCGCGCGATCGTCGTAGGTCAGCACGTAGCGCTCGCTGTCGAAGATGTTGAACTCGACCGACATCGGCGTGCGGCGGAAGGACCGCGCCCGCGCACGATTCACCCCCGGCTTCGCAGAAGGAAGATCGAGCGCGCGCACGTTGAAGTCCGCCCGGCGCGCCTTGAATGGCTCGTACTCGAACAGCCGGCCGACGAGACGCTGAACGTCGCGATGGAACTTGTCCATCTGATCGGCGGCGTATCCCTCGCTGATGACGAGCAGATCGACTTTCGCAGACGAGGGGCCGTTCTCGAACACGGTCCACAGCTTTCCAGCAGCCGGCAGATCGGCGGGGTTCACGGCGCGCGACTCGGGATCGACCACCGTTGACCAGATCTCGCGGAACGCGTTCTCGGCGTCGCGCTTCTTCAGCACGACCTGCACCGGCGTCTTCGGCCAGGGAAAGCGCAACGATTCAGGGAACGTGCGATGCAGCGTCTTGTACTCGGGGGTCGTTTCCCATTCGCCGTAGATCGATGCGAAGCCGCGTGCGTAGATGACAGTGTTTGTTGTGCGGTCGATCACCTCGAACAAGTATTTCCCGAGGTTCGTGTCGTCCACCAGTCGCGTGCGGCTGCCCGGCCACGGTCCGTCCGAGACGACGCGCTCGAGGGCGACGATCTCCTGGCCGACGCCGCCGGAATGGAAGTAATCGACGCGCATGGTCTTGTCGGTGAAGAAGCCGTCGAAGCCGCGCGCGGGCTGTTGTGCGCTGAAGCCGCTCGACATCGCCGCGAGAGCGACGAAGACGGCGACGATGAGGGGTCTCGTCACGTTGTTCACGCCTTATCTCACATACGGCGCGAGCCTCTGTGTCGCATTCGCGGGTGACGGCGACCGCGCCACGTTCATCACCATGGCGAGGAACGTGTAGTAGCCCTCGAGGCTGGCAGCTTCGACGACACCTGCCTCGCCGAATTTGGCCAGTGCCTTGGCGTACGTCCCGTCGCTGACGCTCTTGTTCTGGAGGAGCTCGATGCAGAAGTCGTGCAGGATCGCTTCGTCTTCAGCCATCCGATCGGGGCGACGTCCATCGCCGATGGCCGCGATGACGTCGGTGCTCAGACCGGCCTTCACCGCCAGCGTGTAGTGAGCGTTCCATTCGTAGCTGTTCGTCAGGTGCCGCGCGGCGATTAGGATGGCCATTTCCGTGAGCTTCGGGCTGAGTGCGCTGTTCTGCTGGTTGTGCAGACGAAGCTGCAACGCAGGCACCACGAGATCGGGAACGCGCAGCAGCACCGTCCAGGGCGGGCCCGTGAGATCGGTGTTGCGGATCGCTTTGTAGTCGGCAACCGCCTTCTTCTGCTGCTCGGTCATCTTCTCCGCGGGAATGGGCGGCATCCGGTCCTGGGCTCCTGCGACCGCAACGGTAACAAGACTGAGCGCCAGCGCTATCGCGAATGTCCTCATGGGAACTCCTATAACTCAGCGGTCCGAGGGGACGATGGTGCGGAGGTGCGATGGTCCGGTCCGAGAGCCTGATGGTCCGGTGCGATGGTCCGATGGTCTGGCACCCAGCGACGAGACGCGGTCACACGTCGAACCAGATCCTTGGGCATATCGGACCTTGGCCGTCCAGCCTTCGGACCGGACCGTCCGACCTTCGGACTGGACCGTCGCACTGTCGCACCGTCGCCCCATCGGACCGCCTGAAATCAATTCAGTGCAAATACGAACAAGTAACTCGAGTTCTGCAGCTTGTCCCAGTTCACCGGATGGAGGTGCCGGCCGCCGGCCTGCACCGCGAGGAACTGCTTCGGGCCAATCGCGTAGGTCACCGGAGCACCCTTGAGCGGCGTGCCGACGTTGAAGCGCCACAACTCCTCGAGCGTTTCGTCGTTGTAGGCGACGACCCAGCCGTCCTGCAGCGCCGTGAACACGAGACCACCGGCAGTGGCCAGCGCGCCGGATCGGATTTCGATCTCGGTCACCGCCTTGGCCAGCACTTTGTGATTCACCGCATCGAACGCGGTCAGCGCGCCGTAGTAGAGGTCGCTGCTGTACTGCCGCGGCTGGCTCGCCTTGTTGTCGATGCCCCCATCCTTCGACAGCACGCCGACAGCGGCGCCGTTCTGCGAGAAGCAGCCCTCGGTGCCCACGCCGTAGGCGATCTTTTTCACCGGGTTGTAGGCCATTGGCTGATGGGCGACGCCGCCATGCCAGGTCGGGCACGTGCGCTTCTTCGGATCGCCACGCAGCGCGCGCGCTTCCGGGTTGTAGATCTGCACGTCGAGCTTCGGGTTGTAGTCGACGGGTTTGCCGGTCTCCTGATCGATGCCCTTGGTCCAGTTGAGATCGTTCACGTACTTCTCGGCGGCGATGAACCGTCCGTTGGTCCGGTCCACCGTATAGAAGAAGCCATTGCGCGCGTAATGGCCCACCACTTTGCGTGCCCGTCCACCAATCGTCGTGTCGTACAGCATGAACACGCCGGCTTCGTCGTAGTCCCACGAGTCGCTCGGCGTGTATTGGAAGTACCACGCCATCTTGCCGGTGGCCACGTTCAGTGCGACGACGGAGTTGGTATAGAGGTTGTCGCCGGGACGGAACTCCGGGTCGTAGATGGGGACGGGATTGCCGGTGCCGAAAATGTAGAGATTCTGCGCCGGATCGTACGAGCCGGTCTGCCAGACCCCGCCGCCGCCGGTCTTCCAGGCGTTGTGATCGTCTTTCCATGTTTCGCTGCCGGGCTCGCCCGGCTTGGGCACTGTGTACCACCGCCACAGCTCGTTGCCGGTGTTGACGTCGAGGGCGGCGACCCAGCCGCGCGTGCCGGCGTCGCCGGCGCCGTTCTGGATGAGCACCTTGCCGTCGGCGACGAGCGGTGCGGCCGAGAGCCGCTCCTGGCCGCCGAACTCGTTTTTCGTGGCGATCTTCTTGTCCCAGATGATCTCGCCGTTCTCGCGGTTGATGGCGATGACGCGTCCGTCAGGCAGGTTGGCGATGACCTTGTCTTCCCAGAGCGCGATGCCGCGCGTGCGGGAGGTGTTGCCTTCGTGCGGCACGCCCGGGTCGGCGACCCACGCGAACTTGCCCCGGTTCGGATCGCGGGCGTCGATCTTGTAGATCGTGCCCCACCCGTCGCTGGTGTACATGAACCCGTTGTCGATGAGCGGGTTGATCTCGTTCTCGGGGCCGTTCTGTCCGACGTCCTGCATCCCGCCGAGCGCCATCGCCCACACCATGCGCAGGTTCCTGACGTTGTCGCGGTTGATCTGCGTCAGCTTCGAATAGCGCAGCGAGCCGTAGTCGCCGTTCATCAGCAGCCAGTTCTGCGGCTCGTTGGCGGCGTTGATCAGACGGTCCTTGTTGACGGTGAGCGAGTACTGCGCGGTGAGCGTCGCGGCAGCGACGAGCACTGCCGCCGTGCAGGCGAACGTGGTCAGCCTTCGTGGATGATGGCGCATGATGGCCCCTCTGTGGAGTGGGCCAATACTACAACAGCGGGGATCAGGACTCGGGAATCAGGAAACAGGGCCGCCAGGGTAGGATCGGAGTCTTGCCATCGAAGGCAGGGATTGCCTAATGCCGAAATCGATCAGTCATTACCAGATAACCGGCACGCTCGGCGAAGGCGGCATGGGCATCGTTTACGCGGCCTGGGACGACCGGCTGCATCGAGCGGTCGCACTCAAGACGATTCGCGCGAACACGTCCGATCCGGCCGCGACCGAGCGGCTGCGGCGGGAGGCGCGCGCCGCCGCCCGCGTCAATCATCCGAATATCTGCCAGCTGTACGACGTCGGCTCGGCCGACGGGCAGTTCTACATCGCCATGGAACTGCTCGAGGGCGAGCCGCTGTCCAACCGCATGGCGGAGGGACCGCTGCCACTGGGTGAAGCGGTCACGATCACGCTGGCCACGCTATCCGCGCTCGACGCGCTGCACCGGAACAGCATCATTCATCGCGATCTGAAGCCGTCGAATATCTTTCTGACGCCCCATGGCGTCAAGCTGCTCGACTTCGGTCTCGCGCGTCCACTCGACGAGCACGACGTGCAGCTGACGACGCCGGGAATGTTGATGGGCACGCCGAGGTATCTCACGCCGGAGCAGCTCCAGGGCCAGCCTGCCGATCCCCGCGGCGACTTGTTCTCCACCGGTGTCGTGCTCTACGAGATGATCACGGGCGAGCCGGCCTTCCACGGGCGGACGGTGCCGGAGGTGGTGCACGCCGTGGTCTACGACCATCCTCCCGCACTGGGCGGTTCGGCTGCGGTCGCCGCCGTCGATCGCATTGTCCACAAGGCGATCGCGAAGCGGCCGCAGGATCGCTACAAGACGGCGACGGCGATGGCCGACGAGCTGCGATCGGCGATCGCGGCTGCCGACACGGGTTCGGTGACCCGTCCGCCTCGTCCCATCACACGGCTGATCGTGTTGCCGTTCAAGATGCTCCGGCCGGATCCCGACATCGAGTTTCTTGGCTTTGGCCTTGCCGACGCGCTGACGAGCTCGTTGTCGGGACTCGATTCGCTGCTGGTGCGGTCCAGTCTGACCGGCGCGCAGTTCGCGACGGATGCGATCGATCTCGAGGCCGTGGCCAAAAAGGTCGACGTCGATGCGGTGCTGACCGGCACGCTGTTGCGATCCGACGATCAGCT
>DATLLQ010000019.1:0-4338 GCA_035537775.1 Vicinamibacterales bacterium | reverse complement strand
CCTCGCACCCTAGACTGCCTCAGACGCCGACGTAAAGTTGAAGTCCCGGATGCGGAGCGCCGGCATCAGCTGACCGGCCTCGGTCGGCTCCGGCCGTCCGATCTCTTCCAGCCGGTTCAGCATCAGGAGCGGACTCTCGTTCCAGCGGAAGTTCTTCAAGGCTCGCGTGACCTTGCCGTTCTCGATGAGAAAGACGCCATCGCGCGTGAGGCCGGTGTACAGCACGGTCCGCGGCTCCAGCGATCGGATGTAGAAGAAGTGCGTGACGAGGATGCCCCGCTCGCAGCCGGCGATGATCTCCTCCGTGGACTTCGTCCCGCCCACGAGCGCCAGCCCCCCAGCCTGTATGGCTGCGCCGTTCGGCTGCACGCCCTGTTTCTGCGCCCAGAAGCGGTTGTAGGCCAGGTTCTTCAGCACACCTTTCTCGATCCAGACGGTTCGTGACACCGGCAGGCCTTCGCCGTCGAACGGACGGCCCAGCAGCGCGGGATCAACGGGATCCGAATAGAGCGTGACGCGCTCGTCAACCACCTTTTCGCCGATCCGGTTGCCACCGCCAGGCTTCGAGAACGCGCTGCGTCCTTCGTCGGCGCTGCGTGCGTTCAGCGCATTCGACAGCAGCGGCACGAGGTCGTTCACCGCCTGTGGCTCGAGCACGGCGGTGTAGAGCCCCGGAGCGATCGCCTGCGGGTTGCGACTGGCGATCGCCTTCCGCGCGGCCGCGCGGCCAATTGCCGCAGGATCGATCCGGCTCCAATCGCGCGCTCCGGCGGCCGCCCACCCGCTGCCGGTCTGATCCGGCGTGCGCGTGGTCATCGAGAACGCCGAGTTGGTGAGCTGGTGATAGGCGAACAGCCCCTTGCTCGTCGCGACCGCGACCACGCTCGCGTTGGCCTGCAGGAAGCCGGCGGTAAAGACGGCGCCGGCCGGCTTTCCGGCTGCAGCGGCCGCGTCAACAGCCTGCTTGACAGCCGCGTTGCGCTCTTCAGGACCGAGATCCGCCGTGCGTTCGACGAATGCAGCGATCGCCGAGTACGACTGCGGACCGAGCTCCGGCATCAGCTCGGGATCCTCCGGCGACAGTCTCGCAAGGCTCATCGCCAGGTCCACCGTTCTCTTCAGCGATGCGTCGTCGAGGACGTTGGTGCTCGCGGACGCGCGCCGCCTCCCGATCGTGACGGTGACACGCACGGAGAGATCGGCGACGCCGCCTGAGGTCGTGATGCTGGAATCGGCGAAGCGCGTATTGCCGGCCCACTCGCTGGTGATGTTGACGCGTGTCTCGTCCGCGGTACTCAGCTTCAACACGCGATCGGCAAGCGCCCTGGCCTGCTCGCGCGAGAGCAACGTACCTGTTCCCGCGGCCCTCGGTGCCGTGGGGGAAGAGGCAGGTCCCGGACGTTGCTGCGCGCTCATGCGTTCCGTCCCGTGTTGAGGATCGTGACATTCCTGAATCGGGCCGGGACGCAGCCATGGCTGACCGAATTGCTCTGCGACGGCTCGCCCTTGCCGTCGTTGAACGCACCGCCGAGCCAGTACGACGATTTGCCGCCGATCATGTCCATCGAGTTCCAGAACACCGGCGTGTTGGCCTGGTACGCGACGTCCCGGAGCATGCCGGCAATTTTGCCGTTCCGGATCTCGTAGAAGGCCTGCCCGGAGAACTGGAAGTTGTAGCGCTGATGATCGATCGACCACGAGCCGGTGTGCCTGATCAGGATGCCGCGGCTGGTCGCCGCCACGATCTCGTCAACGCCGATGTCCTTGTCGCCCGGCAGGAGCGAGATGTTCGGCATGCGCTGGAACTGCACGCTGCGCCATGAATCGGCGAACGAGCAGCCATGCGAGCGCGAGACGCCGGTCAGCTTCTGAATCCGTCCGGCGAGCTCGCGCGTCGTCTGATAGTCCTTGAGCACGCCTTTATCGACGATCAACCACTGGTCCGCAGGCACGCCTTCGTCGTCCCAGGCCACGCGGCTCAGCGAACCTTCCTGCGTGCGGTCGGCCTGGATATTCATGAACGCCGGACCGTACTTGAACTGGCCGAGGAATTTCTCAGGGGGCGCCGCAAACGTCGTCCCGGCGTAGTTCGCCTCTTCGCCAAGCACGCGATCGAGCTCGGTGGGATGGCCGATCGACTCGTGAATCGTGAGCCAGAGATTCGTCGGCTCGAGAATCAGGTCCCACTGCCCCGCGTCGACGCTCCTCGCAGCCAGCTTCTCCACCGCCCGCGATGCCCACACTGCGGCGTTGCCCGGCATGTTGAGCGATTCGACGTACTCCCACCCCTGACCGCGCGGCGCCAGCTCCTCGGCGTAGCTTTGAAAGTCGCCCGTGCCGGTGGCCGTCGCCGAGAACGACGGACCAACGCGAACGAACGTCTGCGTGATATTCGTCCCATCCGACGTCACGAGCGTCTTGATCTCGCGCAGCGCCGCCAGGCTCGAATTCACGAACCGCACGCCCTTCACGCCGAGCGCCGCCTCGTTGGCCGCCAGCAGCAGCGCGACCTTGTCCTCGAGGGGAACGTCGATCGGATCGCGTTTCACGGGGGTTGCCCATGTTCCGGTCACCGGCTTCACCGGCGCGAGCTCCACGCGGCGCTTCTGGACCGCGCGGGCCGCACGCGACATGAAGGCCGCTTCGAGAGTTGCCCCTCGCACACCCTCCTTCGTCATCTGGCTCGTCGCGGCAAAGCCCCAGCAGCCGTTGACGAGCGTCCGGATGCCGATGCCATACGACTCGTTGTCGCTGACACCCGCCACCTGCCGCTCGCGCGTGGCAACCTCCTGACGACGATAGCGGGCGATGCGGACGTCGGCGTAGGTCGCGCCGGCGCCGCGTGCGGCGTTCAGCGCTTCGTTGGCCAGCTCGATGACAAACGGATCGGCGGCCGGCGCCGGTGGCGCCTGAGCCACGCCCTCAGCACCGAGCGGAGGTGCCGCAAGCGCCGCCGCGGTCGCCGCGGTGGCTTTCAGGAAATCTCGGCGGGTCGGTGACATGGCGGGATTCTGACATGGAACCCTTCTTCGCCGACGGGTGCGAAAGGTGCGAGGGGTGCTATGGGTGCGATAGTCTCTAGTCACCCGTGAGCCTTGCCGTCATATCCCTGAGCGCGCTGATCCTCGCGCTCGCCCTCAGCTCCATCAGCACCGTCAACGTCGGCTTCCTGGCGATCGTGCTGGCGTGGCTCGTCGGCGTTTACGGCGGCGGCCAGACGGTCGAGCAGGTGATCGCCGGGTTCCCCGCGTCGCTCTTTCTGACCCTTGT
Organism: Vicinamibacterales bacterium; assembly: GCA_035537775.1. Lineage (GTDB taxonomy): Bacteria > Acidobacteriota > Vicinamibacteria > Vicinamibacterales > UBA2999 > Gp6-AA40. Next base: position 1,068 of record DATLLQ010000019.1, on the reverse strand, counting down.
CGGCCTGACGCTGCTCTTCTCGATGGCGCAGGTGAACGGCACGCTCGATCGCATCACCTACAAGGCGGTGCGGCGCGCCGCCGGCTCGCCCGGCATGATTCCGTTCGTCTTCTTCATCCTGTCGAACATCCTCGCCTCCGTCGGCCCCGGCCACATCGCCGCCACCGCGCTGATGGCGCCGCTCGCGATGGCCGCGGCTGGACGCTACGGGATCCCGGCTTTCCTGATGGCGATCATGGTCGCCAACGGCGCCAGCTCGGGTTCACTCTCTCCCATCGCCCCGACAGGCGTGGTCGTCGAGGGGATCATCATGGACAAGATCCCGGGCCTCGGCGACGTGCGGTGGCAGATCTACATGAACAACCTTGTCGGCCACGTGCTGATCGCGTGGAGCGGCTATCTGCTGCTCGGCGGGTGGAAGCTGTTGCGGAAGCCGCAAGGTCCGGCCGAAGCCGGACAGTACGCCAATGGTCCGGTCAATGCCGGACAAGAACGCGTCGAAGACACGCCCTTCACCTGGAAGCAGTGGCTGACGTGCGGGGTCATCGTCGGCCTCGTCGCCAGCGTGATCTTCCTGAAGCTGAACGTCGGACTCGCCGCGTTTGCCGGCGCCGTGATCCTGACGCTGACCCGAGCCGCCGACGAAGGCGCCGCCGTCAAGGCGATGCCCTGGGGCGTGATCATGATGGTGAGCGGCGTCACGCTGCTCGTGACGATGGTCGACAAGGCCGGTGGCATGGCGCTCTTTGCGGACTTCCTCGCAAAGCTGGCGACGCCCTCGTCTGTCACCGCGGTCGCGGCGTTCTTCTCCGGCGTGATTTCAATCTACAGCAGCACGATTGCCGTGGTGCTGCCAACGCTCCTGCCAACGGTGCCGGATCTCATCAAGAACATCGGCGGCGGCGACGCGCTCGGGATCGTCTCCTCGATGATCATCGGAGGGCACGTCGTGGACGTCTCCCCGCTCTCGACCCTCGGCGCCCTCTGCATGGCGTCCGCGCCGCCGGGCACGAACAGCAAGAAACTGTTCAATCAGCTGCTCGTGTGGGGGATTTCGATGACCGTCGT
>DATLLQ010000018.1:0-25733 GCA_035537775.1 Vicinamibacterales bacterium | reverse complement strand
GTCCGTCACCGTGAGCTGGGCAGAGGATTTCAACGTGCCCGCCGCTTTGGCCTGCGCCCGCAGCGCCTGCACAGCCTTCATCACGGCCGCCCCCTGGTTGTGATACGCCTCGCCGAGAGACGACGTCCAGCTCAGGTTCTGCGCCATGTTGTGGAGGACGGATGGAAACGCGGTGAGCGCCTTCACGCTCGGGCTCCAGGTCTCGTTGTTGACCGCCTGGACCAGCGATGAACCCGTCAGGCCCTTGTGCTGCTGAACCCAGTAGTCGGCGATGGCGACCTGATCCGGAAATGTCGCTGCGGACAGGATCTGCGCGACCAGTGCATCCGGGTAGAGCGCAATCGGAGCCACGAGCGCATTGAGCTGGCTGGTTGAGAGCGGAGCACTGTCGGTGGCCCCACCGGGGCCGGCGCCGGGAGCGGGCTCGGTGACCTGATAGCCATCGAGAACAGGCGAGGGAGACGTCGCCAGCAGGAGGCTGAGCACCAACAACAGGCGGGTCTCCGCGTGCTTTCTCATCATGCGGGTGACCGGATTCAAGTTCGCTGCCGTTTCGCACCTCGCGCACTCCTCGAACAGATCCGCGAAGGACCAACTGATTCGCGTCACGAGATGTCGTGATCTCCAGCACGATGTCGTGGCGCTGGAGAAATGTGCAGCGTCGCCCTAGGCGGCTTTCTTGTGCGGGCGGTCTTCAGAGGACGCCAGCATCAACGGGGCAAAGCGCTGGGTCATGATGGGCCCGAGCGTGGCCGTCACGAGTATCAGGACAAACACCACGTCGAGAATCCGCGCGTCGACCAATCGTTCGCCGGCCGCATTGACGGTGTCGAAGCCGACGAGCGTCGCCGCGAGCGTTGCCGCGACCTGCGGCAGCGTGAGCGACCATATCGTCATCTGCGCGGCTCTGGTGTACTTGAATAGGCGAGCGGCGATCGCTGCGGCAATGCCTTTGCCAACGATCAGCGCGCCCACAACGGCTGCGGCCAGGAACGCGTTGTCGATGATGCTTCGCGCAAACGCGATTGGATCAATAAGAAAGCCGGTGACGACGAAGAAGATCGGGATGAAGAAGGAATTGCCGATGAACTCCAGCTTCTCCTTCGCGGGCTTCAGTTGAACAGCGGTGTTGACCGCCAGACCCGCGAGAAAGGCGCCCACGATGTCCGGGAGCTGGACGATCTGGGTGAGGGCGACGGCAGCCGCCATGACCCCGAACATCACGACGAAGTAAGCGGCCTCATCGTCCTCCGCCTTCTTCAGGAGGTATCTCCCTCCGCGACCGACGGCCAGCAGCAGGAGCGGGATGAACACGGCAATCTCGACCAGCTGCAGCGAGAGACCGGACACCGAAAAGCCTCGTAGAAAAGTCGAGACGCACATCGCAAACACGACCAGCGAGAGCGTGTCCGACAGCACGGTCGCTCCCACCGTCACCGTGAACGGCTCCAGTCGATTCGCGCCGATCTTCGTCACGATCGACATCCCCAGCAGCGTGTGCGATGCGAGCAGGGACCCTAACACCACCGCCGTGACCATGCCATAGCCAAACATGAGGCCGACCGCGGTACCCAACACCAAGGGAAAGCTCGTTGTGAGGAGGCCAAACGTGATGGTCCTGCGCTGCGCGCGTCGAAAGAGGGCGAGGTCGATTTCGAGACCCGCGAAGAACATGAGCAGGAGCTTTCCAAGGTCCGCAAAAAAATCAGCGATCGGTCTCTGCTCGCCAAACACGCTCAGCACGTGCGGACCAAGAACGACGCCGCTGAACAGCAGTCCGACCACCGCCGGGATTCCCACGCGGCGTGACAGCGCGGACACGCCGAAAATGACCGCCATTCCCAAGGCGAACTTCGTGAGCTGTGGCAATGCCAGCGCGTGCGAGCGGATGAAGTCCAGAGCGTCCATGGGTTACAGCCCCTTCGACAGTTCGATCCTCAACGTGTACGCGACGTCGTACCGGTAGACCATGCCTGCGAAATCCTCGCCGCTCGGTCTGTTATTTCTTGTCTGTCGAAACAGGTAAGGCGTCTGGGCTACCGGACTGTGAAGCGCTCTTCGTGGAGCACGGTGCCATTCCCGCTCCGAAGCTCGACCCGCCAGTCGCCGGCGCGCTCACTGCTGATGGTGTTGCGGCTGTATGTACGGTAACCGGCGCCGGGATTGGCCTCGATGCGGAGGCGCACGGAGTGGTGCATGCGATCGCCCTGATACCAGCGGTGCTCAATCGTGGTGGCGGTCGCGGATTTGAGCTGGGTGTAGAAGAACATCGGCCCGGGGGGAACCTGGCTGTCCGCGGCCTCGCATCGCCACGCCCTGAGGTTGGTGCAGAGCTGCGCCGTGACCACCGTTGGCATCGCGGCCGATCGTGCGGGCGTGGTTGGCTTGGCGCTGACCGCTTCTGCCTCGCTTCGAATGGGCGTGGGCTTTGCGGTCGGTTGCTGTCGCGCGGTCTCGACCGCCGGAGGTGTTGGCCTCGGGGCCGGAGTCTCGCGCGCTGGAACTATCGCGGTCGCGGGCGGCGACTTGGTCTCCTCGACCGGACTGCCCCATGGGCGAGTCACTGTGAGAATCGCGATCAGCAGGGCGACCCCGATCAACGCGCCAAGCACGAGGGGGTGCGAGAACCACTTCCGAGGGATCGGCGTCACGTCCTGCGTCGTCGCTGACCGCGGCGCCTCGCGAAGTGGCCTTGCAGTCGCGGGCGCTTCCAGCCAGGCTGCAACCGCCGGTGGTGACGGCGGCAACTCCACCGGCCGTCCGCGAGCCGCACAGAAATCGTGAAGGTTCTTGCGACTCGTGGCGACGAACGGATGATCCGGCGCCAGCGTCGCGGACGCGATAGCGTACGCCCGGCGGAAGTAGTGCTCCGCGTCGATCGGATTGTCTGTTGCCTCGCAGACGATGCCGAGGTTGTTCAGCGTGTTGGCGAGGTCTGGATGCTGCGGTCCGAGCGTCTGCTCCTGACGGGCGGCCGCCTTGCGCAGGAGGTCCTCGGCGGAGGCGTAGTCACCGGCCGCGGCCGCCTGTTCCGCGTCTTCGATCATCGAGCGGGCTTCCGGCGGCTCCGGCATCCAGTATCCAGACAGGAATGCGACGTTCGTGAGGGGAGCCGTGAACCTCGCGCGGTTCACGATCTGTGGCCAATTGTAAAGCAAGGGTTCGCGGTATGGTTCCGCCGCGACAGCAATTCCAGAGGTAACGGATGGTCGAGTTTCGTGCTGGCGGGATAAGGCTCCCCGGTTGGGAAGCCTGTGTCATGCGCGTGAGCAGTCGCGGTCGCGATTACGCGGGAAGAACGGTGAGAAAGAGAGCGGCGATCGAAGCGATCATGAGCAGGAATCCGACGGGAATCCAGAGCAGTCCGAGTTCGTCCTTCATCGAGTGTGCGTTCCTTTCGTTGTCAGGTCATTCGAGCGAAGTCTGGTGCGGAAGAAAGGACTCGAACCTTCACGGTATTGCTACCGCCAGCCCCTCAAGCTGGTGCGTCTGCCAATTCCGCCACTTCCGCGATTGGTGGCTGGTCGACCTGCTTGCCCCGCCGAAGCTTCAGCGGAAGCGGGAAGGTCGGCCTCTACCGCGCGTCGCCGCGCGAGGGTCGTGTGTTACTTCGGCGGCGTCGGTGCGGGCGCCGGTGCTGGTGCCGGAGCCTCAGCCGGCTGCGCCGGTGCGGGCTTCGCCGGAGCCGTCGATGCCGGACGCGGCTGCGACCGTCCGCCGACCACCGACGCGGGCCCGCCCTGGCCCGCAATACCGATGTACAGCGCGCCGATGATGAACAGCACCGCGCAGACGGTGGTCGCGCGCGAGAGCACCGTCGCCCCGCTGCGCGCGCCGAATGCCGCCTGGCTCGCGCCGCCGCCAAACGCGTTCGCCATGCTGCCGCCCTTGCCCTGCTGGAGCAGCACCACCAGGATCAGCGTCAGGCAGACCAGCACGTAAATCGTCAATGTCACGTAATACAGCATCGAAATTCTCGAAAACCGGAAGAAATCATTATACAGGTCTACCGGAACGCCTTCCCGGCGCTCCGTACAATGTCGAAAAAGGCCCGAACATCGAGGCTGGCGCCGCCGACCAGCGCGCCGTCCACGTCCGGATCCGCCACGAGATCGCGAATGTTTTCGGGCTTCACGCTGCCTCCGTAGATGACCCTGCAGAGCTCGGCGGCATCGACGCCGAACCATTGCTGCAGCCGCTGGCGGATGTGGCGATGGGCGTCGCCCGCCTGCGCGGGTGTCGCGTTCCGCCCGGTTCCGATTGCCCAGACCGGTTCGTACGCGAGCACGAGCCGGCCAAGCTGTTCGGCGGTAACGCCATCCAGTCCCGCCTTGATCTGCCGATCCAGCACGTCCAGCGTCTCGTTGCGATCGCGCTGGTCGAGTGTTTCGCCAATGCAGACGATCGGCGTCAGGCCGCCGCTGAACGCCGCGCCGATCTTGCGATTCACGGACGCGTCCGTTTCGCCAAAGAGCGTGCGCCGCTCGGAGTGGCCGATGATCACCAGCTCGGCGCCCGCCTCTCTGAGCATCGGGGCGCTCACTTCACCCGTGAACGGGCCTTCGCGTTCCCAGTACAGATTCTGCCCGGCGAGCGCGACATTGCTGCCGCGAAGGGCTTCAGCCGCGGCATGAATCGACGGGAAAGGCGGCGCGACGACAATCTCGACGTCGGTGATGTCCTTGACGAGGGGGCGGAGCTCCTTGACGTGTTTCACCGTCTCCGCGACGGTCTTGAACATCTTCCAGTTGCCGGCGATGAGTGGAGTTCGCATGTGCGATCGGTCCGCCTAAAGCCGGACACTACGACTTATCGGGAAGCGCTGCAACTCCCGGCAGGGTCTGGCCGCCGAGGAACTCGAGCGATGCGCCACCGCCCGTCGAGATGTGCGTGATCCGGTCGGCGACACCCGCCTTCGTAATGGCCGCAATCGAGTCGCCACCGCCGACAATCGTCGTTCCCTTCACGTCGGCCACGGCGCGCGCCACGCCGATGGTTCCCTGGGCGAACGCGTCGATTTCGAACACGCCCATCGGCCCGTTCCACACCACCGTCTGCGCGTCCGCAAGCGCCCGGCTGTAGGCCGCCACGGTGGCCGGCCCGATATCGAGCCCCATGCGGTCGCCGATGGCGGCATCGCCGACTGCGAGCGTTTCGACGGGCACTCCAGCTTCCAGCTTCGCGGCCACGACGTGATCGGTTGGCAGCAGCAGCTCGAGCTTGCGCTCCTTCGCGCGCGCCATGATGTCTCTCGCGGCGTCGAGCTTGTCGTCCTCGACGAGCGACCGTCCGACGGGCTGGCCCATCGCCTTGAAAAAGGTGTACGCCATCGCGCCGCCGATCAGCAGCCGATCGACGCGGGGGATCAGGTTCTCGATTACCTCGATCTTGTCCGACACCTTGGCGCCGCCGAGTATCGCCACAAATGGACGCGACGGGTCCGACAGCGCCTCGCCGAGGTAGCGCAGCTCCTTTTCCATCAGCAGGCCAGCGCCTGCCTCCGGGATCAGCTGGACCAGCGCCTCGACGGATGCGTGCGCACGGTGCGCCGCACCGAACGCGTCGTTCACGTAAACGTCCGCCAGCGCGGCAAGTCCTTTCGCAAACGTCGCGTCGTTCTTTTCCTCCTCCGGGTGAAACCGGAGGTTCTCGAGGAGCACGACCGCGCCGCGCGCAGCGTCGCGCACGGCATGCTCGGCGGTCGGCCCCACACAGTCCGCGGCAAAGTCCACCGGCCGGCCAATCAGTTCAGAGAGTCGCGCCGCAACAGGGCGCAGGCTCATCTCGGGATTGGGCTTTCCCTTCGGGCGCCCGAGGTGCGACGCCAGGATCACGGCTGATGCGCCAGCGTCGAGCGCATACCGAATCGTCGGCATCGACGCACGGATGCGGGTGTCGTCTCCGATGACGCCGTTCTTCAGCGGGACGTTGAAGTCGACGCGGATGAAGACGCGGCGATCTTTCAGATTGAGATCGCGGATGGTGCGCTTCGCCATAGAGATCAGGTCTATCGGCCTAGAGACCTCGTGCCACCAGTTTTCGCAGCAGGTCTACGCACCGGCTCGAATAGCCCCACTCGTTGTCGTACCACGAGAGCACCTTCACGAAGTCGCCGTCCATGACCTTGGTATATGGGGCGTCGACGATGGAGGAGTAGGGATTGCCGCGGAAGTCGATGGACACCAGCTCGGCGTCAGAGACCGTGAGAATCCCCTTGAGCGAACCCGCAGCCGCTTCGCGCAGTGCGTTGTTGACCTCTTCGCCGGTGGTCTTCTTGCCGACGAGGACGTTGAGGTCGACCACCGAGACGTTCGGCGTCGGCACACGCATCGAGAAGCCGTCGAGCTTGCCCTTGAGGTCCGGCAGAACTTCGCCCACCGACGTCGCGGCCCCTGTCGTCGTCGGAATCATCGACAACGCAGCCGCGCGTGCGCGACGCAGGTCCCTGTGCGGCAGGTCCAGCAGGTTCTGATCGTTCGTATACGAATGGATCGTCGTCATCCACCCCTTGCGGATCTCGAAGCGCTCATGAATCGCCTTCGCCAGCGGAGCGAGGCAGTTCGTGGTGCATGACGCGTTCGAGATGATGTGGTGCTTCGCGGGGTCGTATTTCTCGTCGTTGACGCCGAGCACGACGGTGACGTCGGGGCTCTTTGCCGGGGCCGTGATGATGACCTTCTTCGCGCCGGCGGCCAGGTGCTTGGCGGCGGCGTCGCGGGCGGTGAAGAGACCCGTCGATTCGAACACCACATCGACGCCGAGGTCCTTCCACGGCAACTGTGCCGGATCCTTGATCGAGAGCACCTTGAACTCGTCGCCGCCCACTGTGATGCCCTCGCCGCTGGCCTTTACGTCGGTTTCGAGATTGCCGAGAACCGAGTCGTACTTCAGGAGGTGCGCGAGCGTAGCGGCGTTGGTCAGATCGTTGACCGCGACGAAATCAATGTCCTTTGCGCCCAGCGCGGCGCGCATGATGTTGCGGCCAATGCGGCCAAACCCGTTGATCCCGACCTTCACTGCCATCGTCTCTGCCTCGAAGGGTCCGGCGAGAGCCGGACGCGTGAAACTTCGATTGTAGAGACACGGCTTGAACGGGGTCAATCACACGGATATACTTCCGTCAGCGTAAGGCCCGCATTTACCACGAGTTAGCGTGTATCTCCTATACAGTGCTGCGACGCTGATCGCGCTGGTCGCACTCTCGCCCTACTTTCTCTACCAGGCGCTGCGACACAAGAAGTACGTCGGCAGTCTGCGCCAGCGGCTCGGCTATCTGCCCGTCACGCTGAATCTCGACAACGAGCCGTCGATCTGGATTCACGCGGTGTCGGTGGGCGAGGTGCTCTCGACGCGCCCGATCATCGAGGAACTGCGCAAGCGCTACCCGTCGCTGCGGCTCTTTCTCTCCACCACGACACGGTCCGGTCAGCAGCTTGCCAGGCGCAGCGTCACGGACGTCGACGGCATCTTCTACTTTCCGTTCGACTGGCCGTTCACCGTCCGGCGCACGCTGGCGATCATCAAGCCGAAGCTGTTCGTGATGGTGGAAAACGAGATCTGGCCAACGATGTTGCGGGAATGCCGGAAGCAGGGTGTCAAGACCATCGTGATCAACGGTCGCATTTCAGCCCGGTCGTTCCCCCGTTACCGCGTGATCCGGCCGTTCTTCAAGCGGGTGCTGGCGGATATCGATCGATTCTGTGTGCAGGGCGAGGAGACGGCAGGACGCCTGGTCGCGCTCGGCGCCGACCGCTCGCGGCTGACGATCACCGGCAGCCTGAAGTTCGATTCGCTGGAATTGACACCGCTGCCAGGAAGAGGGCCTGCGCGCGTGCTGCGGTTCTTCCGGATGTCTCCGAACCGGCCGGTGCTCATCGCGGGCAGCACGATGCGCGGAGAAGACGAGGCGGTCATCCGCGCGTTCAATCGCGTGCGAACAACAGCCGCCGGTGCCAATGCGTTGCTGATTATCGCGGCCAGGCATCCCGAGCGGTTCGACGATGTGGAGCGGCTGTGCAAGGCGGAGGGATTGGCGACCATCAGGCGCAGCGATCTGCCGATTGACTCCGAGCCGCGCTGCGACGCGGTGATTCTCGACTCCATCGGCGAGCTGGCGCATCTCTATCAGATCGCGACGGCGGTGTTCGTCGGCGGCAGCCTCATCCCGGCTGGTGGGCACAACATCCTCGAGCCGGCCCTCTATGGGAAGTCGATCGTCTTCGGCCCGCACATGGAAAACTTCAAGGAGATCGCCGAGACCTTTCTGGCGAACCGGGCGGCGATTCAGGTGCACAACGCGCGCGAGCTCCAGACCACGGTCGTCGCGCTGATGGGAGACCCGGTGCGGCGCGCACGCCTGGGCGCCGCGGCCCGCGCGCTCATCGATGCGAATCGCGGCGCGAAGGATCGCACGCTCGAGGTCATCGGCGGCCTGCTCCCGCCGCCGCAGCGAGGCCGGACGGCGACTCTTCATCCGTTCAGATTGATCCATTGATCCTTCGACCTTTCGAAGGCCTCAGGGACCGGTGAGCGCGCTGAGCGCCGTTTACGGCGGCGTGGCCCGTCTTCGCCGCTCGTGGTACGAACGGCGTCCTGCCTCGCGCGTCCGCCTTCCGCGTCCGGTCATCAGCATTGGAAACATGGTCGTGGGCGGCAGCGGCAAGACCCCGATCGTCGCCGCGGTAGCCAGGCTGCTGATGGCGTCGGGTCATCGCCCCGCGATTCTCAGCCGTGGATACGGCCGGCGCTCGACGGGGCTGATCGTCGTGACCGATGGCAGCGGGGCGCTGGTGCCGGTCGAGGAGTCGGGCGACGAGCCGCAGATGCTTGCGCGCGATCTCCCAGGCGTGCCGATCGTGGTGGACGTGGATCGCGCCCGGGCTGGCCGGCTCGCAGTCGAACGATTCAATCCAGGCGTGCTGATCCTGGACGACGGATTTCAGCATCTGCACCTGGAGCGGACGATCGATCTCCTGGTCCTGTCGACCGCCGATCTCAACGACAGGGTGCTGCCATCGGGTCGGCTGCGTGAGCCGCTGTCGGCCGCGCGCGAAGCCGATGCGGTGCTTGTGTACGGTGACGTGGGGGAGGCGAAGCGGGTAGCGGCGAGTGCCGGCGTGCCCCACGCATTTGGCGTCTCAGCGCGTCTGCTCCCGTTGCGAGCCATCGCGACGGCGGCGCCGCCGGAGGCGGCTCGCGTTGTCGCCGTTGCCGGGATCGCGCGGCCGGAGCGTTTCTTCGACGCGTTGCGCCGGCAGGGGCATGAGGTCGTCCGCGAGCAGGTGTTTGCCGATCATCACTGGTTCACCGCGGCGGATGTGCGAAAGATCGAGCGCGAGGCGCAGGGGTCGGTCGTCGATTGCGTGGTGACGACCGCCAAGGATGCCGTCCGTCTGGAGCGCCATCGGAGCGCGATGTCGCTTCCGTGGGCGATACTGCCGATGACGGTGGCGATCGAACCTGGAGCGGAATTCGAGACGTGGCTGGGACAGTACCTGTAGGGTCTGGCTTCGGCCGGCGGGTCAGGCATTGGCTCGAAGCGGGGATGGTCTACGGGCTGGAGCTGGTGGTCAGGCTGCTGCCGCTCCCGGCTGTCCGGGCGGCGGGTGCGATGCTCGGCCGTCTCGTCTACTACCTTGACGGGTTTCATCGGCGAATCGCGCTGACCAACCTGGAGCTGGCGATGCCATCGAAGCCGGCTGACGAGCGGCGCGCGGTCGTGCAGCGAGTGTTCTCCCACTTCGGCAGCGTGCTGCTCGAGCTGATCAAGGTCGGCACCCTGAGCGATCAGGAGATTCTCGACCGCATCGAGTCCGAAGGCGAAGACCGCGTTCGCCAGGCGCACGCGCGCGGCCGTGGCGTTCTGCTGTTCACCGGGCATTTCGGGTACTGGGAAGTGGGTGCGATCGCCCTCGCGATGCGAGTCCAGCCGATGGCGGTGATGGCGCGGCCTCTCGACAATCCGCACCTTCACGACATGCTCGAGCGTATCCGCACGCGAAGCGGCAACGCGGTGATCTACCGGCAGGGCGCCATCCGCAAAGTGCTGCAGGAGCTGGCGTCGAACCGCGCGGTTGCCATTCTGATCGACCAGCATCTGCACACGCCGGACGCTGTGTATGTGGACTTCTTCAGCCGTCCCGCCGCGACGACGAATGCACTTGCCGCGGTGGCGCTGCGTACTGGTGCTCCGGTGATACCGGCGTTTGCGCTGCCGCTGCCGAACGGACGGTATCGCCTGGTCTACGAGCACGCCGTCGAGCCTCCGGCCTCGGATTCACCGGACGCGGTCCGGGAGTTCACGCAGCGGTGCACCGACGTGCTCGAGATGTACATCCGCCGCCATCCCGATCTCTGGCTGTGGATGCATCGCCGGTGGCGGTCCGATGCCTGACGCGGCGCACGTTCTCGTCGTCGCGCCGAACTGGCTCGGCGATGCGGTCATGGCGCTGCCGGCTCTGGCCGACATCCGCCGCGCCCATCCGCAGGCGCGACTGACGGTTGCGGCGCGGCCGTCCGTGGCACCGCTGTACGGCATGGTGCCGGGCGTCGATCGGACGATCGTGAACCACTGGCGCGGATCGCTGACCGATCGCGCGTCACTCGACGACTTCGCGCAGTCCGTGCGGGCTCACAACGTCGACCTCGCGATCCTCTTTCCCAATTCGTTCGCATCCGCGTGGGCGGTCCGCCGCGCAGGTGTCCGCGAGCGGTGCGGATACGCCACCGATCTACGTCGGCCGTTGCTGACCAGAGCGGTCCGACGGCCGGGCGGGCCGCTTCACCAGGGGAAGTACTACCAGCATCTGGTTCGCGAGCTGGGCATGCCTGCCGGCGATCTGGAGCCGGTTGTCGAGGTGCCCGGTTCGGCGATCGACGAAGCTCGATCTCTGCTGGCCGATCGAGGATGGCGATCGTCGGGCCTTCTCATCGTGATTGCACCCGGGGCCGCGTACGGTGCCGCGAAGCGGTGGCTGCCGGAGCACTTCGGGGCGATGGTGATTCAGGTCATCCAGAAGACCGGTGCCCAGTGCGCCATTGTCGGGACTGCCGGTGACGCTGCGACAACGAGCGAGGTGCTGGCGGCGATCGACCCGGTGAGTCGTGGGAGCGTGATCGACCTCACAGGCGCCACCTCACTGCCCGTGCTGGCCGGTGTGTTGACGCTTGCCGCCGCGTGCGTGTCCAACGACTCCGGAGCGATGCACCTGGCGGGAGCCGTCGGCGCGCCGCTGGCTGCGTTGTTCGGCCCGACGCGCGATCGCGAGACCGCCCCGCTGACGCGCCATGGCGGCCGGGCGGAGTTACTGATCAATCAGGTCTGGTGCCGCCCGTGCATGCTCCGTGAGTGTCCGATCGATCATCGCTGCATGACAGGCCTGCGGCCCGAACGGGTGTGTACATCGGTACTGGCGTTGATGGAGAGAGTGTCGTGAAGAAGCCCGCGGTATTCCTGGATCGCGACGGCACGCTCATCGACGATCGGGGCTACCTCGATCGGATGGAGCTCCTGTCGCTCTTCCCGTGGACCGCTGATGCGCTGCGGTTGCTGAAGCGCGCTGGTTACACGCTGGTTGTCGTCACCAACCAGTCCGCGCTGGCACGCGGGATCATCGACGAGGCGTTTCTCGCCGAGGTACATCGGGAACTGAGCGCCCGGCTCGCACGGGGCGGCGCGGTGATCGACCGCTATTACCATTGCCCACATCTCAAGGACGCACCGATCGAGCGCTATCGCCTGGCGTGCCGGTGCCGCAAGCCCGGTCCAGGCATGATCGAGCAGGCGTGCCAGGAACTCGATCTGGATCCCGCTGCATCGTTCATGGTCGGCGATCGATGGCTGGACGTCGAATGCGGGGTTGCCGCGGGCACACGGGCGATTCAGGTGCTCAGCGGCCATGGCACTCGGGACGACGGAGCCGTCAAGGATACCGAAGCGGACTTGTCCCGCCGAAGCGACCGAACGCAGCCCGTCGCGAAGGCGGATGCTATTCTCAGCAATTTGATGGAGGCCACTGGTTGGATTCTTCGCAGCTCAACGCGCTGATCGACGCATTCGAGGGCCGCACCGTCGCCGTCATTGGCGATGTCGTCGCCGACGAGTTCGTCTACGGCCGCGTGGCGCGTGTGTCGCGGGAAGCCCCTGTGCTGATCCTCGAGTACGACTCGACGGAGGTCGTCCCAGGGGCCGGCGGAAACGCAGCCAACAACGTCGCCTCGCTTGGCGCGCGCGCCTCCCTTGTGTCGGTGATCGGACGAGACGAGCCGGGACGCCGGATGCTGACGGCGCTTCATCCGCGAGTCTCGCGGACGCGTGTGCAGCGCGATGGCCGTGTCAGCACGGTCATCAAGACGCGGATCCTGGCCGGAGGCATTCACTCTGCCAAGCAGCAGGTGGTCAGGATCGATCGCGGCATCGGTCAGCGGATCGACTCGTCGGCTCGTGCCAGCTTCGAGCGCGCCGTGCTGGCGAGCCTTTCGGGCGCTGATGCCGTGCTGATGTCGGATTACGGATCAGGGCTTGTCACGCCGCAACTTGCGCGCCGGGTCAGCCAGGCGCTGCGCCGGCAGGGGCATCCGATACCGCTGCTGGTGGACTCCCGGTACCGGCTGCTCGACTACCGGGGGCTCACCGCCTGCACCCCCAACGAGTCGGAAGTGGAACAGGCGCTTGGCGTACGGATCAACGACAACGCCCGCCTGCTGGAGGCGTCAGGTCGCGAGATCCTGAAGCGCACCGCGATGAAGGCGGTGTTGATCACGCGCGGCAGCCGCGGCATGGCGCTCTTCGTGCCCGGCGCGGCCACCGTTCACATTCCCATTCACGGCTCCGACGAGATCGCCGATGTCACCGGAGCCGGTGACACGGTCATGGCCACGATGACTCTTGCGCTCGCGGCCGGAGCGACATTCGAGGCGGCGGCCCGCCTGGCCAACTACGCCGGTGGCATTGTGGTCATGAAACGGGGCACGGCCACAGTCTCGCGCAACGAGCTCCGCGCGGCGGTCAGATGAGGAAAGTTCTTTCGCGGGCCGACCTTCTGCTGCGTGTGGCCGATGCGCGACGCAAAGGGCAGACGATCGCCTTCGCGAACGGCTGCTTCGACCTGCTGCACGTCGGTCATGTCCGCTACCTGAACGCCGCCGCGCAGGAAGCAGACGTCCTGGTCGTGGCGCTCAACGACGATGCGACAGTGAGAGCGCTGAAAGGAAAGGGACGTCCGATCCTGAACGAAGCGGACCGCGCCGAGCTGGTGTCCGCGCTGGCGTGCGTCGACTACGTGACGATCTTTCCGGAGCCCACCGTCGGCCCGCTGCTCGAGGCGATCCGGCCCGACGTGCATTGCAAAGGCACTGACTACACACTCGACTCTGTCCCCGAGCGTGACGTCGTCCGCGCCTACGGCGGCCGCACCGCCATCGTCGGCGATCCCAAGGACCACTCGACGCGCGACCTGCTGGCGCGCATCACCGGCTCCACGTGAGTCATCGCTTCCTCCTCGTCCGCCTGGGGTCGCTGGGTGACGTGATTCACGCGATTCCAACCGCCGCGGCGCTGCGGGCGAGGTTCCCGGAGGCGCGGATCGACTGGCTGGTCGATCCGCGGTACGTGCCGCTGCTGGAGATGGTCCGCGGCCTCGACAGCCGGATTGCCGTCAATACACGCAAGCTTGGCCAGACGGCGTCGATCGTCGGCGATCTCCGCAAGGTCGGATATACAGCAGTGATCGATCTGCAGGGCCTGCTGAAGTCCGCAGTGCTGGCGAAGGCTGTCGGCGCCGAGCGGACGATCGGATTCGAGCGCGCGCACCTGCGCGAGCGGACGGCCGCGCCGTTCTACTCCCATCGCGTTGCCCCGGAGGCGACGCACGTCGTCTTCAAGAATCTGGCGTTGCTCGAGCCGCTCGGCAGCCGTGACACGCGGGCCGCGTTTCCTCTGGAGATTCCCCACAGTCTGGCCGCCGAAGAGGTGAGGGCGCGCTTTGGCGGCGAGCCGTATGGCGTCATCAACCCCGGCGCCGCCTGGCCAAACAAGCGGTGGCCTCCGGACAGGTTCGGCGCGCTGGCGGCTGCGGTTCGAGAGCGGTTCGGCCTGCGATCGATCGTGCTCTGGGGGCCTGGTGAGCAGACGCTGGCGGAGCAGGTCGCGAACGCATCCGGCGGAGCCGCCGAACTGGCGCCCGCGACAGAGATCACCGACGTGTTTGCGATCGCTCGCCACGCGCGCATCTTGATCTCTGGGGATACCGGTCCGCTTCACATCGGCGGCGCAGTAGGCACGCCGCTGGTCGCGCTTTTTGGTCCCACTCGCGCCGAGCGCAACGGCCCGTGGTCCACGGAGGATGTCGTCGTCTCGCGCACGAACGGATGCGTGTGCCTGTATCGGCGGCGCTGCCGTCGCGGTGCGCAGTGCATCGACGAGATCGAGCTACCGGAAGTGATCGACGCCGTGGAGCGCCGACTCTCGACGCCCGGGGCTCAGCCGTGAAGGATCGTCTGGTCAGGCTCCTGGTCCGGCGTCGGGTCACGATTGGTTTCCTGGTCGCTCTCGTAGCGCTTGCGCTCGCACGGCCGACCTGGCTGACGCTGGGAGTTGGTTTCCTGGTTGCGTCAATCGGCGAAGGGATCCGGCTGTGGGCGGCCGGCCATCTGCGGAAGAGCAGCGAAGTGACCCGCTCCGGGCCGTACCGATGGACGAGGCATCCGCTCTATCTCGGATCCGGAATCATCGCGCTCGGCGTGGTGATTGCCGCGCGGAGCGCGCTCGTCACGCTGCTGGGAGCCGCCTACATCGGCATCACGATTCCGATGGCCATTCACGCGGAAGAGACCTACCTTCAGCGCACGTTCGGCCCGGCCTACGATCTCTACAGGCGCGCGGAGGCTCCGCCGATGCTGCGCCGGTTCAGCATGGCCCACGCATGGCGCAATCGCGAGTACCGCGCGGTGTTCGGGCTCATCGGCGGGTTCGCGGTTCTTGCTGCAAGGCTTCTGCTGTCGATATAATCGATTCTTTGCGCCGGGCGTTTTCGGACGCTCAGGGGGTCTGTCAAGACACACAGACCATCGGACGGCGGCCATCGGGCTGGTCCCGCCGTAGCCCGCCTCCCGCCGGTGATTCCATGGCGGCTGCGGCGAGGCGAAGGCGGGCGGTTAGCTCAGTGGTAGAGCACCGGCTTTACACGCCGGGTGTCGCAGGTTCGAGCCCTGCACCGCCCACCAATCTTCGCTGGCCTGACACGCGAGCGAGCTTACGGTTGGGGGGCACGCAGAAACCCTTTGGGGTGGTAGTTCAGTTGGTTAGAACGCCGGCCTGTCACGCCGGAGGCCGCGGGTTCGAGTCCCGTCCACCCCGCCATTCGACTCGAGCGCCTTGCGCCCTCGCTCATGGCAAGCCACGATTCGCCGGAGTCGAATGCCCTGAGCGAGCGTAGCGAGTCGAAGGGCCAACCCAAGCCTCCTCCAAAGCGAAGTTGTCCCGCCTTTAGCCGCGTTGCGTCGTAGGCGGACCCCTTCTGCCAGGTCATCCCGATAGCTGATGTAGCATTGCGGCCGCTTGGAGGCCGTGATGAAGCGATTTGCAGGAATGCTGTGTGCCCTGATTGCGGGCATCGGGATCGGTGTGATGGCCACGGGAACGTTCGCTGCTCAACAACCGCCGCAGGCGCAGCAGCCCGCCGCTGGTCGCGGTACTTTCGGCGCGCCGGCCGGTGCGTGCGGGCCTCAGGCCCAGCTTCCCGCTGAAGTGTCGAAGAACGTCGATCCGAAGTCACGCTGCTTCGAGCTCCGGATGTACACGGTCGACAAGGCGCGGGTAGGTACCGGCACCTTCAACGGCAGCATCAACGAGCTGCACCAGCGCTTCCGCGAGAAGGAAGTGGCGATCTTCCAGAAGCACGGCGCGCAGATCGTCGCCGTGTGGCAGAACCTGGGCAACCCCGACACGCTGGTGTGGATGCTGGCCTACCGCGATCGCGCGCACCGCGAGGACGTCTGGGCGAAGTTCGCCGCGGATCCGGAATGGAAGGAGCTGTCGAGCAAGTACAGCGTACCGATCACCGCGAACGTGACCCTGATGAGCGCGTCAGATTACTCACCCATGAAGTAGGTCACCTAAGGCGCCCCGTTTAGGCGCCCGTCCCTCAGTTCTCTGTCGGCCGACGGCTCTTATGGCCCCGCGCAGATGAGCGGCATGATCTGGTCGAACGGCGCGAGCACCAGCCTCTGTGTCGGCACAACCCACGGCGCGGTCAGCACCTTCGGGTCGTACAGCGTGGCGTCAACCTCGAGCGTGTTCTTGTCCACACGTCGATAGCGCTCTACGACACGTAGCTGATCGGAATGCGGCGACGAGCGGCCTTCAGCCCAGATCCAGCTGTCGTCGTTGAAGTTCTTCGTTTCGACGACGAAGACGTCGCCTTCCCAGCGGCCGACGGAATCCCCTCGATACGATGGAGGCACTTCCTCGCGGAAAGGACGGCCGTCTGTCGGAACCAGGCGGAATCCGTGGAACGTCTCCGTCAGGAAGATCACGAACTTCGGAGTCTGAACGATCTGCGCGACGGCGCCGACGTCGAACATGCTGACGTTCAACGTGCCGAACGCAGTCGGGATGCATTTCAGCGTGGGATCGTCCTTGTCGGCGAGCTTCTTCGCTTCAGCGGCGGCGGCGGGATTGTAGAGGGCGGTGAACGTCGGGGGGGCCGGAGTTCCCGCGCCACGCCCGCCGCCCTGGCCTCGTCCCGATGAATTGAAACCTCGTCCGCCGACGTCACCTCCCGTCCACCACACACCGGAGAGGTCGGGCTTGCCATCGGCCGCTCGCGGCGCTGGTTCTGACGGGGCGGCAGCGGCTGGTGCCGGACCGGCGCCACGCTGCTGACCGAAGACGGCGGCCTGCAGGAACAGTGCGGCGACAGCGATCGCCGGGAAGAGCGCAATGCGCTTCATATCGGTCTCCCTCAGCGTGCGCCCGGCCCTTCCTGCGGGCCGAACATGCCAAACGTTTTTCCCGCGGCCGTGGTGAGCTGCCGGAGCATCCCGCGTTGTGCGGCATCCCGTGCGGGGAAGCCTGTAATCGTCACGCGTGTCCCCGGTGGCAGCTCGCTGGCCTTGTAGCCGTTGCGAATCATCCCTCCCGGAGTGCCCGCCTCGAACGCCCAGCGCGAGACCTTGCCGTCGGCCTCCTTCACATCGAGATAGAACCACGAGTGAGGATTCGACAGGCGCACCTCGACGAGCGATCCCTCGACCGTAATCGGCTTCGCCATGTCGTAGTGCGCGGCAAAAGAATGGTGCGCCGACAGCGGCACCCCGATGCCGAATACAAGAGCCAACGACAGGACGGCATATCCCGCTCGCTTCATCGCGAACCTCCGTTGGGTAGCCTCTCGCAGACTCGGGTCGATGTCCAGTCTCTTTTGCCGGGCTGGCGGACGCACGGTAGCCGGTTCACCGTTTGCACTCTGCCCGCGGACAGACGGTCAAGCCGCGCACAAAAGACAGAAAGAGGGGAACACCTGTATGGCCGAAAGACAGACTCCGTTGACGCCTGTACACCAGGACCGCCGGCCGGGACTGAGCCGATCGCGCAACTGGACCAGCAGTCCGATGAGGACGCTGCAGCGCATGGCAGATGAGATGGACCGCATGTGGGAGGACTTCGGGTTCGGTCACCGGCTGCCCTCGCCGCTCTCGCGTGAAAGCGCCGACTTCTGGGCGCCGCAGATTGACGCGTACCAGAAGAACGACGAGCTGACGATTCGCGCCGACCTTCCAGGCCTGAAGCGCGAGGACGTGTCAGTGGAAATCACTGACGACTCGGTCACGATTCAGGGTGAGCGCAAACGGGAAAGCGAACACGAACACGAGGGTGTGTATCGCAGCGAGCGTAGCTACGGCAGCTTCTATCGCGTGGTGCCGCTGCCGGAAGGTGCGATCGCCGAACAGGCGAAGGCGACGTTCCGCGACGGCGTGCTGGAGATCACGATGCCGGCGCCTCCAGCATCCAAGGGTCGCAAGCTCGAGATTACCGAAGGCACCTCGAAGAAGTAGGCGCCCCCGGGTCAGTCGGCGACCTTTTCGTACACCGCCACGTTGTGGATGCGCAGATCGTTGCTCGTGCGGTCGAAGGTGATGGTCATCGTCCGGCCATCCTGCGCGATCACACGGCGGGCCACACCATAGACGTTGCCCGCGTGTGACAGGACCGCGTCGGAGGTGAGCTCGTCCACCTTTCGCAGCGTGACGGTGTCGTAGTCGGGGATGCCGGTGACCATCAGGTCCTTGCCGAAGTTCGCCGCGTACTCGAACCTTTCGGTCCGGCCATCTGCGTATACGCGGGTCACGACCCCGTGCACGCCATCGGACTGGCGACGATAGACGCGCATCTCGGATCGAGGGGCCGGGCCCGGCGAGTACTTCGACTTCGCGACGTTCAGGCGCCACGTGCCGATCAGCTGGGGAGGAGGGTCGGCCGTGGGCCGGAGCTGCGCCACGAGCGGCGCGGTCATGAGGACGACGGCGAAAACGGCGGCACTGGCCAGGCACGAGCGGCGAGCACGCATGACAGCCTCCTGTTGAAGCGGGCGGTCGGACGGGACGCGAAGCCCTAGTCTATAATCCCGCGCGCAGGAGTGGTTATGACGAAGATCGCACTGGCCGTCGTGTTGGTCCTGGGAATTGCATTCGCGACGTCTGCTCAGCAGCCGCAGTCGTTCTACGACCTGAAAACGATGACACTGGATGGCAAGCCCGCGGATCTTGCTCAGTACCGGGGCAAGGTCAGCCTCGTCGTTAACGTCGCCAGCAAGTGCGGCTACACGCCTCAGTACGCCGGGCTCGAGAAGCTGCAGCGCGAGATGAAGGGCAAGGCCTTCAACGTGCTCGGATTCCCCAGCAATGATTTCGGCGGGCAGGAACCGGGTACGGCGCAGGAGATTGCGACGTTCTGCCGGCTTACCTACGATGTGACCTTCCCGATGTTCGAAAAGCTCGTCACCAAACGTGGCGCCGGCCAGTCGCCCATTTACGCCTTCCTGGGCGGGGCGTCCGGGAAGCTCCCGGCGTGGAACTTCAGTAAGTACGTGATCGACAAGCAGGGTCGCGTGGCGGCCTTCTTCCCGAGCGAAACGACGCCCGAGGATCCGTCTCTCCGCGCTGCAATCGCGAAGGCTCTCGCGAACTGACGCCACGAACTTCTTACACGTCAATCCAGACACGCGAGCTCATCCGCGAGCGGAATCAGCCGGCTGATCCGCTCGCACATTCAATCTGTCAGATGGCATAGGGGTTGCGGGTAGTCCTGTCAGGACCACCGTATGACGCTGGACGACAGAGCTTCTTCATTCCTTCATTCCCTCAGTCGTCCATTCGTCATCCTTCTCGTCGTGATCGCCATCGCGAGCTGGAGCGCCGCCGGCGTTTCCGCCTGGTGGATCAAGGACGTGGTGACCGGACTGCCCACTGCGCATGACGTCCGCGAGATTGCCGTCATGGCCCAGGCGACGACGCTCTACGACATGCACGGGCGGACCGCGTTCACGATCTATAAGGAGCAGCGGATTCCTGTATCGCTCGATCGTGTCTCGCCGCACCTTGTCAAGGCGGTTCTCGCGGTCGAGGATCAGCGCTTCTTCGACCACGGCGGGCTCGATGTGGTTCGCATCGGCGGTGCATTCCTGACGAACCTGCGCGCCGGCCGCGTTGCGCAAGGCGGCAGCACGCTCACGCAGCAGCTGGCCCGCCAGAGCTTTCTGAATTCCGAGAAGACCTACAGCCGCAAGGCGAAGGAGATGCTCGTCGCTGCGCGAATCGAGCGCGAGTTCGAGAAGCGCGAGATCCTGCAGCTCTACTTGAACAAGGTGTACTTCGGCGATGGCCTCTATGGCGCCGAAGCTGCGTCGCTCGGCTACTTCGGCAAGCCCTCCGCTGACCTGACTCTGTCGGAGGCTGCGCTGCTTGCTGGACTGGTCAAGTCGCCATCGGCATATGCCCCGACGGTTGATCTGAAGCGCGCGGTCTCACGGCGGAAGGTGGTACTGCAGGCGATGCTGGAAGCGGGCCGTATCGATCGCTCAGCGTTTCAGAGCGCCGTCGATGCGCCGGTCCAGTTGTCCGATGCGCTTCGGCGAGAAGAGCCATACGGCCGGTACTTCAAGGAAGAAGTTCGCAAACAGCTCGTCCAGCGGTTTGGATGGGAGCGTGTCTACGAAGGTGGCCTGCGGGTACACACGACCATCGACCTGGATCTGCAGAAGGCAGCGGAGGCCGAGGTCGCACGCGGGCTGCAGGAGATCGAGGAACGCCAGCGCCGTCGAAAGACCGCTGCGCCATCGGAGCCTCTCCAGGCCTCTCTCCTCGCGATGGATCCTGCGACGGGAGACGTCCGCGCGATGGTGGGCGGCCGGGACTTCAAGTCCAGTAATTTCAACCGCGTGACTCAGGCCAGACGGCAGGCCGGCTCCGCGTTCAAGCCGTTCGTGTACGCCGCCGCCCTCGAGCACGGCTTCTCACCCGGCACGCTGCTCACCGATTTGAACGATCCGGTCTGGACGCCGCAGGGCGACTGGGTTCCCGAGGACGGCCACTCCTCCCAGTCGTCGATGACGATGCGCGCGGCGCTGAAGACGTCGAGCAACCGGGCAGCCGTGCGGATGATCCGGGAGGTCGGGATCCCGACCGCGGTGACATTGGCCGATCGTCTCGGCTTGGGCGAGGTTCCCGCCGTTCCATCGCTGGCCCTTGGATCAGGCGAAGTCACGCTGATGTCGATGACCTCCGCCTACGCGGCCTTCGCGAATGCCGGACGCGTGCCCGAGCCCATTCTCATTACCCGCGTCGAGGACGTGAATGGCGACGTGCTCTTCACCGCCGAGCCCTCATCACGCCAGGCGATCAGTGAAGCGACGGCGTTCCTGATGTCGAACATGCTCGCGGACGTCATCAGCTCGGGCACGGCGTGGTCGGCCAGGCGCGTCGGCTTCACTCTTCCGGCCGCCGGCAAGACCGGAACGACAAACGACTACCGTGACGCCTGGTTCGTCGGTTACACGCCGAAGCTTGTTGCCGGCGTCTGGGTCGGTTACGACACCCCAACCACGATCATCGCCAACGGCTACGCGGCGGAACTGGCCGTGCCGATCTGGGGCCGGTTCATGAAGACGGCGACGCAGAATGACGAGCCCGATTGGTTCAAAGCGCCGGCAGGCCTCATCACCGCGACCGTCTGCCGCCTGAGCGGCGCACTGGCGCGTCCGGCCTGCCGCGAAGAAGTGGTGTTCGACGATGATGGGAACGTCAGGGGGTCGAACGTCTACACCGAGTACTTCATTCGCGGGACGGAGCCCAGGACGTACTGTCCGATTCACGGCCTCTACGAGGACAGTTCCTGGCGGTTTGTATCGATCGGTGCCGGCCGCGCGCCAGTGGCCACCCGT
The DNA here is from genome assembly GCA_035537775.1 of Vicinamibacterales bacterium. Classification (GTDB taxonomy): domain Bacteria; phylum Acidobacteriota; class Vicinamibacteria; order Vicinamibacterales; family UBA2999; genus Gp6-AA40. The sequence goes on along the minus strand of DATLLQ010000018.1, from coordinate 4,296 downwards.
GAAACGGCGACCCAGCGTCCTGCACCGCAAGAGCATGCTCAGAGCCCGGCTCCAGCTCCGGCGCCGGCACCTCCGACCGCTGCGGCCCAACCCCCCAGTGTGACCGGCGGCGTCATCGCGCAGTCCACCGCTCCGCAAGCCAGTCCGGCGCCCGTGCCACAAACCAGTCCGGTTCGGAAGAAGCGCGGGTTCTGGGGCAAGGTCTTCGGACGCTGACCCGGTGCTCGCAAGCACCCCTTCAGGGGTGCCGACTAAACTAATCCGGTGATGACGACCGTGCCCGCGCGCGTGCGGAGCATCGAGCTTCCCCCGTTCGATCCGCTGAACCTCCGCGCAGCGGAACTGCGGATGGCCGGGCACGACGTGATCTCACTTGGCCAGGCGCTGCCGTTTTATGGTCCGCCACCGTCGGCGTTGGCCGCCGCGCGTGCGGCCCTGGACACGCGAGAAGTCAACCTTTACGTCACCGATCCGGGTCTGCCGGCGCTTCGCTCCACGCTGGCGGAGCGTCTCGCCGCGTATGGCGTCTCTGCGTCCGCCGCCGACATCATCATCACCGCCGGCGCCAACCACGCGTTCACGCTCGCGCTGCTGACGATGGTTGATCCCGGCGATGAGGTCATCCTGCCGGCGCCGTACTTTACGAACCATCAGATGGCGGCGGCCGCGCTCGATGCGATCCCGATCGAGGCGCCCGTGCAGGATCGCGATACGTTCCGCGTTCGCTGGACGGACATCGAGCCACATCTCACCGCACGGACCAGGGCGGTCGTGCTGTGCAACCCGAGCAACCCGACGGGCGCGGTGATTGATGCCGTGGAAGGCCAGCGCATTGTCTCGGAGTGTGCGGCGCGCGATGTCGTGGTCTTCAGCGACGAGACGTATCTGCAGTTCGTCTACGGACGTGCGCACTGGAGTGCCGCCGCATCCCCGGCCTGGCGCCGGAACGTCGTCGTGATCGGCACGTTCTCGAAATCGTTCGGGATGATGGGGTGGCGGGTCGGTTTCATGCTGGCCGATGCCGGCATCTGCGCCGAAGCGGTCAAGATTCAGGATGCGATGATCATCTGCGCCCCGGCGATCGGCCAGATGGCGGCGCTCGGCGCGCTGCGGGAGGACTGGACCTACGCCGACTCCTTTCATCCCGAGTTCCTGAAGAGACGCGCCGCGTTGATCGATGGCGTCCGTCAGGTGCCGCAATTGCACTGGACGCCCACCGACGGGGCGTTCTTCGGCTTCGTGCGCGTGGACGGCTGCTCCAACTCCAGGGCGCTGGCCGAGTCCATCCTCGACGAGGCGCACGTGGTGGCGATTCCAGGGTCGGCGTTTGGCGCAAGCGGGGAAGGCCACCTGAGGCTGTCGTACGGATCGGCCAGCGTCGCCGACGTCACTGAGGCGATGCGCCGGCTCGCCGTGTATTTCGTTGCCAGGACGGAGAGGCGTGCCGTTTAGCGGGATACTCGGACACCGGCGGATCGTTGCGTTGCTGTCGAGAGCGCTCGCGGAGGAGAGGCTGCCGCAGTCGCTGCTGTTTGCCGGAGCTCGGGGCGTAGGAAAGCGGCGAACGGCGATTGCGCTTGCGGAGGCGATCAACTGTCTTCAGCCGGTCAGCGGAACGGAGCTGCCTCGAGATGCCTGCGGGACGTGTGCATCGTGCAAGCGCATCGTGCGTGGTGTGCATCCCGATGTGCTCATCGTCGAGCCGGGCGAGATGGGGTCGATCAAGGTCGAGCAGATTCGAGAGGTGATCGATCGCGCCGGCTACCGCCCGTTCGAAGGCAAACGCAGGGTGGTGGTGATCGACGAGGCAGATGCCCTGGCGCCGTTCGCGCAGAACGCCCTGCTGAAGACCCTGGAAGAGCCGCCCCCGGCCTCTGTGTTCGTGCTCGTCTCTGCGGCCCCGGACGCGCTCCTTCCGACAGTGCTCTCGCGCTGCCAGCGGCTGAGGTTTGGCGAGCTGTCTGCCGAGGACGTCGCAACGGCGCTCATCCGCGACCACGAGTACGACGAGAAGGAGGCAAGGGCCGCGGCAGCGGACGCCAGCGGAAGCATCGGCCAGGCGTTGTCGGCCGCGTCGGCGGATGTCGCGGAGGCGAGAGAGATGGCGCAGCTGCTGCTGGAGCGCGCCGCGCGGCTGTCTGATCCTTCGCGGCGGCTCGACCTGGCGAGGGAAGTGACGCCTGCGGGCGGCAAGATGACCCCTGCCGCCGAGCGCGATCAGCTTGCCGCGTGCCTTCGCGCGATGGCGTCGCTGCTGCGCGACATCGGTCTGTTGAGCGCGCAGGGTGAGTCGGCAGTGCTGGCGAATGCCGACATGGCGCCTCAGCTTCGTGCGCTGGCAGGCGCCTTCGACAGCGATCGTGCGGTCCGCGCCTACGCCTCGGTCGATGAGGCGCTCACCGCGCTCGAGCGCAATGCCAGCCCGAAAGTCGTAGCGGACTGGCTCGTTCTCCAGCTGTGAGGAAGCCACGCGTCGCAATCACCGTGGGCGATCCGGCCGGTATCGGCCCCGAGATCGCAGCTCGGGCCGCAGCGGATCCGCGCGTGCTCGCGGCGTGCGATCCAGTGATCTACGGACCGCCCGCGTCGAGCGTCTTCGAGATGGGTGTCGTCTCTGCCGATGCAGGGCTTGCCGCTTACGACGCGATCTGTCGTGCCGTGAAAGATGCTCAGTCCGGGAGCATCGGCGCGATCGCGACGGCGCCGGTCAGCAAGCTCGCCTTTGCGCGGGCGGGGCTGCCGTGGAAGGGGCACACGGACCTGCTTGGCCACCTGACCGGCAGCCCGCGCGTGGCGATGATGTTCTGGTCCGACCCGCTGAAGGTCGTCCTCGCCACGGTTCACGTGCCGCTCGCCGAGGTGCCTCGGCTGATGACGGCGGACTTGCTCGCGGGCGTGATTAATCTGACCGCTCGAGAGCTTCCGAGGTTTGGCATCGCGTCACCGCGGCTGGCTCTCGCGGGATTGAATCCGCACGCAGGCGAGGATGGGCTGCTGGGCGGCGAAGAGGACCGGATCCTGAAGCCCGCGGTCGAAGCCGCGCGTCAACGAGGGGTGAACGTCAGCGGCCCATATCCAGGCGACACAATTTTCGTTCGCGCGTCACGCGGCGAATTCGACGCCGTGATCGCCTGCTATCACGACCAGGGGCTCATCCCGGTCAAGCTCCTCGCGTTTGGCGATTCCGTCAACGTCACGCTCGGGCTGCCGATCATCCGAACGTCCGTGGATCACGGCACGGCCTTCGATATCGCGGGGAAGAACGTCGCCGACCCCTCGAGCATGGTCGCGGCCACGCTGCTCGCGGCGAAGCTGGCAACCAACGTTTGACACCCGGAACCCGAACCTGAACCAAGAACCCCGAACACGAATTGTGAAGCGAGCACTTGGGAAGCGTGAACGGTACAATTCGTTGTTGTGCTCGTGTTGTTCGACGGCGGCTGTCCGATGTGCCGGCGAAGCGTGCGGCGTCTGCACCGGCTCGACTGGCTGAACCGCCTGACCTTTGCCGACGGCACGGACCCTGAGCGCCGCGAGCGGCTTGCGCCCGGGTTGACCGACGCGCAGATCATGCGCGAGATGTGGGTCGTCGAACCCGATCGCCGATCCGGCGGCTACGACGCCATCCTCCGAATGTCCCGCGTCGTCCCCTTGCTCTGGCCGGTGCTTCTCGTCGGTTCGCTGCCAGGGATCTATCAGCTCGGTCATGCCGTCTACAGGAACATCGCCGCGAGGCGCCAGCGTCGCGGCCGCTGTACCGACGAATTCTGCGCGCCCTGAACACTACGGGCGAGAAGAGCCATCGCGATATAGTGCGATCGATGGCCGGGCCGAAGACCGAGCGCGAGAAGGCGCATCGCACGATTGCGGAGAACCGGAAGGCCCGCCACGACTACCACATCCTCGACACGTGGGAAGCGGGCATCGCGCTGCTCGGCACCGAGGTGAAGTCCATCCGCGAGGGCCGGGTCAACCTCCGCGACAGCTACGCGCGCATCGACAACGGGGAAGTGTGGATGATGAACGTCCACATCAGTCCCTACAGCCATCGTGGCTCGGCCAATCACGAGGAACTGCGGCAGCGGAAGCTGCTGCTTCGCCGCGACGAGATCCGCAAGATGGTCGGCAAGGTGGCGGAGAAGGGCCTGACGCTGGTACCGCTGGAGCTCTATTTCAAGGGCGGCCGTGTGAAGGCGCTGGTCGCGCTGGCCAAGGGCAAGCAGGCGCACGACAAGCGCGAAACGATCAGACGGCGTGAGGTCGATCGCGAGACGCGCGCCGCCGTGAAGTCACGCG
>DATLLQ010000017.1:0-16792 GCA_035537775.1 Vicinamibacterales bacterium | reverse complement strand
TCGGCGGCGTGCAACCGCCAACACTGCAGTTGCGGACCGTGGCTCGCGCGGCCCGTTGTTCACGAGTTTCACCGTCTCGCCACGCGAGCTCCGGCGCGACAAGTTCGGAGTGATCGATAAACGATATTGCTTGCCCAGCGGGCTTACTCGTCAAGTGACGTCGCACTCGTCGCGTTTAGGTATGAACTTCGTTGCCGCGGGGTTACTCACAACTTGCAACTTGCAATTCACCAGTTGAAGGTTGGGGGATAGTCCGCATTAAGCCGGTGCGGCGGCGAGAGGTTGACGGAAGATCTTACTTCGCTTCGAGGCCGCCGGTGAGCCCCTCGACCTGATGGCCGATCGCGAACTTGCGCGCGCGGATGATCTCGGCCGGGGTCGCAACCTTGGGATCCACTTTGACCTGCGAGCAGGTGAAGCCGCGCAGCGTGCACTCCGAGGTGGTGTGCACGATGCCGCGCTCCTTCATGACCGTGGCCATCAAGGCCACGGCTTCCTCGTGGATGATGACGGCGTTGTTCGGCACGAATGTTCCGACGCCGATGGCGTAGTCGATCGGCATCAGCGGCTCGTTGCTGGAGCCGAACTGTCCGTCGTTCTTCTTGCCGAGGTCGTGCGCGCCGAGGTCGGCCCCGACGTCGATGAGGTACTGAATGATCGGGACGTTGCCGAAGTTGCCGGCGGCCATCAGCGGCGTGATGCCGTAGTCGTCGTGGTGATTGACGTCGTTGCCCAGATCGACGAAGAGCTTCACGACCTGCAGCCGCTCTTCAGGCGACTTCCCGCGGTGATAGCCGTGGATGAAGGCCAGGCCGGCCGCCGACTCCAGCATCGTCTCGCTGTCTTTGGAGAGGATCTTCGGGTCGGCTCCTCGCTCCAGCAGGAGCTTCACCAGCTCGAGATCCGCGGCGAACGCCGCACGCATCAGGGCGGTGGCGAAGACGATCCTCGGCGAGCCCTCGCGCATGCGCGCGCGCGGCGTGTTGTTGACCAGCGCATTCGGGTTGGCACCAGCATCGAGCAGCTTATGAATGAGCGGCATCGGATCGGCGGTCACCATCCACGGGAAGTTCGGCGCCGTTTCCATGTTCCGCCGATCGACCGCCCAGAAGAGCGGGGTGAACCGCTGGGCGTCGGCCTTGTTGACGTCGGCCTTGCTGTCCACGAGGAATGACGCGACGTCGTAGTTGCCGTTGAAGATGGCGAGGGCGAGCGGCGTCTTGCCGTCACCGCTAATGGCATCGACGTCGGCGCCCGCGTTCACCAGGATGCGAACTGTCTCGACGTTGCCTTCGCGCGCGGCCAGCGCCAGCGGACTCAGCCAGCCGCTGGCGAACTCTTCGGTTTTCGGATCGGTCCGGCCGGCAACCGGAGTGCGGCCCTCGAACCCGCGGCCGTTGGCGGCGGCAACGTAGTGCGACCTGGCGTTGATGTCGGCGCCGAGCTCGACGAGAAGCCGCGCCGCGTCGCTGTGCCCTTCGGACACAGCCCACATCAATGGCGTCGTGCCGCCCCAGCTTTCCGTGGCGTTGACGTTGGCGCCGGCTCCGACGAGCACGCGAATAGGCTCGGTCTTGCCCGTGCGCGCCGCAAACATGAGCGCGGTGTCGCCGCGCGGCGTCAAGGCGGCGTTGGGATCGGCCCCGGCCTTGAGCAGCCGCTCGATCATCGGCGCGCTGCCGTTGATCGCCGCGAGCTGAAGCGGCATCACGCCTTCCCGGGTCCGAGCGGCCACGCGCGCACCGGCCGCAATCAGGAGGTCCGCCATCTCGACATCGTCACGCTGAACGGCCCAATGCAGCGCCGTGGTGCCGTCGACCTGCGGTGCATTCACGTCGGCCTTGCGCGTGACGGCCGCCCGTACCGCATCGCGATTACCGCGCATGGCCGCGTCGGCCACGTCGGCGGTTGCGCCATGGGCGACTCCCGCGCAGAGGAAAAGAAGCCCAACGGAAACAGGGCAGAGCCTCGTGAGCGTGCCGGGAGCGTGTCTGGTGCGCGTCATCGCGTGACCTTGAGCTGGATGGGCGCGGACGCATAGGCGTCAAGCGCGAGCGTGTTGGCCGACGTGTCCATCACGACTTTCGTGGTGAGCGATGTCTTGCCTTCGCCGTTGCCGTTCGGATCGATTCGCATCTCGACCACCGTGAACTCCTGCTCGCCGGGCGCGTCGGATGCCGACGGCTGCGTCGGGGTGGCGATCCGGCGCTCGGTGACGAGCACGACGCGCTCGGTACCGCCCGGCGACGACGACCGCCACGCGTACTTGATCGAAAACCCTGTCGCACCCTCTCCCCAGATATAACCGCACGTCGGCGCGGCCTTCACGGTGGCCGTGAGCCGGGCATCCGGGCTTGGAGGCGGCGCTCCGCCCCGCCCGCCGCGGCCGCGGCCGGACGCAGCCGCTGGAGGACCCGCTGGCGGCGGCGGAGGAGCGGCGAGCGCGGCGTGAAGCGGTGCGCGCTCGGCGTCGGTGGACCAGCGGTTCAACTCGATCGTGAGCCGCGCCAGCGACGTGCCGACGCCAGTCGCATGCAGCCGCAGCGCCGGCCCCTCAGCACTCGGCTGGGTCCCGGCGAGGACGAACAGCATCGTCGCGCAGGCGAGGACCCCGGCGACGGCCGCGCGCCGGCTACCTGTCACTGTCGTTGGTGCCCTTGGTGCGGCCCAGCCACTCCACGAGCCGTTCCAGCTCTTCGTCATCCAGTTTGGCACCGCGCTCCCGCATGTCCACCGTGACGACCCGCCAGCGCTCGGGACTGAAGCGCGCGGTGTTCACCCGTTCGATTCCGTGGCACGACGTGCAGGCCCGGTTCACCAGCGCCTCGGCATCTCCGTCCGAGAAGAACGTCGTCACTTCCCGCGCGACGTAGGCGCGCGGAAACGGCTTGGTGTCCGGACCGAATCGGTCCGCCAGCCAGTCGAGCAGCACCGCCTTCTCATCGTCTGGGATCGGCGCCTTCGACTCCTTGTGCTTGGCGGTCAGCAGCGCGTCCCACCCGGCTCGGTCGAGTGCGTTGTAGGCGTAGTCGTCGATGCCATGGCACGAGGTGCAGTTCTTGAAGATCACCTGCCGCACCGGTCCCTGAGGCGGGACGACCTGTGGTCTCGTCGCCCGGGGCGCGAGCTGCGCGGCGAGCGGCGCTCCGGCCATCAGCGCCACGACGACACCCATCAACGCAACTCTGGGCGTGCGTGCCATCAGACCATCTCGAGCGGCTTCAGGTGCCCGGTGCTTGTTCCGAGCTTGTCGGTCATGTCCTTGCCGTTCGGCGTCAGCCATTGCTCGATGCCGTACAGGTGGAGGATGCTGACCAGCATGTTCGACGTCCGCTGCGTGTTGTCGGGGAACACCAGGTGGCGGTTCCCCTTGAACGTGCCGTCGATGCCGCCAACCAGGATCACGGGCACTTTCTCATGGGCATGTCGATGCGAGTTGCCCATGTTGCTGCCCTTGTAGATCAGCACGTGGTCGAGGACGGTACCGTCGCCGTCGGGAATCTTGCTCAACTTGTCGACGAAGTATGCAAGGTTCTGCACGTGATAGCGGTTCACCTTGGCGTAATTGGCGATGTTTTCCGGCTTGTCGCCGTGGTGCGAGGTGCCGTGCCAGCCGCCGGTGAATCCCGACTCCGGGAAGCTCGCGCCGCTAAGGTCGCGGCCGAGCATGAACGTGATCGATCGCGTGATGTCGCCTTCGAATGCCAGCGCCATCAGGTCGTACATCAGCCGGAAGTGCAGGTGCCTGTTTTCCGGCAGCCCGAACGGCACGTCCGCGGTGGGCTCCTTGACGGCGTTCTCCATGGCAATGCGGATACGCCGTTCGAGCTCGCGGATGTTGTCGGTGTAGGCATCGACCCGCGCCTTGTCGGCGGCGCCGAGACCCGTCCTGAACGTCGCGAGCTGTCCGACGACCGCATCGAGCACGCTCGCATTGCGCGCCCGATCGCGTGTGCGCTCTTCCGCGCTCGTGCCGTCCCCGAAGAGCCGCTCGAACACCACGCGGGGATTCACCTGCGTCGGCAGCGGCTGCGTGGGGGACGACCACGAAATCGAGTTGGTGTAGGCGCAGCTGTAGCCCCAGTTGCAGTTCCCGAAGTTGCCGGTGTCTTCGACGCCCAGCTGCAGCGAGGACAGGATGGTGTCCTGCCCGTACTTGCTGGCGATGAGCTGATCGATCGTGACGCCGAGGAACGGGCTCACCGCATTCCGGCGCGGCCGCGCTCCCGAGAGCAGCACCGCGCCGCGCGCGTGGTCGCCGCCCGGCTCGTCGGTCGTAGCCATCGCCTCGGGCATGTCGAGCCCGGTGACGAGAACGGTGCGGTCGCGGAAGGCCTCGAGCGGCTTGGTGATGAAGGAGAACTCGAAATTCCTGCCCTCCTGCAGCGGGCTCCAGTAGCCCGGCGCCGCCCCATGCGGATGCCAGATGCCGACGAAGCGGCGCGTCGGCGCTCCGGCCGCCGTCGCTCGCAGCGGTGTCAGCGCCGGAACCATCGCCTCGAGCAGCGGCAGCGCCAGCGTCACCCCGGCACCGCGCAGGAACGTTCGCCGCGGGATGTGTCGCTTCGTCAGAAACATGGCGTCCTCTCGTCCGGCTGCAGCCGGATACGACCTACTTCAATGCGTTCGTGCCGACCGACACGTCGGAACTCTTGACTCTCATCTGGAACTGCGGACTCCGGACGACACCGAGCACGATCGCGGAGAACCGGTTCCCGTCCCGGGCGACATCGTGCGCAATCGTGCGAATCGTCGGCATGTCCGTGTACTCCACGCCGCGGCCGACGGCGTAGGTCATCGTCTTCTCGATGAACATGCGCACGAACTGAGGCGAGTAGCGCAGCAACGCCGTGCGCAAACCGGCCGGTCCGTCGACATCCTGTCCGTCGTAGAGCTTCACCTTCACGTCGATCGGCATGCCGCCTTCGCCACCTTGCTTCACACGCCAGCTCGCGTCGGCGTCGAAGTTCTCGAGGGCGAATCCGATCGGGTCCATGATTTTGTGGCAGCTGGCACACGTTGGGTTGGCACGATGCCGCGTCATCTGGTCGCGCAGCGTCAATGCCTTGCCGTCGTCGCTCTTCGTCTCTTCGAGCGCCGGCACGTTCGGCGGCGGCTCCGGCGGCGGCGTGCCGAGAATGTTCTCGAGCACCCACACGCCGCGCTTGACCGGAGAGCTGCGGAAGTTCTGCGTCCACGTCACCGCGAGGAAGCTGCCCTTGCCGAGCAGGCCACGCCGGTAGTCCAGCTCCGGCGGCAGCGTCACGCGGCGGAAATGAGATCCGTAGATGTTGGGAATCCCGTAGTGCCGTGCGAGCCGCTCGTTGACATAGGTGTAGTCCGCGGTCAGCAGATCGACGACGTTGCGATCCTCGCGGATGACGCTCTCGAAGAACAGCTCCGCTTCGCGCTTCAAGCTCTGGCGGAGCTCATCGTCCCAATTCGGGTAGAAGATGCCGTCGGGTGACGTGGCTGGGAGGTTGCGCAGGTAGAGCAGCTGCTGCGCGAAGTTCGACACCAGCGATTCGGAGCGCGGATCCGCGAGCATCCGCCGTACCTGCTGCTCGAGCTCCTTCCGCTGATTGAGTCGCCCCTGCCGGGCGACGGTGATCAGTTCGTCGTCCGGAAGACTGCTCCACAGGAAGAACGACAACCGCGACGCCAGCTCGAGATCCGTGATGCGGTAGGGCTGTCCCGCCCGCACGGCTGCCGGCTCGCGCTCGCTACGCACCAGGAACTGCGGGCTGGCGAGCATGAGCCGCAGCGCCAGCTCGATCCCGTCGTCGAAGGTGGCGTCCTGCCGCCCCTGATCGAAGAACGTCTGCAGCGTCGTGATCTCCTGCGCCGTCGGCGCGCGGCGGTAGGCGCGGCGCGCGAGCGTGGTGAGGATCTGCCTCGCACAGGCTGATTCACCGATCGTCGCCGAGGGCCGACACGTGAAGACCTTGCGCCGGCTGACCGAATCCTCCGGCCGCTGCGCGTTGAACGGGCCCTGGATCCGGACGAAGCCGATCGCCGGGTAGTACTGCAGCTGCGGGATGGAATTGTTCTCGAGCGACTTGCGGTCGTATTGACGGATGATGTCGAGGCTCGGGCGGTAGTTGGTGGCAATGAACGTTGCGCCCACCGTGCGCGAACCGGCGCGAACCGGAACGGTGACCTCCAGCGTGCCGTCGGTGTCCGCCGTCATGCCGACGGCAAGTCCGACACCTCTGTACGGCCACACATGTGCACGCTCACCGTCGATGATGAGCGCCAGCTGCTCGCCGGGGATGAAGCTGCCGATGCCGAAGTTCTGAATCGAGAACTTGTATTCGCCGTCCGCTGGAAAATCGTGGCGGGCGACGATCCCGCCGCGCGTGCCGAATGGCATGCCATCGAGGCGCTGGTTCTGCGACGCATCGCTCGACGCGAGATAGGTGGCCTCGGTCGGCGACTTCCAGTAGCCGACGGCCATGCGCGAGACGCGAGCGGCCGCCGTGGCATACGACTCGAGCAACGTTGGTGAGATCGTCAGCGAGCCGGCGACGTTGTCGAAGCCGTTGGCCGAATCGTCGGGTGGCAAGAGCGTGGTGGCGTCGATCTCCAGGCCGAGGAGATCGCGAATGGCGTTGCCGTACTCGGTGCGGTTCAAACGATGCAGGACGACGGAGCCGGGGTTGGGTTTCGTGGCGGCGGCCCGATCGACTTCGGCCTCGAGCCAGTCGCGCAATCCCTCGTAGTCGGCGAGCGGCGGCCGCGGGACGTCGGGTGGCGGCATCACGCCGGCGCGCAGCTTGCGAATCACCTTCTCCCACAGCTCGGCGTGATCGCCGACCTTCGTCAGGTCGAGACCCTGCAGCGAGAGGTTGGCCGTCTTCAGCCGATCGTTGTGACAAGGGACGCAGTACTTGTCGAGCAACGCGCGCTGTGTTTCAGCAGCCGTGGGTGAGACGTGCGTGGTCGGCGATTGCGTCGTGCTGACCGCCGCCGTGCCCGGCTGGGACTGTGGACCCGGACTGGCGGATGAAGACTGTGACGGCGACGTGATAGCCGCTTGACCGGAAAGCGACCAGACCGACACGGCCACTGACACGAGAACCGCCGCGGCCATCCCGTACCCGCGATGCACCCCGCGAGAGTCGCACGACCGGGCGGGCAGTTCAAGGGCCAATCGCTTGCACCTTGGGGGACTATCGATGGTCGCAAATCCTTCATGCTCAACGAATAGTCCCGTTGGCTGGCGTCCCCGACGCCCATTCCGCCTCGTGCGCATGAGACTGCGGTGATTACTCGGCGCGAATCCAACCCGTAGCTGCCTAGCAGGACGCTGAACCCGCCTGCCGGGTGGCGTAAATCAGCTCTTGAAGAAGCCGCGTGCGCGCTGTCCAAGGTCCGCATCGTTGGTCGTTTTTCGATTTGTCTTCGCCGAGCGATTTCGCATCTCTTCGAAGTCGGCGAATTTCGTGCGAAATGGCGCGCCGGGCCCGCCTCCGTCGCCACGCGACTACTGCGCGCTCGGGATGAGCGACCGCGCGAATGAGAGGTCGCGCGCCCGGCAGGACTCGAACCTGCGACCCCCGGCTTAGAAGGCCCATGTTCTATCCAAGTGAGCTACGGGCGCGTGCGGCGTCGTTGCGCCACAGGATCACATCGCCAAATGGTTTAAGTGCGGACGTCGGGACCCGCTGATTTCCTTAAAACGATATTGGTAAACAGTACGGCGTTTATGGAGACTAACGCCGGCGCTCACCCGCGCAGCGTCAGCGCTTCGCGTGCAGCGCATAGTTGAATTTGCTGTTGCCGGGGACAACATCTTTGGCTAGGCGTCGTCGTACGCGAGGGAGGTGGACAGCTCGCGGTGGGCGTTAGCCTGGGCGAGCAGCGTTTTGGCCTTGGTCTCGAACGTCTGCACGGCGTCGGCGCCAGCAGCGAAACGGGTCGGCGGCTCCTTGAGTTCGACGAGCTTCACGAGGGCGTCGGCGAGCTTGGCGGGGTCGCCACCTTGCTTCCCATTCATGCTCTTCCAGCCAGCGACGATCTCCTTGGTTTGCTCGGCGTAGTCGTCGATGGTGGGCTGGGCATAGGTGGTCGAGTCGTTGGTGAGCAGCTCGGTGCGGAAGAAACCAGGCTCGACCAGCATCGTGCGGATTCCAAAGGGGGCGATCTCCGGCGTGAGCGACTCCATCCACCCCTCGATGCCGAACTTCGCGGCGGCATACGCAGTGCAGAACATCTGGCCGGCGATGCCTGCGGTCGAGGAGATAGTGAGCAGTAGGCCAGAGCGTTGCTTACGCATCACCGGCAGGGCGGCGCGAGTGACATTCATCGGGCCGAACAGCAGCGTCTCGAGTTGATTGCGGACCTGTTCGGGACCTAGCTCCTCGAAGAAGCCGGCGAAGAAGTTGCCCGCGTTATTGACAAGGACGTCGAGTCGGCCGAACTTCGCGACGGCGGCCTCGACCGCTGCCTTCGCATCCAGTGGGCGGGTAACGTCGAGTTTGATGATCAGTAGGTTGTCATAGTCGCCCACTGCGGCGGCGACCTTCGCAGCATCGCGGCCCGTGGCGACAACGGAGTGGCCAGCTGCCAAGACGGCCTTGGCGATGTCGACTCCCAAGCCTCGTCCAGCGCCCGTGATGAGCCACACCTTCTTTCCAGTCATGGAATATTCCTCATTTGGACGGCCAGCGACCTCAAGACTGAACGTTGTTTTGCAAATCTAAACGTTGTCTAGGTGGAGAGCGCCAATCGCCGATCCTTCGACAACGCACCAGCTGCCGAGTGCTCTTCCTTACGCCAGTCGTGCCGCCATTGTCCTGAGCAGGCGGCCGCCGGTCAACTCGTTCCCCCAGACCAGCTTACGAATTGTCGTTGAATGGCGACCTACAGATTCGTGCGGCGGGAGCCAATTCGTGGTTGCCTTCGGCTGCCGATAGTAACGAGTAGTCGCCAAGTGATGAGCAATATCGGCACGAGTTGGTCGCCAGATCGGCGTCACCGGGGAGTAATCCCCTCCGCGCGGCCTGCTCGTTACAGTGAAGTTTTTTGCCGCAGGCGCCAGGCAGGGTGTAGAATCAGCCCACTTTCCTGAGTCCTGTCCCTGTGGCCGGCGCGTTCTGCCGGCACCTCTCCCAGCCCTCATCAAAGCTGTTGCGTCGTCGGACAATGCCGGTCGGACGGTCGTCGCATTCCGCAAAACGATTATTCAGAAGGAGACTGTCTCATGTTGACAGTGACTGCAGATCGCGCGACGCGTGGCTACGGGCTGGCGAAGGACGAAGGCGAGGCGTTCTGGCTCCTCGGCATGCTCGAAACGATCAAGATCGGTAGGGAGGACACCGGGGGACGCTACGGCCTGATCGAGATCCTCATGCCGCCCGGGCTCGGTCCCCCGTGGCATGTGCACCCCGAAGAGGACGAATGGTTCCATGTGCTCGAGGGGAACCTCACCGTATACGTCAGCGACACGCGTCTGGATCTGACGGCGGGCGGCTTCGCGTTTGGCCCTAAGGGCGTGCCACACACGTTTTTCGGCGCCGGCCCAGAGCCGACGCGGATACTCGTGGGCTTCGCGCCGATGCAGTTCGAGGGATTCTTGCGGGAAGTCGGTCACCCGGCGCCCGCGCGCGTGCTGCCGCCGCCCCTGGAGGGAACGCCTCCCGATCTTGCGCAGCTCGCGCCGATCGCGAAGCGCAACGGGTTCATCATCCTCGGGCCGCCAGGCCCACCCCCCGGTCACTAACGCGGTGGAGCCCGGGCCTGGCAGCTGTCGAACCAGCGGGTAAGACGGAACAGCCAAAGGACCCAGACCGGGTCAGGCGGCCCTGTTCGATGGCCGTCTGGCCCTTCTTTGGGCGCTGCGCGAAACGATTACCCCTGGGAAGTCGCCCAGGGTTTACTGATGGGCCGCGGATTCTTCCATTGAGTCGATAACGAGGACATCGACGAAGTCTTTTGGGGCCACTTTCGAGGCAATTGGCGCCCGAGACGAATCCAGCCGAATCGCACCGAGGGCTTCCACTCTTTCCCAAAAGACGGTGGAGGGTCTGCGGTGGCGTGATTCCCACTGGTACACGACCGCTTTATTCGCGGCCCCAATGCGGCGTGCGAGATCGCTCTGCGTCAGTCGCAACCTGCGTCGAAGGCGCTTGAGACGTGCATCGTAGTCATCAGGAACCGACGGAAGCGGCGCGACGGCCGGGCTCTGCCCTCCATAACGCCGGTAGTCTCTCCGCATGAACGCCTGGCCAGCCGCTCGCGTCGCGAGGCGTATCGGGCGGCCGAAAGCCGACCGCGACGAGAACGTCACGTGCAATCGACCGGTTCGCGCTGCCGCCCGCAACGTACGTTGGTGAACGCCGAGCTCGCACGCGAGTTGATCGAGTGACGGAGCTCGTTCATGGCTTCACATTGCCCTTTGTGCCGTAAACGGTAAAGCGACTCCGGACTCCATGGCCGGTGATCACGATGCGTTCTTGACATTGCATTCATCCGGCGAGCGACTGGGCTTCGAAAATGCCCCGGAATCTGGCGATCGAGAAATCCGCGAGTTCTGGCGCGAACTCGCGAGACTGATCACTTTGTTCGATTTGTGTTCGCCGCGGGATCTCCACTTCAGGAGAGATCGGCCGATTCTTTAGGAAAAAGCGCGCCCGGCAGGACTCGAACCTGCGACCCCCGGCTTGTGAAATAACCTCTTAAGATCTGGCCCCTTTTCCGAAGAGGATGATGCCGGTTAATCCTGTGGGCGCGCGTTGTTTGCGCGTCCAAGGTCCGTGTGGAAAACGCGTTCTTCGTTTTCCACAGGACCGGCAGGATTCACCGGTCGCATTTTTCTTCGACCAGGGAGCAGCGATGTCCGACGTCGTGATTCCATCTCAATACCGCGTCCGAGTGAAACAACGCCTCAAGGTCCTCGCCTATGCGGAAGGGCACGGGCTGAAGCCGGCGGCGCGCCACTTCGCCCTGAGTCGCACGACGGTCCGCGAATGGCGCGACCGCCGCGACGCTCAGGGCCCGGCGGGCCTGTTGCCCCGCTACCCCAAGCGGCGCCGGCGTCGCGTGGCGCCCGAGCTGATTCCGCTCGTCAAGCAAGCGCGGCTCGAGCACCGTTTCGGCGCGGATCGCACGCGAATCTGGCCGCTGCGGGTTCACGGCATGTCGATTGCCGCGCAAACCATTCAGCGGCTGTTCCGCGATCTCGGGTTAAATCGCCTGCCCACTCGCCGCAAGCGACGGCCCAAACAGATGCGCCTGTTTTCGAAGGATCAGCCGGGCGACTCGGTCCAGGTCGACGTTAAGTTCGTCCGCGTGAACCGCCAGCGCGGCTTACTTCTTTCCGTAGTTCACCTTGGACGCGGCATCCATCAGGGCGGCGGTCGCTGTCCCCGTACAACCTACCTCCATGATCTGATCAAAAGGTGCGAGCCGTAAGGTCTGCTTGGGGACAATCCATGGGCCTGTCAGCACCTTCGGGTCCTCGACGGTCGCTTCGACCTCGAGCGTGTTCGCATCCACGCGGCGATACCGTTCGACGATGTGCAGGGCGTCGGAGTGAAAGGACACGAAGCCCTCGGCTGCCATCCAGTTCGAGTCGGTGAAGTTGGTCGTGTCGACGACCAGCGTGTCTCCCTCCCACCAGCCTATCGAGTCGCCCCGGAGCGAAGGCGGTACGTCGTCGCGATGTTTGCGTCCGTCCGTGGGGACGATGCGGAAGCCGTGGTACGTTTCCGTGAGCATCACCACGAACTTCGGCGTCTGAACGATCTGACCGACGACCCCCATGGCGTACAAGCTGATGTTCAGAGTGCCGAAGGCCACCGTAATGCAGTGCAGCGAGGGATCGTCTTTGTCGCTGAGCGTCTTGGCTTTTTCGAGCGCCCACGGCTGATAGAGGCTGGCAAACGACGGCCGCGGCTGTCGTGGGGCGGCGGCCGGCGCTGCGGGCGCCGGCGCAGGGGTCGCTGCGAGAGGCCTCACCTGCAAATCACTGCCAGGCCACCACACGCCGGATAGATCGGGACGGCCGTCTGGCGTGCGCGGAACCGGCCCGCTCTGCGCAGCCGCGACGGCGACAACCGTGGCGACGAATACGATAGCGATCACAGCGCGCTTCATCGAACACCTCGCTGCTGAAAACGCGACTTTATCGTCCGCCCGGTCCGACGAGCGGACCAACGGCAAACGCCCGGCCGTCAGACATGACGATCTCGCGCGCCGCTCCGACATTCTGGGAAGCATCCCTCGCGTGATAGCCCTTGACGGTCACCTCGTCTCCCGCCTTGATCGTGCCAGGCTTCACGCCGCTCCGAATGAGGGATGTCGGAGTGCTGCCCTCGAAGCTCCATTTCTCGACCTTGCCGCTCGTGTCCTTCGCGTCGAGGTAAAACCACGAGTGTGGGTTCTCCAGTTTGACCTGTGTGATCACCCCGCGCACCGTGACCGGCTGATTCGCGTCGAACACGGCCTGGAACGAGTGATGCGCGCGTGCCGGGATGGCCGCGACGAGTAGAGCGACGCTCGCCGCCAGGACACTGAAACGGTTGCGTTTCATACTTCACCTCATCTCTGGCCCGAGATCCCCTTCCGCCAACAAATTATAAGCCTTGCTGGTAGCTGGTAACTGGTTGCTGGTTGCCCCGGCGCCAGCCTGAAGCCCGGAGCCTGAAGCCGATTCAAGCTATTTCGTCAGCTCATTGCGAACGATCACGCCGCCCTTCATCACAAACTTGACTCGCTCCATCTCGGAAAGGTCTCCAAGCGGGTTTCCCGAGACCGCGATGATGTCGGCGAACTTGCCCTTTTCGATGCTTCCCAGCTGGTTCGCCCAGCCGTAGTTCAGCATATTGGCGGCCGGAAGATAGGCCGTCTGCAACGCCCTGGCCGGAGTGAGGCCCCAGTTCGCGTAGTACTTGAACTGGTCGGCCTGCTTTCCGTGCGGAATGGCCGCGGACGTGGCGCCGCTCCCAAACACAATCGGCACGCCGGCAGCCGCCGCCTTTCTGAAAGCCTTCTCTGCCAGGCGCAGGCGGCTGTTCCTGCCGCCGGTGTCCCGCAAATCGTCCTTCTCCAGTCCGATCAAATCGTCAAGCGTGACGACGAAGGGAAGCTTTTTCTGTACCAGGATCCTCACGCCCGCATCGTCGAGCTCGAGCAGATGATTGGGAGCATCGACGCCGGCGGTCAGGCAGCTGTTCATCCCTTCGCCCCCGTAGGTGTGACAAGCCACCTTCAAACCAAGGCGGTGAGCTTCGTTGACGATCGCCTCGACTTCTTCCAGGGTCAACGACGGGCTGGCTACCAGGGTGTCGTCCGGTTTCCACATGTGCATCTGGCCGACGTAATCCTGAGTCGTGTAGATCTTGATCCAGTCGACCCCGTGCAGCTTGGCCTCGCGCACCGCCGCGCGGGCGAGCCATGGAGAATTGACGTTCTTGTTCTCGATGAATCCTTCGAGGAAACGCAACGATTCGGCGTCCGCATAATAGTTGCCCGCTCGTTGATTGATCGATTGACCGACCACCTGCATCCGCGGCCCCTGGACGAGGCCGGCGTTGATGGCATCACGGAGGTCAACGGTGTTGAATCCACCGCGAGAGTCCATGTCAAGGACCGTCGTGAAGCCGGCCTCGAGATCGGTGAGAGCATTCGCCAACGCGATGAGAACACGTTCGGCGGCTGTTTCGCCGCCGGTGTTCACGTGTACGTGCGCGTCAATCATCCCGGGAAGCACGGTCGCCGAACTGAGATCCAGCACTCGGGCCTCGGCTGGAATCGGCACCGCGGCACCGACGTCGGTAATCCGGTCGCCCCTGACCAGGACCACCTGGTTGTTCAACATATTTCCCGACGTGGCATCGAAGAAGCGTCCGGCACGAATGGCCACGACTTGCGTGGGCGACGCCAGGAACTTTCGAGCCTGAGCCTGGGCACCACCGGCGCCCCCACCCTGAGACCGTAAGGGAGGGGCCGATGCTGCCACGATCACGGCGGTCAACCCGATGATGAATCTGGTTTGCCAACGCATGGAATCCTCCTCGTGTCCGTGGATGTGTTTGAGGTTTCCAAAGTTAGCAAACTGAGGGTTGATCATCAAAGGTGGATTGCCGCTTACGTTCGAAGGCCAGCAGGTGTATAAATCGTCCGATTGAACCCGCAGCACACGACGGCAGGGGACGTCCGTTGCAGGGGGCAGGAGGGGTCATGATTCGCGTGAAAGTCGTGCCGGGTATAAGCGTCGGCGGCGCGGTGCTGTTCAGCGCGGTCCTGTGTTCGACTCTCCTGTCTGCGCAAGCCCCTGCCACGCCGGGCCGTCAGCCGGCTCCTGCCCCGTGGCGATTCGCGGGCACGCGGCCGTGCGTGGGACCTGAGGGCGGCGTTTTGCAATGCCCTCCGGCTCCTCGAGTCGTCGCCGTGCGCGCCGGGAGATTGTTCGACAGCAATACAGGCCAGATGTTGTCGAAGCAGGTGGTGGTTCTCACGGGTGAGCGAATCACCGACGTCGGGCCGGAGGCACAGGTCAAGATTCCGGCCGGCGCTCAAGTGATCGATCTGAGCCAGGCGACGGTCCTGCCCGGCTTGATCGATGCGCACACGCACATCTACAACACGCGCCGACCGAACTGGACGACGGAGCGGTCGACGCTTATGGCGATACAGAACGCGCAAGCCGATCTGCAAGCGGGCTTCACTGCTGCGCGCGATATGAGCTCCCACGGCAATGGATACGGCGATATCGACATACGCAATGCGATCAACCTGGGCGACATCGACGGCCCGAGGCTTCAAGTGGCCGGCCGGGGCATCGCATGGGGTGCGAAGCCCCCGGATCCGGCCGCTCCTGAGAATCCATTGGCCGGCGCGGTCATTCGCTCGGCTGAGGAAGGGCGCGCGGCCGTCCGAGAACACGTCGAACGCGGTGTGGATTGGATCAAGCTGTATCCGACGGGGGGCTACTCGTTTACTCCGGCGGGCGAGGCGCAATACGTGTTGATGTACCCGTTGCCTGTGCTGCAGGCGCTGATTGACGAAACCCATCGTCTCGGGCGCAAAGCAGCCTGCCACAACTTTGGCGGCGACGGGCTTCAATATGCCATCACCGCCGGCTGCGACACCATCGAGCACGGGTACGGCCTGACGCAAGCGCAGCTCGACACGATGGTGCAGAAAGGGCTCTTCTTCGATCCCACACTGGTTCGGTACACCGAGCCGTACATGGACGACAACGACGCGAAGAATACCGGCGGCAAGTTCCGGATGATTCCTATTTTCGACAAGGCTGTTGCGATGGCGGTTGCCACCAAGGGGCTCAAGACAATGGTTGGCAGCGGAGCCGACGGCTCCACGTTTCCTCACGGAACTCAGGCGCTCGAATTCGAGTCGTTGGTGAAGCGCTCTCACATGAGTCCGGCCAGAGCCATCCAGGCTGGCACGATCGTCAACGCGGAGGCGATGGGATGGCAGGGTCAGGTCGGCTCGATCACGAAGGGTAAGTTCGCCGATCTGGTCGCCGTTTCCGGTGACCCTCTGGCCGACATCACCGAGCTGCAACGTGTGAAGTTCGTGATGAAGGGCGGAAAGGTCATCAGAAATGATCTGGCGCAGGGCGCGGTCGGCTCGACTCGATAGTCAATTCGGATACTACAGGCCTCCTCGCGATGTTCGCGACGGGGCCAGGCAGGAAGCCATGCGAAACGAGTTTGGACGTGTGACCCTTGTGACGGTGATCGTCGCGGTCGGCCTACTGCTGGCCGTCGCGACGGTTACGAGTCAGACGACGGGATATAAGGCGCCGAGGACGCCGGACGGCAAGCCCAACCTCAACGGCATCTGGCAGGCGCTCAACACGGCGTATTGGGACATCGAGGCTCACGCTGCGGCTCCGGGACCGGTGCTGGAGCTCGGTGCGGCCGGTGCGATTCCTGGAGGCCTGGGCATCGTGGAAGAGGGCGCGATTCCTTACAAGCCGGAGGCACTGGCGAAAAAGAAGGACGATAGGAAGCATTTAGGAAGCATTAGGGCCCTTTCGCGGTTAACAGAACGCACGTTCTCGACGTGATACGCGGCTGGATCGAGACGAAGGTCAAGGTCTAGCGCAGGACCTTGGTCTGGTGTTAGCGCAGGACTTTAGTCCTGCCGTGCTTGGCGGCGGTCTTCTTTACAGGAGGCATTGTATGAAAGCTGCAGTCGGAACGGCCCTGGCCGCCGGGTTTCTCATGATGTCGGTGCCGGTGCTCGCGCATCACGGCACCGGTACCTACGACAGCACGAAATCGGTCACCCTCAGCGGCGTTGTCACCGAATTCGCATTCATCAACCCGCACGCCGCGCTCTATTTCGATGTGAAAGACGCGAGCGGAAAAGTCCTCAACTGGGCCATAGAAATGAACAGCCCGGGCGTTCTGAGAGCAGCCGGATGGACGAAGACCACCTTCAAGGCGGGTGACCAGATCACCATCACGGTCCGCCCTGCAAAGGCTGGCACGCCGGTTGGGCTCATCAACCGAGCGCAGCCGATTATCGTCAACGGGAAACAGGTTCTTGCAGGCGATAGAACGGCAAACCCCATCAACTGAGCGGTCAGCGCCTGCCTCGCCGTAGCGAAAGGCGGGAAGGAGTCGTCAATGCGAGCTCGTGTTGCTGCGTTCAGCGTCGTGTTAATCAGCTTGTCGCTTATGCCTTCGCTCCCGCACGCGCAGCGAGGCCGCGGAGGAGCCGCCCCCGATGCGTCCCCGCCGCCGCCATCCGTCCCGCACGACCCGCGCGATCTGTCCGGGGTGTGGGCTCGGCAACGAGGGGTTCTGACGATGAG
>DATLLQ010000016.1:0-4524 GCA_035537775.1 Vicinamibacterales bacterium | reverse complement strand
CGGCCGCAGCCTCCGCGGTGGCGACGACCCCACTGCCCACCCTGAGCGGCCGCACGTTTATCAAGTCCCGTCGCACCGCTTATGATCCGCGTCGCACTCTCCCGTCGCGGTGTCGCACCCATAGCTCCTTGGCCGTCACGCCGCGATGATCGAGCGTCACATGACTCGCAAAACCAGTGATCGCGTCATCGTTGCCGGCCTGCTCGTCGGCGCGGCGTTCGGTATCGGCGGCACGATGGTCTCCACCGACGCCACTCGCCAGGTCTTCTGGTTGATCGATGGCGTGGGCGTCGTCGTCGCCACGGTCCTCCTGGCGGTGAAGTTCCTGCGCAGTGGCGACGACGTGGTTGCAGCCGGGTTCATCGTCTTCGCGCTTGGCGAGACGCTGCTGATCGCCGGGACGCCGGCGGGGCTGGAGGCGAGCGTACCGTCGTTTGGCGGAGGCGTCGCGCTCTGGACGGCCGGGCTGCTGCTCATTAACTCCCCGGGGAGGCTGGCGACATGGATCCGAAGTGTGGGGTTCGTGGCCGCAGTGCTCTTCGGAGTCGTGGCTGCACGGATTTTTCTCGGCGAGCGGCTCCTGCCGACCTCTTCGCCGTTACCCTACTTCGCGTATCCGTTTGTCGTCCTGAATTTCATCGGGTGGTCAGTGACGGTGATGAAGAGATGGTGATGAAGAGATAGGGTGTCACCACCGCCATTTCACGACGACAGCGGACGTGCTGTGCCAGACAGCAGGAGCAAGCGACAGGCGCCGTGAGGGGGCCACCGGACGCTGGCTCCGACTCAGCAGTGCGTCGATGCCGATACCGACGCCCGCGCCAATGGCGCCGAAGATGACGGCACTTCGCGCATACTGACCTGCTGTGAGATCGGAATCACGAACGGCGTGGGTAAACGCGATGCCCACGCCTGCACCAACGGTGGCCCCGATGACAGCCCCGTTGAGGAGACTGTCGCGATCCTGTGCAGCGACGGGACCGGCAGCGACGAGAAATGTGAGCACGGCAGCAAGCGAGACCAGGTGAAATCGCATGACAGCGCGGGCAGCAACGATCGATCCGGTGAGCCTGTGGGGACGGCCCGCGATTCGCATACCTCAACCGGGCTCCGGTTGAGCCTGTCAGTTATTTTCGGGCGTGAAGTGTGCGATCACTTCACAATAGAGACGGGACCGCTGATTCCCCCGGCTCATCAGCGACGAAAGGATTCGGACGATGGCGACGACGAACGGCACGATCAAGCGGATTACGGACAAGGGTTTTGGTTTCATTGCGGCATCCGACGGCACGGAGTACTTCTTCCACCAGTCGGCTGTAACGGGCACGAGGTTCGACGAACTGCGCGAAGGACAGCGCGTGACGTTTACGCCTGGACAGGGACCGAAGGGCCCCCGTGCCGAAGGCGTGAAACCCGAGTAGCGTTCCGTTAGATCAAATGGGTGATGTTCGGCTCGACGCCGAGCAGCGCCCTGCCGTAGACCTCGAGGTTCACCTGCCACTCGGTGATGGCGTGATGGCTGGCCACATGCACATCACGCCAGAGCCGTTGCAGCGGGTTGTGATCGGCCAGACTGGACGTGCCGTGGGCCTGCACCAGCAGTTCCACGGCTTCCCGCGCGTACTTCGCTGCCAGCGCTGTATCCATTCGCACGCGCGCCCGCTCGGTGAGATCAGGATGTCGTCGTGTGTCCGCGGCGCGATCGAGATCGTCCGCGGCGCGCAGGGCGTGCAGATACGCCGTGTCGATCTTCATCGCTGCTTCTGCGACAAGCATCTGGAAGCCAGACGAGTCCGCCTGCCGCTGAAACGTGGTGTGCGTGATGCCGCGGGTCTTCGACTTCGCGACGACGTACTCGAGCGCTGCGCTCGCCGCGCCTAGCTGCGATCCGGCCAGGATCAGCACCGTCACCGGTACGAGTGCAACCCGGTAGACCGGCTCGTCAACGTGCTCGGTCCGGTACTGCCCCTGGAATGCGGGTGGATACGGCAGGAAGCGATGCTCCGGCACGAATGCATCCTTCGCGATGATCGTGTTGCTGCCGGTGCCCTTCATGCCGACCATGAACCACGTGTCTTCCACGGTGACGTCGGCGATCGGCATCAGCGACAACCCGAGGTTCGTCATCTCGCCGCGCTCGTTCTCCATGTGGATGCCGCAGGCCACCCATTGCGAGTGCATGCTGCCCGATGCCCAGGGCCACTTGCCCGACACGCGCCATCCTCCATCGACCGGGATGGCGATGCCGTTGGGGGCGAGCGATCCGGCAATCCAGGCGTCGCGATTGGCGCCCCAGACGTCCTGTTGCGCGCGATCGGGAAACAGGCCGGCCAGCCACTCGCAGACGTTGACGAGGCTCGCCACCCACGCGGTCGATGCGCATCCGCGCCCGACCTCGGCCATCACCTCGATGTAGGTGCGAACGCTGGTCTGATAACCGCCATGGCGTTTCGGCACCATCAACCGGCACAGGCCGCTCTCCCGCAGCGCCCGCACCACATCGTCCGGCAGACGCCGCAGTGAGTCGGTCTGGCTCGCATGCCGCTCGAGCAGCGGCCGAATCTCGCGCGCCCGCGCAATCAATATTTCCCGGCTCACGTCGGCTACGGTTTCCGTCACGGCTCTCCTCCGTTGAACGATCCGAACGACTCGAACGATCCGAACGAATTCTACGGAATGACCCGCACCGTCGCCAGGAACCTTCGGTACTCCGTAAACGTGCGGACGACACGCACGCGCGGCGAGGCTGATTTCTGGATGAAGTTCACTTCTACCACGCGCGCCGGAAGAAGAATCGTCTCATCGGGGTTGGCAAACGAAAATCGCTCGTAGTCGATCGTGGTGTCCGCGCGCTCGGCGACGAATTCCGGCGCATTGGGGTCTCCCGGAGGGCCCGGCAGCTTCACGCGGCCGATCAGACGCTCTTCAAGTCGAAGCACCTCCCCCGATGCCGGCTCGACCCACACACTGCCGCGCGTGCGGCCGTACGAATCGACCCAGCCGCACTTGCCGTTCCAGCGGACGCGCGGGGGATCGGGCCGCCGTGGCTCGTAGTCAATGCGCCGGGCGCTGACGCCGTTGACCGTTTCGAAGCGGCCGACGGAGAACCGGAACTTCTCGCGGTTGACAGGAAGAAGAAATCCGAGCGGCGCAAAGGTGACCGATCGCATATCGAGGCAATCGGGCTGGCCTGATGGCCCGAACCGGCTTCCGCTGGCGCTCTGCAACTCGCGCACCTCCCGCGGTTCGGAACCGAATGCTCCGCTCCATTCGATGCGCATCTCGCTCACGACTCGACGCGGCGGCCCGTCAACCTCCAGCTGCGGCGTGACCGACTGGACCACGGTGGTCTCGGTCACCAGGAGCGTCAGGGCGCGGGAGTAGTGCTGGTCGACGTAGGCGCTCACGCGTGCGATCAGCGTGGTATCCGTCTCCTGCGCCGCGGTGGGAACCACGAAGGACACGAATACCGAACTCACGCAGAACATGAGCGCGAAGAACCTGGACACCGGTTACTTCCAGGTCACTTCCATCCCGAAGAAGTGCATGAACACCTCACGCGCCGGCGTGTTCTTCGGATTCTGCTGCGGGCTCCTGATGTAGAAGTCGATCTGCTGCGTGGCGGGGTTCACTTCGCCCGCGGGCCCCTTCTTGTTGGCCATCGGGTAGTCCACCTTCAGCGTCTGCCGGTCGCGGATGCCCTGCGTGACCATGAAGTGCATCTCGTAGTTGTCGTAGAGCGGCTTGCCGTTCAGCGTCGCGTGCCCGAAGCCCCAACCCGCGAGATACACGAACGTCTTCGGCCAGTTGTTGTCGCCGCACCCCGAGTCGGTGCCGTGCTCGTGCAGGTAGGCGACGATGCCACCGTTCTGGCAGGGATTGAACTCGTTCCACTTGTCGACGGCGAGCACGAGATTGCCTTCCGGGATCTTCAGCCGCGCTTCGAACTTCCCGGTGTTCTTGATCTCGTCGACGTCGATGTCCACTGTGCCGCCGACGAGACGGACGTTCTTCGCGGCGTTGTCCATGTGGTCCCAGCCGACGGGATCCTTGAGGCCGCCCACCATGTAGATCCGGTTTGCCGAAATCACGAAGTGGCCGTCGTAGAGATCGTGCTGCTCGGGCGCGAAGACGGTAATCGGCGCGCCAGGCTGCTGCCGGGGATCCGGCTTCTGCTGCGCGGCGGGAGCGAGCAGGAGGGAGAACGACACAACGAGTGCAAGAAACAGAGTCGTACGCATACGGTGCATCTTACGCCCGTGCTACCTTACGTGGCTTCTGACGGTTGCGTAGGGCGGGATCCGCCGCAGTCTCATTGCTGGCGAGGCGACCCGCCGAGGAGGGAACGATGCGAAGGACTCATCCTGTTCTGGCGGCGATTGCGTTCGCCGCAATCGGCTCACTGGTCGTGGTCGCTCAGGCACCTCAGCAGCAGGCACCCGCGGGACAGGCGCCTGCCGGCGGACAGCAAGGTGGACGCGGCGGGCGCGGAGGCGGCGGCGCTGCGGCCAACCCCACCTCGTT
>DATLLQ010000015.1:0-18598 GCA_035537775.1 Vicinamibacterales bacterium | reverse complement strand
GTTCGCCGCAATCGGCTCACTGGTCGTGGTCGCTCAGGCACCTCAGCAGCAGGCACCCGCGGGACAGGCGCCTGCCGGCGGACAGCAAGGTGGACGCGGCGGGCGCGGAGGCGGCGGCGCTGCGGCCAACCCCACCTCGTTTTTCATCACCAGCGTCGGCAAGGGCGACGGCGCCAACTACGGCGGGCTCGCCGGCGCCGACGCGTACTGCGCCGAGCGCGCGAAGGCGGCCAACATCCCGACGCCGCAGGGCCGAACGTGGCGCGCGTATCTGAGCGCGACTGCGCAGGGCGGACAGCCTGCCGTCAACGCGCGCGACCGGATCGGCGCGGGGCCCTGGCACAACGCGCGCGGCGCGGTGATCGCCAACAACGTCGCGGATCTCCACGGCGACATCGAGCGCGACCGCAATCAGATCAACAAGACGAACGCGCTCACCGAGGCGGCGATGCCGATCAACGGCGTCGGCGATCAGCCGAACCAGCACGACATCATCACAGGCTCCGACTCGCATGGCCGCGCCCGCGCGAGCGAGACAGTGGACACGACCTGCAGCAACTACACGAGCAATCAGGATCCGCCGCAGGGTACGGCCAGAGGTCAGGGCCCGGGCGTATGGCTTGGCCATCACGATCGGACCGGCGGCAACAATTCGTCGTGGAATGCCGCGCACAAGTCCGGCGGGTGCAGCCAGCAGGCGCTGGTGAATACGGGCGGTGCGGGGTTGTTGTACTGCTTCGCGGCGAACTAGGACTTTTCGTCCTGCTCGTCGACCTGCCAGTCGGCTAGCGGCTGGGGGCCAAGCTTGATGTGCGCGATGTCTGGATCCTCGCCGCCGGCGGTCGGGGGTCCAGTCTGATGCCTTTTTTCTTTCGCATCCAGACGGCGCGCGGCTTTCTGCTGACGGCGTTCGAGCAGTGACTTCTCGCGTTCGCGTTTCGCGGCAGTAGGTCTGGCGTTTCGTGCCATGGGGACTGTGTCAGTCTACACGATCCTGCTACGATGCGATCCTCGGCAGGATTTTCTGCCATCAACATTTTCCATCGTGATCCAACTACCTGATCGCATCAAACGCCTCGACGAGCTCGCCCGCGACCTCTGGTGGAGCTGGAATTCCGACGCGAGGCGCGTCTTCCGCAGTCTCGACTACCCGCTCTGGCGGCAGACGGCGCACAACCCGGTGCGCATGCTGCAGGTCATCCCGCAGGACGCGCTGGCGAAAGCGATTCACGATCGCGAATGGCTGTCCGCGTACGACCGCAGCATCGCGCGGCTCGATGCCGCGCGCACGGCGCAGAACACCTGGTGCGAGAGCGAGTGTCCTGAGATGCGCGGCAAGTCGATCGCGTATTTCTCTGCCGAGTTCGCGCTCCATCAGTCGCTTCCGATTTATGCCGGCGGGCTTGGCGTGCTGGCGGGAGACCACTGCAAGGAAGCCAGCGACCTCGGCGTGCCGCTGATTGGCGTCGGCTTCATGTATCCCCAGGGGTACTTCCATCAAGGGCTGTCGCCGGACGGCTGGCAGCAGGAAATCTACGAGCGGCTCAACTGGCAGGGTGCCGCGATCGAGCCCGCGATCACGCGCGAGGGAAAGCCGGCCATCACCGCCGTCCCGCTCGGCAACCGCACCGTGCTCGCCGCCGTCTGGCGCGTGCGCGTCGGACGCGTCAAGCTCTATCTGCTCGATACGGATCTCGAGGAAAACGCGCCGTGGGACCGCGAGCTGTCGGCCCGCCTGTACGGGGGCGATCGCGAGACGCGCATCCAGCAGGAGATCATCCTCGGTATCGGCGGCGTCCGTGTGCTGAAGGCGATCGGCCACCAGCCGGCCGTCTATCACCTCAACGAAGGCCACGCAGCGTTCGCCGTGCTGCAGCGCATCCGCGACCTGTGCGAAGCCGGCTGGACGTTCGAGCACGCCCTCGAAGAAGTGCGGCGCACGACGGTCTTCACCACACACACGCCGGTCGCTGCAGGACACGACGCGTTCCCGTTCCATCTCGTCGAAACGCATCTGGCCGGCGCGTGGGGTGACCTCGGCGGCTACCGCGAGAAGTTCCTGGCGCTCGGGCATCACGACAACGGCGGCGGGCCGATGTTCAACATGACCGCGCTCGCGATGCGCACCAGCGGTGCGGTGAACGGTGTCAGCAAGCTGCACGGCGAAGTCACGAAGCAGATGTGGCAGCCCATCTGGCCGGATCGGCCGGCCGATCAGCTCCCGGTCGGCTTCATCACCAACGGCGTGCACGTGCCGACCTGGATCTCCTCGGAGATGTCAGGCCTGCTCGAGAAGCACCTCGGCGCCCACTGGCTCGATCACCACGACGACCCGGCCATCGTCGATCGCGTGATGCAGATCCCTGACGAAGAGCTGTGGGCGGCGCGCCAGGCGCTGCGCGCATTCCTCTTCAACTTCATCCGCGAGCGCGTGCGCACGCGATGGATGGTCGAATCGGTTCCGGCCCCGCGCATTGCCGCGGCGGGGACGATGTTCGACAGCAACACGCTGACGATCGGCTTCGCGCGGCGATTCACCGGATACAAGCGGCCCGAGCTGATCTTCCTCGACGCCGATCGGCTCGCCCGCATCCTGACCGCGCCCGGCCGCGCCGTGCAGCTCGTGTTCGCCGGCAAGGCGCATCCGGCGGATGACGTCGGCAAGCATCACCTGCAGCAAATCTACCGTCGCGCGCTCGACCCGAAGTTCGGCGGCCGCATCGGGTTCGTCGACGACTACGACCTGCACGTGGCGCACTTCCTCACGCAGGGCTGCGACGTCTGGCTGAACAACCCGCGCAAGCCGCTCGAGGCGAGCGGCACCAGCGGGATGAAGGCGGCCATCAACGGGACACCGCACATGTCCATCGGCGATGGCTGGTGGGCCGAAGGGTTCACCGGCGACAACGGCTGGCTCGTCGAGGGCCAGGCTGACCCGAATGATCACGGCGCGCAGGACTGGGCGGACGCGCAGGCGATTTACGCGTTGCTCGAGAACACGCTCGTGCCGGCGTTCTACGATCGCGACGCCGACGGGATTCCGCACCGCTGGCTGCAGGTCGTGAAGGAGTCGATCCGGACCGTCCTCCCCCGCTTCAGCGCCCGCCGGATGGTGAAGGAATACGTACGAAATATGTATCTGCCGGCCCTGGCAGGGGAACCCGTAGCGAAATAGAACTCCCAACTGCGGGAGTTGACAGAATTTCCTTCCCCCGGCGATATATCCTCTGACGCCCTCGTCCCGTCTAAGCTGAAGGTGGCTGCCTGGCCCCGTTCAGGAGGATGTCGTGAGACGTAATTTCCGTCGGCCCCTCGCACTGGTTTTCGTGCTGGCGGCGCTGGTTTCGATGCAGAACAGGGCATCGCTGGCCGCAGCCGCTGACGTTCCAGCCGACCGCTCGGCGGTCGAGCACGCGCTCAACCGGCTGACCTTCGGTCCCCAGCCGGGACAGGTCGAATCCGTTCAGAAGCTCGGCCTCTCGCGCTGGCTCGACCAGCAGCTGAATCCTTCCGCTATAGACGACTCGGCACTGGGCAGCAGGCTGACACCGCTTCCCGATCGGCCCGACGGCATCGGCCGCCCCGCGGCCCGCAACGCGTCCGAACAGCAGCGCCAGGAGATGCAGCGGCAAAATCGCCAGTTCGCGCGGCAGTCGGTGCAGACACTTGCGTCGCAGAAGATCACGCGCGCCATCTACAGCGAGCGCCAGCTCGAGGAAGTCCTCGTCGACTTCTGGTTCAACCACTTCAACGTCTTCGCCGGCAAGGGTCGCACGTCGTCGTTTCTCCCCGACTACGAACGCGAGGCGATCCGCCCGCACGTCTGGGGCAACTTCCGCGAGCTCCTCGGCGCCACCGCGAAGAGCCCGGCCATGCTCTTCTACCTGGATAACTGGCTGAGCGCGGATCCAAAGGCCGCCGAGCAGCTCCAGAACGTCAACAACCGGCGGCGGGTGCGCATTGCCGGCCGCTTTCCTCAAGGCCCCGGCGCCCAGGGCGCAGACAACAACATGCCGCCGCAACAGCAGCAGGGACCGCGGCGCAACGGGCTCAACGAGAACTACGCGCGCGAGCTGATGGAGCTGCACACGCTCGGCGTCGACGGCGGCTACACGCAGCAGGACATCATCGAAGTCGCGCGCGCGCTCACGGGATGGACGCTGGCCAACGGCCAGGACGGCGGCTTCCGGTTCATGCCCGCCCTGCACGATCGCGGCGAGAAGAAAGTGCTCGGCCACACGATCCGCTCCGGCGGCGGCATCGACGACGGCGAACAGGTCCTGGACATCGTCGCCGCACATCCGTCAACGGCGAAGCACATCGCGACGAAGCTCGTGCGCCGTTTCGTCAACGACGAACCGCCCGTTGCGCTCGTGAACAAGGTGGCCGCGACGTTTACGAAGACGAAGGGCGACCTGCGCGAAACCGTGCGGACGCTGGTGACCGCGCCGGAGTTCTACGCCGCGGAGCATCGCGGCGCGAAGGTGAAGACGCCGCTCGTGTTCGTGGTCAGCGCGGTACGTGCAACCGGACGAGACATGCGCGACAACCGCCAGATTCTCAACGCGCTCCAGCAGCTCGGCATGGCGCCTTACCAGTGCCAGCCGCCGACCGGCTATGACGACACGGCCGACACCTGGGTGTCCGCCGGCGCGCTCGTCACGCGCATGAACATCGCGCAGCAGTTGACGCCGCAACGTGCGGCGCTCATCGGTGGCCCGGACTTTCAGCGGTACTAGAGGAGGCTGTCATGACATCACGACGCATCTTCCTCAAGTCCGGCGCGATGAGCATGCTGTCGCTTGGTTTTGCGCCGTCATTCCTGGCGCGCACGGCCGCGGCGGCCGGCGGCCGGCGCCGCCTGCTGATTGCCGTGTTCCAGCGCGGCGCGGTGGACGGGCTCAACATGATCGTGCCGTTCGGCGAGGCTGACTATTACAAGCTCCGGCCGACGATCGCCGTGCCGCGTCCCGGGACGCAGGACGGCGCCATCGCGCTCGACGACTTCTTCGGCCTGCATCCGCGCATGGGCGCGTTGAAGCCGCTCTGGGACAACAAGTCGCTCGCCATCGTGCACGCCAGCGGCTCGCACGATCGCACGCGGTCGCACTTCGACGCGCAGGACTACATGGAGAGCGGCACGCCCGGCGTGAAGAGCACGCGCGACGGGTGGCTGAATCGCTATCTGCAGGCCGCGGGGAACGACCCGAGTCCGCTGCGCGGCGTTGCCGTCGCGCGGCAGATGCCGCGAGCGATGCAGGGCAAGGCACCATCGCTGGCGTTCGGCAATGTGGACACCTTCGACGTGCGTGGCGGGATGGATTCGCGCGAGTCGTTCGAGCGCGCGTTCTCCGAGGCAGACAATCCGCTGCTGCGGGGCACGGCCAAGGACGCGTTCGAAGCCATGAAGACGCTCCGGACGATCGGCACGCCCTATCGGCCGGCGGCGGAGTATCCGCGCACCCCGTTCGGACAGGCGCTGCAGGAGATCGCTCGCGTGGCGAAGGCGGACATCGGCCTCGAGGTCGCGTTTGCCGAATCGAACAACTGGGATCACCACACCAACGAGGGAAGCACCCAGGGACAAATCGCGCAGCGCCTCAACGATCTCTCCAGCGGGCTGGCTGCGCTGGCTGCCGATCTTGGCGAGCGGCTCTCCGACACCGTCATCCTCACCATGTCCGAGTTCGGGCGCACCGCCGCGGAGAACGGCAACCGCGGTACCGACCACGGACACGGCAACGCGATGATGATCCTCGGCGGTCCTGTGAAGGGCGGCCGCGTCTACGGCAAGTGGCCCGGGCTCCGGCCCGATCAGCGGTTCGAGGGTCGCGACCTCGCCATCACGACGGACTTCCGTGATGTGTTCAACGAGATTGTGACGACACACCTCGGGTTGTCGAAGGACGGTATCGCGAGGGTGCTGCCCGGTTACACCGCCGGGACACAGACGCTCGGCCTGATTCGCGCCTGACACAGTCACAGGCCGCGGAGACGCAGAGACGCGGAGTGATTTCGGGGATTCCCTGACTCCGCGCCTCCGCGACTCCGTGGCCCGTCTCGGTCGCGAGCCTCCCGATATAATGTCGGCCATGGCCCGCAAGTCCACGGTGGCGAAAGCGAAGTGCGCGCTCTGCGGCGCGAAAGAGGTCTCGGAGCCTCGAGGTGAGGAGCGGTACTGCCGCGACTGCTGGGAAAAGAAGATCGCCGTCGAGGAGATCGTCGCGCGCGAGTTCGCGCTGAAACGTTACATCCGGGCGCACAGCGCCGAAAAGTACCTGGTCTATCATTCGACCATCAAGCGCCCCTGCGGCCAGATCATCGTCGTGGACGACGGCTACGACCTGTTCCTGTCGATGATCCTGTATCCGAATTTCGGCTGGGACGAGGCGGCCTACCACCTCGAAGGGGATCCGGAAGGCCGCACCTTCGCCGAGATTCTGGTGGACGTCGTCGCCACCGAAGTCATCGAGCCCTGGGGTGGCGGGAAGTGGCATCTGGAGATCTTCCGGTCGGCGAATCCCGAACCGGAGGACTGGAACGGCGAGATGTGAAACGCGCCTATAATGGCGCCGCCCTGGCCGTCGACTTTAGTTCAGGCCCCTGGAGGTCAATATGATGGGTCGCACAGAGACACTCGTCGGCGTCGTCGGCGCTCTGCTCCTGGCGTCCGCAAGCGGCGCCGTCGTCTTCGCACAGGCTCCGGCCACAAAGGCACCGGCCGCCGCACCCGCGGCAGCCCCACTCAAGTTCGTCACGCCCTTCAAAGGCGCCGGGACCATTGAGGTTCTTCAACCGCAGGTCACCCAGAAGGGAAACCTGGTGGTCACCAAAGTCAAGATCAAGAACCTGTCGAAGGGTCCCCTCGTCGGCTTCGAAGGGTCGGAGTACTGGTACAACGCGAAGGGTGAAACCGTCAGCGGTTCCCAGCGCACCCGGCATCCCAAAGCGTTCATGCCGAATGAAGTGATCGAGCTCGTGCTGACTTCGCCCAAGCACCCCGATATGAACCGAGTGCTTCGCACGTTCAAGCACGCGAACGGCAGCGTGGACGCCAAGCAGGTCCCGAAGTTCAAGGCCGATTCGTAGAGCGCTCGTTTAGCTGACTCGTAGGGCGCTCCTTCACCCCTCGACGTTGCTCGGGGTGACCCTGAGCGATGTCGAAGGGTCAGGGGCGCAGCAGAAGCCAGTCCGCCAGTTCAGCGGCGATCGGAATGCGCCACGCGCGCCGTCTGGTCGCCGCTTTCCACATCACCACGATCCAGAGCAGCACGCCTCCCGCCCAGGCCGCCCCGGCCATCCAGAGGAGCGGAATGAACGCCATCGGCAGGAACGAGAGCGCGGACAGCGCAAGCAGCCCGCAGCCGGCGATGACGGCGGCAATGAGCCCGAAGGCTGCGATCGACTGCGCGGCGTGAAAGCGTATGGCGTGGTTACGGCGCTCCGCGAACCAGAGGATCAGTCCGGTCAGCCACCAGCCGGCATAGGCAAGCGGTGCCGCGACGCTTAGCGGCAAGCCTGTGGTGCTGGTTTCAGAGGCAGACGCCATCAATGGCTGGTGCTGCAATCTCGAGGCCTAAGGCCTAAGGCCCAAGGCCCAAGCACCTTATACTGACTTATGGCCCTGGATGTCCGTGCAATTCAGACGGCGCTGGCTGCCGACAGGCTCGACGGCTGGCTGCTCTACGATTTCCACGGCTCGAATCCGATCGCACAGCAGCTCGCCGGTCTCAATGGCGGGCCGCACATGACGACGCGCCGGTGGTACTACCTGATCCCCAGCTCCGGGGAACCGCGCGCGCTGGTCCATGCGATCGAGCAGCACAATCTCGACCACCTGCCGGGAACGCGCATCACCTACGCCGGACGCCAGCAGCTCGACGACGGACTGACCGCACTGCTGGGGCAGGCGCGGCGAGTGGCGATGGAATACTCACCGGACTGCGCCATTCCCTACGTTTCGCGGGTGGATGCCGGGACGGTTGAGGCCGTCCGGAAGCGAGGCGTCGAGATCGTTTCGTCCGGGGACCTCGTCCAACAGTTCGAGGCGACCTGGTCAGCGGCCCAGCTCGCCCAGCATCAAGAGGCCTCCGTGGCGCTGTATCGGATCAAGGACAAAGCGTTCGAAGCCGCCTCAAAAGCGCTCAAATCCGGCCGCAGGCAGACGGAATACGATCTGCAACAGCTCATGGTCGAGTGGTTCCGTGACGAGGGCCTTGTGAGCGACGCCCCTCCAGTTGTGGCACTGGGCGGCAACGCCGGCAACCCTCACTATCTGCCTTCCGTCGAACTCAACAGGGTGATTGTTACGGACGAGGTATTGCTCCTGGACCTCTGGGGGAAGAAGACGCAGCCCGGCGCGGTCTACGCCGATATCACCTGGGTAGGGGCGACGTCGCGCCAGGTGCCGGCAGAACCGGCGGCGGCCTTCCAGGCAATCGTCAACGCGCGGGACGCGGCGGTGAAGCTGGTTCAGGATCGGGCGGGCTCAGGAGAGGATTTGCGGGGCTGGGAGGTCGATCGGACGGCGCGGCAGGTGCTTGAAGGGAGCGGCTACGGGAAGCACGTGCTGCACCGTACCGGCCATAGCCTCGGCGAAAACGTCCATGGTAATGGAACCCACATGGACGATTACGAAACTCATGACGAGCGGCGGATTGTGCCGCGAACGGGCTTCACGATTGAGCCCGGGCTCTATTTCGATCATTTCGGCGTACGCACCGAGATCAACGTGTACCGCAGCGAGCGCGAGGCGGTGGTCACGGGTGAGCGCCAGTCCGCAATCGTAGCGCTACTGTGAACGACGTTTTAACGAAGGGTGCAAAAGTGAATCGCAACAGATCAACGATCTTTTATCTTCTGCTCGTCGTCGTGGCGAGCGTGATGGTCGGGATGGTCCTCGCGTCGCGTCTCGATCTGGCGTCCCAGAGCTCAGCGCAGACGGTGGCCGTTCCAGCCGTCAACAGCTCGCCGATTACCGGGCCGGTAACCGCGACGACGTTCAGGGAGGTGGCCAAGGCGGTCTCCCCTGCCGTGGTGACCATTCGCGCCGAATCGTGGCAGGAGGCGCGTGAGAGTGCGCTCTTCGGTCTCGATCCCGACGATCTGCCCGACTTATTCCGGCAGCAGCCGCGCGGGCAGGGCGGCCAGGGCCAGGGTCCGGGCCAGGGACAACGCCGCCAGCAGCGTCCGCAGCCGCGCGAGGAACTGGTGCAGGGCCGCGGCACGGGCTTCATCATCGACAAGTCCGGTCTGATCCTCACCAACAACCACGTCATCGAGGGAGCCTCCCGTATCAAGGTGGGGCTGTACGGCGAGGATGGCGATCAGGAATACACGGCGCGGGTCATCGGCCGTGACGAGCTGACCGACAGCGCGCTCCTCGAACTGACGCAGAAGCCGGATCACGAACTGCCTGTGGTCAAGTTCGGCGACTCCTCGCAGATGCAGGCGGGCGACTGGGTCATGGCGATCGGCAACCCCTTCGACCTGGGCCACACGGTGAGCGTGGGCGTCATCAGCGCGACCCGCGGCGGCAGCGAGGGGATGCGCGTGGCCACGCTCCGCCGGGCCGATGTCCTGCAGACCGACGCGGCGATCAACCCCGGCAACTCCGGAGGCCCGCTGATCAACCTGCGCGGTGAAGTGATCGGCATCAACACCGCCATTGCGACCACCGGCCTGTCGCAGGGCAACGTCGGAGTCGGCTTCGCGATCCCGAGCAACAGCGTCCGGGAGATCCTCCCGCAGCTTCGCAGCGGCAAGGTGACCCGCGGCCGCGTCGGCGTCCTCGTTGGCGACGTCGCCCGCCAGGCCGTTGACGAGCTCGGGCTGAAGTCGAAGACCGGAGCGGTGGTGACCAGCGTGGAAGAGGAAAGCCCCGCGGAGAAAGCCGGTCTCGAGGAAGGCGATGTCATCCTCTCGTGGAACGGTCAGCCGGTGAAGAGCAGCGACGAGCTGGTGCGCACGGTTGTCCGGTCCAAGCCGGGAGTGTCGATTCCGCTGCGTGTCATGCGCAACAAGCAGGAACGGTCGCTGAACATCGTGGTCGAGGAGCTCAATCTCGACGCGGAGAACGGCGGCAACCGGAGGCAGCGGGCGGCCACGACCGAGCAGAGCCGGCTCGAGTCACGAGGCCGGGAGTTCGGCATTATTATCGACAACGTGCCGGTCGAACTGTCGCGCAAAATCAACACGAGCGGTGCGGTGATCACCTCGGTTGAGCCGGGCAGCGCCGCGCAGGAAGACGGTCTTGCCGAAGACGACGTGATCATCAGGGTCGGCAGCACCGTGGTGACGTCGAAGGTGGAAGCCGAGCGTGAGCTCAAAGGTGTGCCGGCTGGCGGCACGGCGCTCATCCACGTCCTGCGCGAGGATCCCAGCACCAAGAAGGGATTCCGTGAGGTCTTCGTGATGGTGACCAAGGACTAAGAACGGGCCTGAGAATCAGGCCTAAGAAAGCAGAGAGCCTCAGGTCCACGATCGAGTCCGGTATTCTTACTGGACCCGATCTGGATACTGAGGCTTTTTTGATCGAGCGCGAAGTCAAACTCTCATTTCCAAACGCCGACGTGGCACGCAGTGCGCTCCTGGGCGCCGGCGCCGCCGCTGCTCAGGCACGCCGGCTGCAGGACGACTCTCTCTACGACACCGCCGACGAATCCTTCCGGAAGAAGGGCTGCATGGTCAGGCTCCGGACGGAGCGCTGGCCCGACGGCGCGCGCGCCACGTTCATTACCGTCAAGGG
The DNA here is from genome assembly GCA_035537775.1 of Vicinamibacterales bacterium. GTDB lineage: Bacteria > Acidobacteriota > Vicinamibacteria > Vicinamibacterales > UBA2999 > Gp6-AA40. Next base: position 7,851 of record DATLLQ010000015.1, on the reverse strand, counting down.
TCCGGTGCAGCCGGGCCCGATGAAGATGCGTGAAGAGCACGAAACCCGTATCGAGCAGGGCGACGTGCTCGCCCGCGGATTCGAGCTGCTCGGTCTGCGCCCCTGGTTTCGCTATCAGAAGTACCGCGAGGAGTTCGCCGCGACCAATCTTGTCGCGGCGATCGACGAGACGCCCGTAGGCGTCTTCGTCGAGCTCGAGGGCTCCGACGAAGCGATCAGAGCGATGACCGCTGCCCTCGGCAAGTCGTCTGACGACTTCATTCTCGACTCCTACTACCGCCTGTTCCAGAACCGGCGCGAGCAGTTCGGGTTGAGCGGGCCGTACATGCTCTTTCCGCCTTCGTCGCTTCGCGACTCCGGCGGGACAAGTCCAGCATGATTCCGGCACTGGTGCTGACCGCCGGCCTCGGGACACGGCTGAGACCGCTGTCGTATGTCCGCGCAAAGGGCGCCCTGCCCCTGGCGGGAGAACCACTGGCGCGCCGTATCCTTCGCGGCTTGCGAGACGCCGGGGTGACAGACGCCGTGCTCAACCTTCACCATCTGCCGCACACGCTGACGGGAGCCATCGGCGACGGCAGCGACATCGGGATGCGCGTGCGCTACTCGTGGGAGATGCCCGTGCTCGGGTCGGCCGGGGGCCCGCGACGGGCGCTCCCCCTCTTAAAACAACCCGGCACGGCGGACTCCTCCTTTCTCATCGTCAACGGTGACACGCTGACCGATGTCGACATCGCCGCGCTGGTCGCCGACCATCGCTCGTCAGGCGCATTGGTGACGATGGCCGTGATTCCGAACACGGAGCCGCAGAAGTACAGTGGTATCGCCGCCGACGGCCGGGGCATCCTCACCGGTTTCGTTCCGCGCGGCTCATCTGTCCCGTCGTTTCATTTTGTGGGTGTGCAGGTGGCCGAAGCTCAGGCGTTCGAATCGGTGCCGGCGGATGCGCCCTCTGAAGTGCGTACCCTGTATCCCGCGCTGAATGCTGCGCGGCCCGGAAGTGTTCGCGTGCACGCGACGACCGCGGACTTTCTCGACATCGGAACGCCGGCCGACTACCTCAGCACTGCGCTGGCAATCGCCGAGCGCGATCAACGGGCGTCGAATGGCGCACGTGCGACGATCGCTGCTGGCGCTCGAATCGAGCAGTCGGTGTTGTGGGACGATGTGGTGGTTCAGGAAGGCGCGATGCTCAAACAGTGCGTCGTCGCCGACGGCGTCGTCGTGCCCGCCGATACGTCGTGGCACGGAGTGACGCTGCGGATTCCAGACGGTGAGCTTGCGCCAGGAGAGCGAGTGATCGAAGGGATGGCTGTGTGTCCATTGTAGAAACTGATCGTCGAACCGACGACGGCGCGGATATCCGGGTCCGCATCGATCAGTTCCTGGCCGAACGGGGCCTGCATGGCGCTCGAGTCATGCCGTTGACTGGAGACGCCTCCGATCGGCGGTACTTCCGCGTGCTCCTGACGGATGACGGCACGCAGGTGCTCGCCGTGCACCCGGGGACGATCGAGTTCGCGTCCATGCCGTTTGCGAGGGTCGCGCAGCAACTCAGCCTCCTGCCCGTGCCGGTTCCTGCCATCCTTTCGTATTCCAACGAGCTGGGGATCATCGGTCTCGAGGACCTTGGCGACGTCACGCTGCAGGCGCATCTCGGCACGGCTTCCCCTGCCGAACACAAGGCTTTGTACCGCCAGGCCGTTGGATTGATCGAAACGCTCCAGCGGCGCGGTGCAGAGATGGCGTCGTCCGATTGCCCGGCGTACGCAATTGCGTTTGACGTCGACAAGCTGACCTGGGAGCTGGAGTTCTTCCGGAAGAACTTTCTCGAGGGCTACCGAGGGATCACATTGCCGGCGGCATCGCGCGACGCGTTGCGCGAAGAGTTCGCGTCGATTGTCGACGAGCTTGCCGCGGAACCGCGCGTGCTCTGCCACCGCGACTATCACAGCCGCAACCTGATGCTGCATCAGGGCAGCCTGTACATCATCGACTTCCAGGATGCGCGGATGGGGCCCGACACCTACGACCTGGTGTCGCTGCTCCGCGATTCCTATGTCGATCTCGACGAGAACGAAGTCGACGACCTGATCGCATTCTTCCTCGCGGTCAGGTCCGGGCCGGCCAACCAGGGAACGATCAGCGACGCCGACGAGTTCAGGCGCCGGTTCGATCTGATGGCCGTTCAGCGCAACCTGAAGGCACTCGGGACGTTCGGGTTCCAGACCATCTCGCGCGGCAACCCCGTGTACATCCAGTACATCCCGCGCACGCTGACCTACGTGCGCGCCAATCTGGAGCGTTACCCGCGGTTTGCCCGGCTGTGGGAAGTGCTCGCAGCGCATCTCGAAGAACTGAGACAATAGCGGAGTGACCGACCGCCGCGGCGACGTCGCGAAGCCGGAACGCCGGTTTGGCGTCTCGACGCATCTCTTTCACGAGCACCGCCTCACGCGCGATCACCTGGTTCATATTGCCGCGCACGGGTTCGAGGCGCTCGAGCTCTTCGCCACACGCGCGCACTTCGACTATCACGACGAAGCGGCGCGCGCGCAGCTGGCCGAATGGCTGTCGGATACGCGACTGGAACTGCATTCCGTGCACGCGCCCGCCTTCGAGGCATTGCGCCAGGGCAAATGGGTCGGCGCGTTCTCCAACGCGTCCTCCGACGAAACGCGCCGCCGGGCGGCGATTGCCGAGGCGGAGGCCGCACTCGCGCTCGCGCGTCTCGTGCCGTTCCAGTTCCTCGTCACGCACATCGGCGTTCCATCCGGCGAGGCCGCCGGCGGAGACAACCAGCGCGACGCCGCGCGCAGAAGCGTCGCGGATCTGGCCGCCCTGGCGTCGAACGTCAACGTGCGGGTCGCCATCGAGGTCATACCGAATCCGCTCTCGAGCGCGGACGATCTGAGCCGCCTTATCGAGGACGACCTCGACGGTCTGAACGTCGGCGTGTGCCTCGATTACGGGCACGCGCACCTGATGGGAGATCTCGGCGAGGCGATCGAAACGTTGTCAGGACACTTGTGGACGACGCACGTGCACGACAACGGCGGCCGGCGCGACGACCACCTCGTCCCCTTCGCCGGAAGCATCGACTGGGACGCGGCGATGATGACCACGCAGAAGATCGGCTACGACGGGGTCTTCATGCTGGAGGTCGGCGACACGGGCGATCCCGTCCAGGTGCTGAAGCGATCAGTGAAAGCGCGCGAGCGGCTCGAAAAGACGTTCGTCACCTTTTGAAGCACGAAGATCCTTTGTGGCCTTCGTGATCTTCGTGGTTAGAAGGCCGCGTGCCCTGGTGTGCGCGGAAAGGGGATTACGTCGCGGATGTTGGCCATGCCCGTGGCGTAGATGATCGTCCGCTCGAGGCCGAGGCCGAAGCCGGCGTGCGGGACGGTCCCGAATCGGCGCAGATCGCGGTACCACCAGTACGCCTTCGGATCCAGCTCCAGCTCCACGAGCCGGCGGTCCAGATAGTCGAGACGCTCTTCGCGCTGTGAGCCGCCGATGATCTCGCCGATGCCCGGCGCCAGCACGTCCATCGCCGCCACCGTCTTCCCGTCGTCGTTCATGCGCATGTAGAACGCCTTGATCTCCTTCGGGTAGTTCATGACGATGACCGGCGCCTTGACGTGCTCCTCTGTCAGCCAGCGCTCGTGCTCCGACTGCAGGTCCATGCCCCACCGGACCGGAAACTCGAATGTCTTGCCGCTCTTCTCCAGCGCGGCAACAGCGTCCGTGTAGCTCATGCGCTCGAACGTCGAGTTGACGAACCCTTCGACGCGCGCGAGACAGCCTTTGTCGATCCGGTCGGCGAAGAACTTCATGTCGTCGCCGCGCTCGTTCAGCACCGCCTTGAGGATGTACTTGAGGAAGTCCTCCGCGAGATCGGCATCGGCCGACAGATCCGCGAACGCGATCTCCGGCTCCACCATCCAGAACTCCGCGAGGTGGCGGCTGGTGTTGCTGTTCTCCGCGCGGAACGTCGGCCCGAACGTGTAGACCTTCGACATCGCAAGGCAGTACGTCTCGACGTTCAGCTGGCCGCTCACCGTCAGAAACGCTTCCTTGCCGAAGAAGTCCTGGGTGAAGTCGGGGCGGCCCTCCGGCGTGCGCGGGACAGCCGCCAGATTGGCGAAGTCGAGGGTGCTCACCCGGAACATCTCGCCCGCGCCTTCGGCATCGCTGGCCGTGATGATTGGCGTGTGGATCCAGAAGAACCCGTGCTCGTGGAAGTACCGGTGAATCGCCATGCTGAGGCAGTGGCGTACGCGGGCGATGGCGCCGAGCGTGTTCGTCCGCGGCCTGAGGTGCGCCACCTCGCGCAGATATTCAAAGGAGGTCTTCTTCGGCTGGATCGGATACGCCTCGGGATCATCCACCCACCCGATCACCTCAATCGCTTCAGCCTGTATCTCGACCGACTGCCCCTGTCCCTGGCTCTGCGTCAGAACGCCCGTGGCCACGACCGCGCACCCCGAGGTCAGCCGTGCGACCTCGCTCTGGTAGTTCGGGAGCTGTGCCGGGGCGACGACCTGAATCGGGTCGAAACAGGACCCGTCGTGCACATGTACGAATGAGAGCCCGGCCTTCGAGTCGCGCCGCGTTCGCACCCATCCGCGAACGGTAACGCGGCTTCCGGTGGGCAACTTCCCTTTCAGAAGCTCGGAAATATCGGCGTGGTCGGCCATGTTGGTATCCTAAGGGGTCCGGCTCCTTATGAAAATCGGCATGGTGTCCCTCGGCTGCCCCAAGAACCTCGTTGACTCCGAGGTGATGCTCGGGCTCGCACAGCAGCAGGGGCACGAGCTCACCCGCGACGCCGCCGACGCCGAGGTGCTCATCATCAACACCTGCGCCTTCATCGACAAGGCAAAGCAGGAGTCCATTGACACCATCCTCGAGATGGCCGAGCACAAGAAGTCCGGCGCCTGCCGCCGGCTGATCGTGACCGGCTGCATGGCGGAGCGCTACCGGGACGAGCTGAGAGCGGAGATTCCGGAGATAGACGCGGTGCTCGGAACGGGCGAAGTCGAGGGAATTGCGGCAGCACTTGCCGAAACCACACACCGAGGCACCGCGACACCGAATCAGGTTATTCAGATTCTTCGCCCGAACGGTTCGCCAGCGGGATCACACGAACTTCCGACGTATATCTACGATGCCGATACGCCGCGCATGCTGGCGACGCCTCGCCACTATGCCTACGTGAAGATCGCCGAGGGCTGTGACTACAAGTGCGCCTTCTGCATCATTCCGAAGCTTCGCGGCCACTACCGAAGCCGCTCGCACGAATCAATCGTCCGCGAAGCCGGGGCGCTCGCCGCACGCGGCGTGAAAGAGCTGCTGCTCATCTCGCAGGACACGAGCTTTTACGGCGTTGACCAGAAAGAACGCGGCGCGCTCGCCAGGCTGCTGCGATCGCTCAACCGGATCGACGGGCTCGAATGGATCCGGATGCTGTACCTCTATCCGACCACCATCGGCGACGACGTGCTGGACGCGATGGCCGAGAGCGAGAAGGTCTGCAAGTACGTGGACCTGCCGCTTCAGCATGCGTCTGACTCGGTCCTGAAGCGAATGAAGCGCCCTGGAACGCGGGCGTCGTACCACACGCTGCTCGACCGGATCCGGACACGTGTGCCCGGCGTCAGCCTGAGAACGACGTTTATCGTCGGGTTCCCCGGCGAGAGCGAGTCCGACCTCGCCGAGCTCGAGGGTTTTGTCGAGGACGTGCGCTTCGACCACGTCGGCGTCTTCACCTATTCGCACGAAGAAGGCACCTCAGCCCACGGCCTCGAGGACGATGTCAGCGCCACGACGAAGAAGTTGCGGCGGAACCGGCTGATGAAGCGCCAGGAGCGCATCGTGCGCCGGGCTCAGAAAGCGCGGATTGGCAGTCCCGTCCGCGTGCTGGTTGACGGCCCGGCCGAGCACGACCTGGTCCTGCGCGGGCGGCTGGAAGGCCAGGCGCCGGACATCGATCCGGTCGTTTACCTCACCGATTGCGACCCCTCGCTCTATTCAGCTGGGCAGTTCATCGATGCCGAGGTCGTCGGCAGCCGTGGATACGACCTGCTGGCGAGACCACGGTCCGGCTGAAGGTGGATACAACCAGGAAAGTCCGGCTGAAGCCGGACACTACGTCGTTGGCGGGCGGTTCTTTCGCGTGATAGACTCAAACGTTACCTAGGCGGAGAAAGTCCTAGTGGGCTCGTGCCCACTTTTTTTGTTTAGGGGCGCGTGGCGCAGGCCTTGTGAGGCCCGCTGGCGCGGAGAAATGCAGCCGCTCGAACACATTCGGGCGATCGCCGAACGCGTGGCGGCGTCGCGTGGACTGACGGTCTGGGAGATCCAGAGCCGTCGCGAGACGACCGGCCATGTGGTGCGGGTGTTCATCGATCGGCCGGGTCCGGCGGCATCACCGGAGGACAGCGTCAGCATCGAAGACTGCGAGGAGGTCAACCGCGAGATGAGCACGATTCTCGACGTTGAAGACCCGCTCCCCTTCGCGTACACGCTGGAAGTTTCATCACCGGGGCTCGACCGGCCGCTGCGCGGCGAGGACGACTACCGGCGCTTCATGGGCCGGCTGGCGAAAGTGGTGGTCAGCGAAGCGGTGGATAACCAGAAGGCGTTCGAGGGCCATCTCCGCGGGGTGGACGCCGGAGACGTGCTGCTGGAGGCTCCGAACGGCCGGATGCACCGGCTGCCGCTGCGGCTGATCACGCGGGGCCGGTTGGAAGTGGAGTTTTAGGTACTTATGCAGAACCCGTTGATGCAGACGATCGAGGCGCTCGCCAAAGAAAAGGGCATCGAGGCCGACACCATCATCACCGCGATTGAGGACGCCGTCCTGACCGCGTCGCGCAAGTACTACAAGACCAACGAGAACCTGAAGACCCGCTTCAACCAGGAAACCGGACAGGTCGATCTCTTCGCGACGAAGCACATCGTCCAGGAAGTGGCCGACCCGGCGACGGAGATCTCGCTCAAGGAAGCGCAGGAGCTCTATGGCGAGGAAGCCGAAGTCGACATGGAGATCGAGTTCCCGAAGCGGACCGACGTCCTCGGCCGCATCGCGGCGCAGACTGCCAAGCAGGTGATCTTCCAGAAGGTGCGCGAAGCGGAGCGTGAGAACGTCTTCGCCGAGTACAACCAGCGCATCGGCGAGGTGATCAACAGCACGGTCAAGCGCTTCGAGAGCGGCGATCTGATCGTCGAAATCGGCCGGGTGGAAGCGGTCCTGTCGCGCAAGGAACAGTCGCGGGCGGAAAGCTACACGCCTGGCGAGCGGATCCGCGCGGTGATCAAGGGAGTGAATCGTGGTGCCAAGGGACCGCAGATCATCCTGTCGCGCACCGATCCGGCCCTGCTGATCAAGCTGTTCGAGCAGGAGGTGCCGGAGATCTACGACGGCACGGTGATGATTCGCGGCGCCGTGCGCGAGGCGGGCGACCGCGCCAAGGTGGCGGTCTATTCGCGGGAGCGCGACGTCGATCCGGTAGGCGCCTGCGTCGGCATGAAGGGCACACGCGTGCAGGCCATCATCCGGGAGCTTCGCGGCGAGAAGATCGACATCGTCGAGTGGTCCGAGGATCCCATCCTGTTCGTGACCAATGCGCTCAGCCCGGCCAAGGTCCAGCGTGTGTCGATCAAGGGCGACGAGAAGGACCGCGAGATGGAGGTCGTGGTCGAGGACAAACAGCTGTCGCTGGCCATCGGCAAGAAGGGCCAGAATGTGCGCCTCGCGGCCAAGCTGACTGGCTGGCGCATCGACATCAAGAGCGAAGAAGAGAAGCGCCGCGAAGTCGAGGAACAGTTCGGCGCGCTGGGCGGCGG
>DATLLQ010000014.1:0-15470 GCA_035537775.1 Vicinamibacterales bacterium | reverse complement strand
ACTTCGCGATGCCGGCGATCAGCTTCGCCGGAACCGGCGCCGACAGCGGGAAGCGGATCGTGCCCTTGTTGTTGACCTCGTACGGTGCCAGTTCCTTCTTGAACGCCGCGACGAGGCGGCCGTTCGCTGGGTACAACGAGTAATGCTTTTTCCATCCCGCAAAATAGAGTACCGCGTGACCGCCCAGTTTGTAAGCAGGGATCTGGTACGAGATCACTTCATCGGCGTCGGGCACCGCCTTGCGGATGATGCCACGCACGTTCTGGAGCAAGCGCTGCACGTCCTGGGGCTGCGAGGCGATGTACTCGTCCACGGACTTGAAGTCGGTATTGGCCACCCTTCCTCCGATTCAGACGGCGCTGCAGGTGCCCGGTGCGCTTGGGGTCAACGGCGTCGTCCGATACTATCCGGGGCAGACACGTCCATCACCAGAGGCGACGACCGAGACGGCCCAACAGCCACCTCCGCCCTCGAACACCGTCTGGTATTCGGAGTGGAGGCCAGGGTCTCGCTCTAGAACCCATCTCAGAATGCCCCGCCACGAAGGCAGCCAGGTTTGGCGAGGCGGCCTCCAGTATTACCTTGTCGCTTCGTGCACGTGGATCGGCTGGAAACTGGCTGCGGCCGCGAGCCGTTGGAGCGGCGCGTCGCACGCGTCAGACGGGAACCCGCGTCGCAGGCGCCGAAATCCCCGCAGGTCACGGACCTGCGTTGTGCTGCCGACATGTCGCCGGAGACGCGGGTTCCCGCGCCGTCGACCCGGTTCGCGGGCGCGGCCTGTTTGCGGCCGGACATCACGACGTCTGACAAAGCAGTACTAGTGGCGTGATTGCCATCGCTCACTCCTCTGCTTAACGACCGATGCGGTTGATGTCCGCGGACTCGAGAATGAAACGATCGGCGCGGCCCTGCACGACACGCAGCATCGCGCGTCCAAGGCGCTCCGACGTGGTGACCAGTCCCGGCGCCGCCTTTGCCATCAGAGGAAACAAGGGGGCCCAGGACCGTGATGGCCGCCTGGTAGAGCCGCACGCGACTGCGAATGCCTGGTCCCGGTTGGATCAAGCCCGGTCGCACACAACCGACATGTCGGAACGGCATGGCCTTGAGCTCGCTTTCCACGCGGCGACGGACCCGGGCCCACATCGTGTTGCGGTCCGCGCCAGCGGCCGAGCAATAGCAGAAGCTGAAGTCGGGGTTGAGGCGCAACAGGGCTCGCGCCCACCGGAGGGTCAGCTCTTCGGTCACCTTGGCGTAAGCCGCCTCGTCGAGCCCGATGGAGCTGATGCCCACCGCCCACACGCAGGCGTCCCATCCGACAAGCTCCGTTTCGACCGCGGCGACATCGAACAGGTCGGTGATCAGGAGCTCTCGCAGTTTCGGATGCTGCACGCCGGAGGAGCGACGGCCCACGCTGAGTACGGTCTCGACATCCGGGTCGGCCAGAGCCTCGCGCAGCGTGCCCGCCCCGACCATGCCCGTAGCGCCGAACAAGATGACCTTCACGTCAGCTTGTTCGTTGGCGGGCGCGGGTGCTGGCCGTCGTGTCGTCGGCAGACACATCAGGGTGGGGTCGCGCCAGTTGACGGTCGGTGCGCGCCTGAAGCTCACCGAGCCGGCCGACGGCGGAGGCCGTCTGATCCCCGACATACAAGAATTCCGTCGGTCGGGCGAATCCGCTCCCGGCAGTCTCCACAATCGCCGCGATCTGAAGGAGGAGGTCTTCGCGCACGGCCAGGAATTTCAAGAAGTCCGACGTCATCACGTAAGCAAAGAGCTCGAGCTCCACAGCCTGTGCGCTGAAATCAACCAGCCTGATCCGTGACGAATCCACTTCAAGCTGGGGGTGTTCGCGCAGCAATCGGCGAATGCCGTCGAGAATGCTTCGCAGCTGTTCAACGGTCGTCTCGTACCGCAATCGCAGCGTCGTCTGCACGAGAATCTTGCCTCTCGTGGTGAAGTTCTCGATGTTGGCCTGGGACAGCGCGCCGGCTGGTATCGACAGCAACGTCTGCTCCAGCGTTCGGAGCCGGACCGATCGCAACGTGATGTCCTCGATCGAACCCACACGATCCGCAATGCGGCACCAATCGCCGACGGCGAGCGCTTTGTCGGTGATCAGGAACACGCCTCCGATGAGATTCTCCACGCTTTTCTGCGCGCCGAGGGCCACGGCGACGCCGCCGATGCCGATGCCCGCGAGCGCTGTGGTGGTGTCGACACCGACAATCGTCAGAATCGCAAAGATTGCGACCAGCGTGATGACCACCTTGCTCACGCGCTCGGCCAGCATCAGCAACGACGAAAACCCGGCTTCTCCCCGGCGTTGTGCCATGAGACGAGCCTGCTCGAACGAGAGCTCGAGAAATCGCCACAGCAACCAGCTTCCCGCGACGACTGCCGCGACGATCGCGAAGCGCGAATAGATAAGTCGAAACCTCAGCGAGAACCCGAGATACCGCATCAACGTGAGGTGGATACCCAGCGTCAGGACGAAGACGAGCAGCCAGCGCAGCCCTGCGTACCAGGACTCGAGGAACCTGCGACGCGTGGGATCGACGATCGTCTTTCTGGCGACCGCGATGGATGCGATGGACAGAAACCACAGCCCGAAGAAGGGGATGGCGATGGTCGCGGCATATGCGAGCCATCGCGCGATGGACATGCCCAGCAGCCTCGAGTTGACCAGCGCGTCGGGCATGATGCGTTCGAGCCAGGGGACCTGGGCCGAGCGGTACAGCTCCGGAACCCGGACCAGCGTCTCGGATGCGATCAGCCAGACGGCGCCCGCTTGCGGATCGTTGACCCGCACGAGCACGAGGTCGGAGGGCTCCCCTTCAATCACGAGCTCGACGTGTTCCCGATCGAGCGGGAGCCCGTCATTCGCTGCACCCGAGCGCGAGGAGCTCAACGCCGTGATCGGCTGGGCGAAATAGCGGTCGATCAGCTCGTTCAGCTGGTGGGCCAGCGTGTCGACGTTTCGGCGCTGGGTCGCCGTGAGCTGCAGATACTGCGCCGCAGAGACGACGTCATCACGGTGCACGGCCAGATTGAACCCGAGGACCGCTCCCCTGGGCGTATCGCGGCCAAGCGGATCGGCGGCCTGTTCAGCGGGTGGAGGGGGCTGCTGTGGTTTCGGAAGGCCTGGAACCTGGGCCATGACGGGGAGCGAGAGACCCAGCAAGAGCCCCGTGATCCAGACCACGCGCGGCGGTCCGAGCGAACGGATCCATCCAGAACGAACCACCGTTAGAGGGAACATGAAGCCCATAGGCCATCTCCTGCGTCATCGAGGCTGACGATACGCCATTGTTGCCTGGACCCATCGAACCGCGCGAGCACGTCGGCGATCGCCTGGCCTCCGGCCTGCCCTGCGTACCATGCCGAACAATGGCCGTCCAATGGTGTCCCATATCGCACGAAGGGGTCAGAATGCAGGCACAGGGTGCGCGGCTGAGGTTGTCGGTAGCCGGAATGCTATGCCATCTTCGGCGATCGTTACGGCAGGACGAGCCTCTAGATAGCTCCAAGGATACGCTGTCGTCGACACGCCTGGCTTCAGGACGATTTGAACGCGGGCGTTCTTGCGCGCAGGAAGGCCTTGAGCGACGCCTCGAGCTCGGCGGGCAGCGTCGCCGCCGTGGCCTCGCGCAGGATGCGCGGTGTTTCGCGGTAGGACGCGACGAAGGCGGCACATCGTGCGCAGCCGGCGACGTGGGCGTCGAGCGCCGCGTGCAGGTCGGCTGGCAGCACGCCTTCGAGGTAATCGATCAGCAGCTCGACGCCAGACACGCAGGCGATCTCGTTCATCGCTTCACTCCGACGAGCTCACTGAGATAACCGCGCAGCATCAGGCGGGCGCGGTGGACACGCTGCCGCACCGTCGCCGGCTCCAGGCCGAGCGCGTGCGCCACGTCGGCGGTGGACATTTCCTCGAGGTCGCGCAGCACGAACGCGTCGCGATACAGGTCGGGCAGCCGCGCGATGCCGTCACGTGCCTTCTCGGCGAGGAGCCGGCTGTCCAGGAGCTCGTCAGCACGTGACGCGATCTGCAGTTCGGCCGGCGTGGCCACGTGCTGCCCCTGCGCGTCGAACCGCGGCAGGAACGCATCCAGCGACTCAGCCGGGCGTCTCGCGCTGGCGCGGCGATGCATCAGCGCCGCATTGCTGGCGATGCGGTACAGCCACGTGCCAAACTGCGACTCGCCTCGAAACGACGGCAGGTGGCGGTAGACCAGCAGGAACGTCTCCTGCAGCACGTCCGGCGCATCGGTATCGCTCGTGAGCCGACAGGCCAGGCGGTAGACGCGTGCCTGGTACCGTCCCACGATGGCCTCGAAGGCAGCGTCGTCCCCGGCCGCGGCTCGCGCGGCCAGCGCCTCGTCGCTCGGTTCTGCTGCGGGGACGACCATGCCCAACGAGGTTAGCGGGTCTCGATTGCCGCTTTGACTTTCGCGGCCAGCTCCGGCGTGACCTCGGTGCCGTGATCGGTTGCGGCGTGGGCGGCCACCTTCTTCATCAAGTCTTCCTCGGTCGCCGCGCTGGCGGTGAAAGGACAGTCAGGCACGATCGCGGCGCAGGCCATGTACTTGGCGTTGTCTTGTGCGGACATCTTCATGCTCCTTCAGGAATCTGCGGTCTTGTCTTGAGATGCGCGGGCGCCGGTCATGTGACAAGAAGCGGCCGAGCCGGGCGTTCCATCCGAGATCCGAGATCATGTCACGCCGCCAGGGCTCGCGGCATCCTACCGACCATGAGGCTCCACGTCGCGGGACTCTGGCGCTATCCGGTGAAGACACTGGCCGGAGAGCCGTTATCGACAGCGATCATTGGCCATGACGGCATCCCCGGCGATCGCATCGTGCGCGTGCGAGGTCCTGAGGGAGTTCGCACGTCGCGACGGCAGTACCGTCTCCTCGGCCTGCGCGGAACCCTCGGTCCCGACGGCCGTTCACGAATCAACGGCCATCCATGGGACAGCCCCGACGCGCTTGCGCTCGTAAAGGAGGCAGCGGGCGCTGACGCGTGGCTCGAAGCGTACGAGGGGCTCGACCGCTTCGATATCCTTCCGCTGCTCGTGGCGACCGACGGCGCCGTCGCCGCGTTCGGACGGGATATCCGGCGTCTGCGTCCGAATATCGTCATCGGCGGCGTCGACGGGCTGGGCGAACGGCACTGGCCAGGCGCCGAGCTCCACATCGGCGACGCGATCGTGCGGCTCGACTCGCTGCGCGGCCGCTGCCACATGACGACCGTGGACCCGGACACGTTGCAGGTGGACCCCGAAGTGCTGCGGGATATCTTCCGCCGGTTTGGCGGCCAACTGGCGCTCAACGCCGACGTCGTACGCGAGGGCACAATCCGGATCGGCGACTCCGTGAGACTGGTCGAGGGGCACCGGCGAGCAAGTTCGGCCGTCGCGGGCACGTGACCGGGCACCCAGTCGCGCCGTTCGGCCCGGCTGGCACTCGTGAGCTGCGCCATTGCGGTCTACTTTGTTCTTCTTTTTGGCGACCTAATTGGGAGTCCCACCAATTTCTTGAAGTGCCAACGAAGATCGGCTGATAAGCCGCCTGAACCCGCTGGACTTGGAGGTTGACAGAGAGGATCGTTAGTGCTCCATTACGCACGTCGAAACAGCCGGGATTTTTCCCGGAGACAAGGAGCTTTATGCATGTCATCAGACTCGCATCAGCGTCAGCGGTCGCCCTTGCGCTGACGGCCACCTTCGGCTCGGTGTCCGCCTCCGGAGAGGCTGCCAAGCCCGAGAATGTCAAGGCAGGACCGGTGGCGTCGGCAAAATCGGTGACCGCCTCCGTCAAGTTCGCCGCGCTCAAGGGCATCAAAGCTTCCCCCATGACGTCCAGGGAGCTTGAAACCGTCAAGGGGCTCCACGTTCATTTCCTCGATGCCGGGGGTGGCAAGCTGCACCTCGCTGGTGACGTCAAGCACATGAACAACTGGGAGAACATTGGCGGCACCGATGGATTGCCAGTTGCACCGTCTTACAACGGACTGTGCGTGGCTCATGCCAGCGGAGGAATCTTTATTCCTACGATGGGGCCGATAACTACTGAATGCCCCTGAACATCACCTGCTGGAACAGGAACATCGTTTTCAGTCACCCTGCGACGGGACTCGATCCCGTCGCAGGGTCGGTTCGCTTCTGCGGACCAGACTTCGTGCGCACGCAGGCCATCGTCTGCGTCTCCATATCGTCCGCGGGCTCCTTCCCCCTAGCACTCTCATCCCAATCGAGGCCAGGAAGGTGCTGAGGCGCCAATCGATCATTGGATGCTTCGTGTTCGGCATTCTTGCGCTGACCGCTGTGGACTTGCCGGCGCAAATCGGCATCGGTTCGGGCCTTCGCGCCGATGCCCCCGCAGCGTCGATGAAAGAGCTGCGCGATCAAAACGTCATCAAGCAGCGCTCCGATTTTTCCTGCGGTGCAGCCGCGCTGGCTACGCTCCTTCGCTACGGCTTCGGAGAAAATGTCACAGAACGCGACATTCTGGTGGGAATGTTCGATCCGCTGGATGAGAAAGAGAAAGCGATCCGTCGCGCCACAGGCTTCTCACTCCTCGATCTTCAGCAAGTCGCGCAGGCACGCGGCTACAACGCGCAGGGTTTCCGACTGGATCCAGAACAACTTGCGAGGCTTGGCGCTCCGGTGATCGTGTTCATCGAGCCCCGCGGATACAAGCACTTTGCCGTGCTGCGCGGCGTGCGCGACGGCCGCGTCTATCTCGCCGACCCGTCGCGCGGGAACATCCGGATGCCGGTACACACCTTCCTGGACGGATGGGTGCAAGACGATGGCAAAGGGATCATCTTTGTAGTCGAGCCGCAAAACGGTCTGCCGGGCAGCAGCACGCTGGTGACCCTCGCGAAAAACGGACGTCCGTATCCGGAAATCATATCGGCTCGCGAGATGTTGGCTGTGGGCAATGCGTTGGTGCGGTTACCCGGACTCTCGAGGTAGACGATGACGAGCCTTGCTTCATGGCGCCACTCGGGGCGGAGCCTCTGGGCCGCCGCAGGACTGTCGCTGGCATCCCTTGTCACTCCGAACGTCGCGTACGCGCAGACTGCAGCGCCGTGCGAACATGCTGTTCTGACGCTGAGCGAGGCCGCAACGCTGCTGCGCATCGAAGCGGATGAGCTCAGGGAACTCGCCGAGCAACGGGCGCTGCCCAGCCGTCGTGTCGCGTCGTCCTGGCGTTTCAACTGCACGGCCTTGATGGCATGGCTGAACGGGGACTGGGACATGCCCGCTCGTACGACCGGACAGCCTGCCGCCGACCCGTCGTCGCTCGTCCCGCACGACCCGCGCTCGTTACTGACGACGAAGGACCTCGCCGCCGTAAGCGGCACCGGCACGGCCGCGCGCCCCGCCCAGACGCCACCCACCAGCGATTCGCCGGCGCCTGACAGTCAGCAGACCCCAGTCGGCGAGGCACCGGAAGAGCGCGCCGCCGAGGATGTCTTCCTGCGCGGTCAGAGGGTCCTGCTGGGTCGTGGCGACGTCGTCGTCGATGCCGGGCAGTTCTATTCGCGAAGCGATGATCACCTGTTGGCTCCTGTCGGAGGCGGCGTTGGGTTGACGACCGCCGAGCAGCAGACCTTTACGACGCTGTTCGTGGGCCGCGTCGGGATCTTCGAGGAGACCGAGCTCTTCGCCAGCGCGACATTCCTCAGCCAGCGTCATCGGCAGTTCATCGGCGGTACCGACCTTGCGAACGAGCGGCAGAGCGAGTTTGGTGGCACCAACGTCGGCGTTCGCCGGACGCTCCTGCGGGAAACCGCAGGTCGCCCTGACATCATCGCCACTTTCAGCGGCTACATCCCTACGGGTGGCCGATCCCGCGCCGTCGGAGGAGGGCTGGTCTTCGTCAAAAGCGTCGATCCCGTCGTATTGTTCGCCGGCGCCAACTACCTCCATGCCCTGGGCCAGGTCACTGCGAATGGAACCGGCGCGACCCTGGGGCTGGAGGACAGATTCGACCTATCGATGGGCTATGGCCTTGCGCTTAACGACACGCTGGCGCTCAGCATGTCGGTGTCGGGCGCGTTCGCTGGCCCGGCGGCTCGCGACGATGCCAGGCCGAAACAACCGAGTATCTTCAGCGGACGGATCGGGCTGACATCATGGTTGGCCCGGGGCCTTTACATCGAGCCCTCCGTAAGCTTTGCACTGACCGGCCCCGGTAACAGTGTCGCGTTCGGCGCGACCCTGCCTTACGCGTTCTGAATCATCGGATTGCCCTTGATCCCCGTCAAGACGTGGCGTCCCGGCGAGTTCGAGCTGATCTAGAACTTGATGACCAGCGCCGTGCGGACGAGGGTGTCCAGTTTGTCCTTCCGTGCGTCCGAAGAGCCGAGCACGAGTTTGGTCCCGCCGGACGCCAGCGTCCGGAAACGCTCGTCGCCCGAGCCCGCGATGCCGTCCGGGTTTATCAGCTCGACCAAGGCGATGACGTCGAGGTCGGACTCGAGCGCCGGCTCGTTCTCGAAAAGCCACTGGAGACTCACCTTGAGCGCGATGTGATTGTTGACCGACACCGTCACCGCGTTGGTGTTGCTGATCGAGTAGTCGGTTAGATCGGAGAGGTTGACGTTTGTCGCGAAGCTGCTGGTAAACGTGGTTCCCGCGTTGAACGCCTCCATGTAGTCCCAACCGAAACGGGTGCCGCCAAACCGACGGTCCTTCTCCGGATCGGGCTCCTCCTCTTCGCGGTCGGTGTAGCTGATGCCGTAGCTGGTCGTGAAGCGCCTCCGCTGATTGTCGACCCAGTTGTTCCCGACACCGCCATGCCCGATGTATCGGTTCAGGATGCCGGCATCGTCGTTCCGGTCCCAGCCGACGCCCGCATTCCAGAAAAATCTCGGCGTAATGTTCTTTTCGTAGCCACCCCGGATGAGGTAATTGGCGACATCCAGACTCGGCTCAGGCTTGATGAACGTGGTTGCCGCGGTGGACGGCGCTCCGCCCACGGGGAACTCGAGTCCGGCGTCGACCAGGAAGAAGCGATCATCTGACGTGTCGGAGTGAACGCCGTTGACGTCGACCTCGAAGCGGGCATCGGTCCACACGTACCGCAGCCGGTTGGTGAATCCCAGGGTCTGCGTGGCCGAGTTGCCTTCGGTGACCACGAGGCTGAGATCCGTACTGTTGGACCAGCCCAGCTTCATCGCGTCTTTGTCGCCAGCCTGGCCCTGCGCCCAGGCGGACTCGAGGCCGGCCCCCAGCCAGACCACCAGCCACACCGCCATCACGCTCCGCTGTCTCGCGATACGATCAGGGGTCATCCTGGAACGGCTTGGCAAGACGTACCGGCCATCGACAGCGGCGAACTGACTGCCTACAGCCGGCGAATCTGAAAGGTCCCCCGCTCGCTGCCCCGCGTCCAGTTCCCGGTGATCGTGCGGTTGCCGGCCACCGGGTTCTGCAGTGTTCCTTCAAAGAGGATCCCATCCACTTCGAACCGCACTTTGAACACCGGCGGAATGCCCGTCGTCGAGTTCTGGCGCTCCGGGGCCGGCTTCCCCGGCGTGATGTCCATGACGACTGACTTGATTGGGCTCGCGCTCGGCCCGGGATTGATCAACCCCGTGACGTTCTTCCCGTCCCACTTCATGATGACCGTCAAGTCGCGCTTCTGCGCGCCGGCGACATAGTCACCGTACCAGGTGCCTGCCAGTGGATATGCCTCCTGGGCGGCAACGGCTACGGCGAGCATCATCGCCCCAGTTAACAAGATCAAAGCGCGCACAGCGTTCAATCGCATCGGCCTCGTGCCTCTCGTGAGACTAGGGAACGAAGAAACGGGTGTTGTCCACGTCTTCCTGGCTGCCGACCATGAGCTCGGGGCCCTGGTTGTACTGCTGGCAGATGTACTCGAAGAGCTCGTCGCCGGGCCTCCAGCGCAAGGTGAACTCGGTCGTCGTCCACGGCCTCGTGTAGGCGCCCGGGTCGTCGACCGTCGCCTGATACTTCATCGTGTTCATGTCGGTCCGGGTGAAGCGCTCGGTGAATTTCAGCTGCGCGGTGTGCGGCGTCCCGCGCGTGTCGATCCAGAACTTCTCGTTCAAGCCGCGGGTTTCCACGACGAGCGTGTCCCCTTCCCAGTGTCCAATCGAGTACCCGTAGTTGGTCGGGGCGATGTTCTGCGGAAACGAGCGTCCGTCCGTAAAGATGATCCGGTACGAATTGGGTCCGCCGTTGTCCATGATGTACATGCGCTGGAGGTCGGGAACCTCGACGAATTCGGTGCCGTACGGTGTCGAGAACTGCCGCGACACGCCCGACGCTTTGCACCGCGTATGGGGCTCGAACTGGTCGATCTGGCGGATGTCGTAGGCGGCCCGCGCCCATGGCTGGAACGGGATGTCCTCCAGCTTCTGATCGCGGGGCAGCGTCGTCACGCCGGCACCCCATCCGCCGACCGGCTGGCCCGGCACCGAGCCGAGAATAGGTTTGCCGTCCGGCCAGCGCGGGGTTGGCGGCGCCGGCGCCACCGGCTTGGCTCCCTGTTGACCCTGAGCGGTCAGGCCAATACTCCCTGTCATCACTGACATCACTGCCAGGGCCATCGCCAGCACGAGGTCTGCTGTCACGAACCTGCGGCGCATCGACCGGATTCTCATTGCGGCATCTCCCCTTACGCTCATGGCCGGTTGTCCTGACACAGGAAGTACGGCGTCTCTTCGCCCGGGACCCACTTCAGTTCCCATGTGCTCTTCCAGGGCCGCGTATAGGCCCCAGGATCGTTGATCGTCACCTCGTACCGCATCGTGCCCATGTCGACGCGTGTGAAGCGTTCGGTCATCTGCAGCTGTTCGGTATGCGGCAGACCACCGTTGTCGAACCAGAATTCCTCGTTGAACCCGCGCATGTCGACGACGAAGGTGTCGCCTTCCCAGTGGGCGACGCCGTGTCCGTAGAACAAGGGGTTGTTGTCGTTGCCCTGGATCTGGCCGACGTGCTCACGGGCATCGGTGTAGATGATGCGGCGGTTGCGGTTGCCGCCGCCGAGAAGAACGAAGACCCGCTTGAAATCCGGCTGCTCGACAAACTGAAATCCGACGCTCTGCTGGAACTGGCGCGGACCTCCCGGCGGCTTGCACCACAGGAACATCGGATCGCGCTGGAGGAACGTGCTTTGTCGAAGCCTGTAGATGCCCAGCGCCCACGGCTGCAGCGGCGCGACTTTGGGGGCGTCGGCGATGTTGTTGAGAAGACCGTAGGGATCCATCTGGACGTTGACGCCGTCTTCGACGAGGCTCGTCCGCGTCGGATATCCCCAATAGCCGGTCTGGCCCGGCGGCGGACCCAGCCGTGGGCGGCCGTCAGGCCACCGCGGCGTCGGCCCCGACGCGACGGGGCGGGCGCGCGGCGTGCCGTTTGTCCCGACATAGACGGGCCGGCCCGTGCGGGTCACCGTCACCGACTTGCCCGACACCTGATGGCTGCCGTCGCGGGCCGCGAATCCCTCGACGCGTATCTCCTCTCCGGGCGCCAACGAGGTCTCGCTCCACCCGTTGTCGGTCAGGGTAATAGGCCCTTCGACTTCTACGGCCCAGAGGGTGGGGAGCGGCTGGCCCGGCACTTTCAGGAGAACGTGCACGTAAGGATTGGCCCAGTCGATCTGCGTCACTGTGCCGGTCACTGTCAGCGGCTTCGTCAGATCGAATTTGGCCGCCAGCGTATGCTGCGCGGCGGCGGGAACGGCGGCGAATAGCATGGCCAGCCATGCCGTTCCCAAGACGACAGATGGTCTCATCGGGGACATTCCTCCAGACATCTCGGGGGCGAATTATCCTCTATTCACCAGGCACTTCCACCTAATTAAATTTTCCTCGAAGGGGGATCAGCCCGCAAGCCGTCCCAACGCGGATCGAGATTGAGCTTACCGACAGGCAAAACACCAGCTACTATTCGGACTGAAGGACAAAAACCGTACACGGCCATTTCGAGCTCCGCGTTGCCAAAACGCCGACTGAAAGGACCAGATCGTGCGCGCATTCATCCTGCTGATTGCCCTGTGTGCGATGGCCACGCCGGCTTTCGCCCAGCCGTTTGCCAACGCGAAAGCCTCAGCGGCCAACTACACTGCGGCGGACACGTCGCCGCAGAAGACGTGCGACAGCCTGACGTCCTTCACCGGTGATGGCGTCGTCTCGATTCAGGCACGGGTGGTGGCTGCGACGGCGGACACGCCGCAGCATTGCCGCGTCACCGGGTTGATCACTCCCGAAGTGGCCTTCGAGGTGAATCTTCCGGATCGATGGAACCGGCGCTTCTACATGACCGGCAACGGCGGCCTGGCCGGCGACGCCATGGACACGCCGAACAACGGCGACCGGACGGGAGCGCTCACCAACGGCTTCGTGCACGCCCGCACCAACACAGGGCACGACTCGCGCAATGAGCCGAGCGGCAGCTTCATCCTGAGCAACCCCCAGAAGGCCATCGACTACGCTTACCGGGCGGTGCACGTCACGGCTGACATGGCCAAGAAGATCGCCAACGAGTACTACGGGCGCTCGATTACGTACTCCTACTGGAACTCCTGCTCGAACGGCGGGCGACAGGGGCTGCTCGAGGCGCAGCGCTACCCGAGCGACTTCGACGGCATCGTGGCCGTGGCGCCGTGGGTCGATCAGACCGGATTCTCCGTCGGTGCGACGTGGAACCAGAAGGCGCTGACCGATGCGCCGGTGACCCCTGCCAAGCTGGCCTTCGTGGCACAGAAGGTGATGGACAAGTGCGACGCGGTGGACGGCCTGAAGGACGGGCTCATCGACGATCCGCGCGTGTGCCGGTTCGATGCGGCGCGCGACGTCCCGGCCTGCGGCACCGGTGCGGACGGGGCCGACTGTCTGACGCCGGCCCAGGCCGCCGCGATCAACAAGGTCTACAGCGGGCCGGTCAGCAACGGGAAGCCGTTCATCGCCGGCTTCATGCCGGGCAGCGAGGCCGTCACGACCGCGCCTAGCGGCGCGAGCAATAGCGCGTGGGTCGGCGCCATCGTGCCGGCGCAACCGGGCGCCAAGCCAGCGGACTTCAACCTCGCAGAGGGCGTCATGCGCTACTTGATCCTGGACCCGCCCCAGCCGGACTATGACGCGATGACCTTCAACTACGACCGTGACACGGCCCAGGTCGCGCGATGGAGCAAGCAGGCGGATGCCAAGCAGGCCGATCTTTCCGCGTTCCGGCAGAGCGGCGGCAAACTGATCATCACCTACGGCTGGGCCGATCAGATTCTGCAGCCGATGATGGGCGTCACCTACTACGAGCAGGTCGTCGCGAGCAACCCGAACGCTCACGAGTTCGCGCGCCTCTTCATGATGCCCGGCGTGACGCACTGCGGCGGCGGTGTCGGTCCGGATCGCAACGACGCGGTGACGGCGGTGATCGACTGGGTGGAGAAGGGGAAGGCGCCTGACACGCTCGTCGCCAGCAAGGTGACGAACGGTGCGGTCGTGCGGACGCGGCCGCTCTGCCCGTATCCACAGGTTGCCCGCTACAAGGGGCAAGGCAGCATCGACGATGCCGCAAACTTCAGCTGCGTCGTGCCACGATAGCGGCCTTATTTCTTCACCGCATCCACAGCATTCGGCGCCAGGTACTCCGTACCGAAGCGATAGAGAGGGTTGGGAGGCGGATTGTGCTCGTCGAAGCAGCCTCCGCCCGTTGGGAACGTCCCGCACTTTTCATGGAACAACGTCAGCAGATCCTTGATGTCCGCGTCGGTGAGCTGCTTGAACGCGGGCATTCTGCCGGCGCCGTTCCGGATATATGTCGTGATTTGTGCGTCGGTGAGACGCTTGGCGACGTCGCGCAGCGTCGGAACCGGCAGGAAGTCGCCTGCGATGACGTACTCGCTGTGGCACATCCAGCAATTCATGAAATACACTTCCCGGCCCCGCTGCCAGCCTTCCGTGTACCCGGAGCGCTCGTGCGCCCATAAGGTGGCGTTCCGGTCGTATTTGTCGACCGGCATTTCCTTGTACGGCGTCGTTTGGGGAGCGGCGCCACGCGCCTGCGGGGCGGCCCCGTCTCCCTGCGGAGCTGCGCCGCGCCCCTGCGCCGACAGGCTCTCAGGTCCGAGCGTCTGGATCAACGCGCCCGTTGCGATCAGCGTCACCGCGACCAGCGCTTTCGTGAAGTGTGAAACCATGTTTCTGCCCCCTACTCCAGCGGCTGAACGCTGACGATGTAGCCGTGCTGATCGCCGTACCAGAACGTCGGCGGCGTCGTCGAGTTGTCGATGAATGAGTTGTAGTCGAAGCTCCACGGCGTGGGCAGCACGTATTCGATCCAGAGACCGGTCTTCGGGTTGAAGCGCCCGATCCGACCGCCTTGCTGCTGACCGGACCAGAGGTCGCCGTTCTTGTCCATCCGCGCCGAGTACGAGTGGTAGTACGGCGTGGGCGGCGTGTACTGGGTGACCGCGCCGGTCTTGGGATCGTATTTGCTCAGTTTCTGCGCGCCGGACCAGATGTTGCCCTCTTTGTCGAAGGTGCCGCGTCCCCGTTGTCCGCCGATCGGAAGCGGGATCTCGCGGATTTCGTTCGTCTGCGTATCCATCCAGACGATCGATCCGCCGCCGCCGCCGAAGTAGCGGCCATCCGGGCTGAAGAAGTTTCCGTAGGTATTGTTCACCGTCTTCAACTTCCACGTCTTGGAGGGCATGCCGGTTTCGAACACACCCGGGAGGTCGTACTTCCTGATTTCTCCCGAGTCGGTTCGCCAGATCGACTTGCCGTCGGGATGAAGCGCCATGTTTCCGTTCTGGGTCAGGTTGGTCACGACTCCCTTGATCTCACCGCTCTTCGGATCGAGCCGGACGATGCTCCGATGCCAGGTGCCGGTGCTGTACACGTAGCCGGTGTTGCTGTCGATGAAGAGGCCGTGCATCCCGGGATGGATACCCGGGGGATCGGTGTAGTGGTCGACTTCGACCTCGACGAGGCCTTTCGGTTTCACCGGTTCGGGCAGGCGGTAATTCGTCACCTTGCCCGTCTTCGGATCCAGCTTGCCGACGAACGGGCTGCGGTTGACGTTGAACCAGATGTTGCCCTGCGCGTCGCCCGCGATGTCGTGGATGTGGACGAGCGTATACGGGAGCTCGTACTCAGTCACAATTGCGCGCGTGGCGACGCCCGCCGGCCGGGGGAAGGGTTCGATCTCAGGATATTCAGAGTCGAGATTCCGCACCCGGCCGAGCCACTCCGCAATCACCTTGGCGTTGGCTGTCAGGTCCTTGCGGCCCGAGGCGTTCGTCAGGATGCGATGGGTATAGTTGGTCATCCGGTCGACAATTTTGACCCAGTCGCCCGGGCTGAACTTCTGCATGAAGGGCCGGTCCCCGCCGTGGCAGCTGTTCGTACAGGAGTTGGTGAAGAGACGCTTCTCCTGGGCGGTGCCCGGCATATTCGCGAGCCACTCCGCCCCGCTCAAC
>DATLLQ010000013.1:0-41384 GCA_035537775.1 Vicinamibacterales bacterium | reverse complement strand
TCACGCGGGCGAGATCGTCGGCCGCCTGGCGCTTCTTGTCAGTCGCACCCTCGAGCCGCATCTGGTTGTCGCGGAACGAGGGAAAGCGTTCGAGCAGCATCATGTGCGCCGCCATGGTGCCGCACATGCGATGAAGGGGTGCTTCCGCGGGACCGGCCTGTTTCCTGGAGCCCGCACGCTTCTTCGCCATATCTCCTCCTGCAGCGGCTGCTGCGCTCACGCCGGCCGCTCGACGCGGACACCTGTCCGGTTCACTCGGCCACGTGGCAACGCCACGGAGCGCGAGCAGCATAGCCGATCAGTGAACGTATGAGCCTTCTTGGAACAACGTTGCGGGGGCGGGACTCGAACTGAGGATGGGGTGGCGGCGAGGCGCAGGTCAGAGCCTTGGTGATTTTGGTGCCTCCGTGGCTGGCGCTCTCCGTGCCCTCGTGACCCAATGCCTTAGATCTGCGAAGCCGGTCCCCACGAATGACCGTGGAGGCCGGCTTGCGTGATGTGGAGGCCGCTTCCAGGCGGCCTGAATGGTCTACAGGTCGAAGCGGCCCGTACTGACGCCGAACTTTTCGATCTCGACGCCGGCCATATGGCCGAGCGCCAGCAACAGGTTCGCACTCGGCTCGTCCGCCTTGGCGACGAGGTGGCGGTTGCCCTTCATGCGCCCGTGCGCGCCGCCCAGGAGCACGGCCGGCGGGTTGCTGCGATCGTGCAGGTTGCCGTTGCTCATGCCGCTGCCCCAGTAGACCAGCGAGTGATCGAGCAGGTTGCCGTCGCCATCGTTCGTCGCCTTCAGCTTGTCCAGGAACTCGGCGAACTTCATCACCTGGTAGGTGCCGATCTTCGCGTAGTTGGCGAGCTTGGTGGCGTCGTTGCCGTGGTGCGAGATGCTGTGGTGCGTGTCGGGCACGCCGATGTGCGCGTAGCTGCGGTCGGTCGGCTCGTGGCCGATCATGAAGGTGAACACGCGGCTGATGTCGCCCTGCAGCGCCAGGTGCATCAGGTTGTAGGTGACGCTCATGTGGTCGTCAAAGGCCTCGGGCAGGCCGATCGGCGACTCAGGGCTGCCGGTAATCGTGTTGAGCCGGGTCTCCATCCGATCGAGCTGCTGCTCGACCTCGCGGATGTTGCTCAGGTACTCGTCGAGGATCGCGCGGTCCGGCGCGCCGAGCGTGCCGCGCAGCTTCGCCGTCTCCTGCGTCACTGAGTCGAGGAGGCTCTGCTTCTCCTTCAGCCGTGCCGTGCGCTGCTGCGCCGTTCCCGTCTCGCCGAACATGCGTTCGAAGGTGACGCGCGGATTGATCGAGACCGGCAGCGGCCGCGTATCTTCGCGCCAGGCCAGCGTTTCGAACAGGACGCACGGGAAGCCGTCGCACGCGCCGGCCGCGGTGCCCATGTCCTCGGTACCGACTTCAATCGAGTGGAGCGGCGTGTCGCCGCCGACGTGATCCGCGATGATCTGATCGAGGGTCTTCTTCGACTGCAGCTTGTTGAACGAGTCGCCGGTGGCCTCGCGTTCCACCACAGGGCCGATGCCGTTCAGGAACGCAGAGCTGGCACCGACGTGAACCGATTCGCCCCACGGCGCCTTCATCTTGCTGACGGTGACGAGCTGGTCGCGGAAGGCTTCGACCGGCTGCATGACCGGCTTGAACACGAAGTTCTTGCCCGTCTGCTCGGGATGCCACGTGTCCGGATACACGCCGCACGGCATGTAGATGACGCCGAAGCGGAACGGGGCCCGGCTGCGCGACTGCGCGACGAGGGCAGGCACCATGGCGTCGAGCCAGGGAAGCGCCACCGCGGCTCCGAACGCGCCGCGCAGGAACGTGCGGCGTGACAGATGCTTCTTCGTGATGATCATGGCTGCTCCGTTCCGGCTACAGCCGGACACTACATTCGGTCCGCCTGAAGGCGGACACTACAGCTACCTGGCCGCCACCCTGGCCGTTGGTTCGGTCTCCAGCCTTGTGCGCATCTGGAACGGCGCACTCTCGACGATACCGTTGATTATCGACTGCAACCCGTAGTTCCGTTGCGCCGAATTTTTGACGATCCGCCGGATTACGGCCATATCTGACGGCTCGACCCCCCGGCCGAGGGCATATGTCATCAGCCGCTCGGCCAATGTCGTGGCAAACGCCTCGGGACGGCTGAGGATCGCGTTGCGCAGGGCAACCGGTCCGTTCACCTTCGAGCCGTCCGCCAGCACGCCGCTCGTATCGAGCGCCGCGCCATCGTCACTCGTCGTCCGCCAGCGTCCGACCGGGTCGAAGTTCTCGAGCGCGAAGCCCACCGGGTCGATGACGCGGTGGCAGCCGGCGCACGTCGGGCTGTTTCGGTGAAGCTCGAGCTGATCTCTCACCGTCTTCGGCTTCGTCGCCGCGCCCTTGGTGCTGTCCTCGAGCGTCGGCACGTTCGGCAGCGGCGGCGGAGGCGGCGTGTTCAGGAACGTCGACAGGACGAACTTGCCGCGAAACACCGGCGAGGTGCGCGTGGCCACGGACGTCATCGACAGGATGCTGCCGTGCCCGAGGAGACCGCGGCGGTTCGGATCCGTCACGGGCACCTTGCGGAAGCGCGTGCCGTAGACGCCGGAGATGCCGTAGTGGCGCGCGAGCCGCTCGTTGACGAACGTGTAGTCCGCGTTCAGCAGTTCGAGCGCGCTGCGGTTCTCGCGGACGACGTACGAGAAGAGCAGCTCGGTTTCACGGCGGAAGGCGTCGCGGATGTTGTCGTCGAAGTCGGGGAAGGTGAGGATGTCGGGCCGCACCTTCGCTTCGAGATTCCGCAGCTGCAGCCACTGGCCGGCGAAGTTGCTGACGAGCGAATCGGCCCGCTTGTCGGCAATCATTCGGCGCACTTCCGACGCGAGAACGCCAGGCTGACGAAGCTGACCGGCGATCGCCAGATCGAGCAGCCGCTGGTCGGGAATGCTGGACCAGAGGAAGAACGAGAGACGCGAGGCGAGCTCGACGTCGCTGATCGCGTGGGGGCTGCCCGGCTTCACGCCAGGCTGATCGCGCTCGATCCGGTAGGTGAAGTTCGGGCTGGCGAGGATGCGAGCGACACCGGCGCGGATGCCCGCGTCGAAGCTTCCTCCGCTCCCGCGCGCGTCGGTGTAGAAAGCCATCGGCGCGTCCAGGTCGGTGGTGTTGACAGGTCGCCGATACGCTCGCTTCGCAAGGTTCGTGAGAATGCGTCGCGCGCAGGCCGTTTCCTCGGCTGATGACCCACCTTTGACCGAGGTGGCCGGCTTGCAGACGAACAGCCGCTCGCGGCTCGGCGTTGAGCTGACGCCAGTGACTTTGTACGGACCTTCGATGCCGACTGTCTTCAGCTTCGGCAGGCCGCCAATGAAGTGAATCTCCTGGCTGTCGCGCTGTCCCGGTTGCCAGACGTCCTGGGGCTGTCCGGGCCTCTCCTTGAACGTGAAGCCGACGTCGTGCGGTCCCGCAGTGACGGTCACGCGCCCCGTCATGCGCGCATCGAGAATCGCGCGCGCGGCGTTCATGTCCTTGGCCTGCACCTTGTGATCTTCGGGGCCGCCGATCTCCGCCGAGTACACCTCCGCGCCGTCCACGGTGATGACGAAGGTGTGGGGCAGATCGTTGCTCTCGACGCCGGCATAGCCCTCTTCGATGCCGCGTACCAGCCGTCCAAAGAGTTTGTATTCGCCGTCGGCGGGGAAGACGTGCCGCACGACGCGTCCACCGCGCGTGCCCAGCGGGAGGCCGTCTACGTGCGCGTTCTGGCTGAAGTCGCGATTGATCGAATACTCGGAGGTGCCTGGCGCCGCCTGCGCATCGCCAACGGCCAGCGTGCTGATTCGCTGTGCAGCGGTGAGGTAGCCGTCGAGGAGCAGCGGCGACGTGCGAAGCGCCACGGCAATGTTGTCGAAGCCGAAGTCGCCGCCGTCGTTCGGCAGCAGCGACGAGACGTCCACGTCGAGCGCGAAGAGATCGCGGATCGCGTTGCGATACTCGACGCGATTGAGGCGATGGACGACGTATCGGCCGGGTGTGCTCCTGGCGGCCCAGGCGCGGTCGAGCGATCCGGACAGCCAGGTCGTGAACGCCACGTACTCCGGCTCAGTGGGATGCGGCGTCCCCTGAGGCGGCATCGCGCGCACGTTCAGCTTGCGCAGGACGCGCTCCCACGTGGCGGCATGCGGCAGCAGGTTGTCGAGGCTGGCCGTTTCGAGGTTGACCGGATCGTTCGCCGGTTGCGGACTGCGGGTGCTGTGGCAGCCGACGCAGTACTTGTTCAACCAGGCCCGGTGCGTCGCGGCGTCAGCCGCTGGAGCTACGCTCGTCTCGGCGCTCCGCACTGGGCGTGCGACTGGGGTACCGGACTGCTTGGTTGCTGCCGGGGACTGCGCGAAGAGCATGGCGCCGGCGACCCAGATGAGCGCCGCCCCCGCGAGCGCGCGCTTCATTTCGGAGCCTCGGTCTTTTTCTCGTCGGCTTTCGCGTCTTTCGCGACGGGCGGCGGCTGCGGCGTCGGATCGTTCGGTCCGAGCTTCATCAGCTCGCGCACCGCGGCTATGACTTCATCGCGCGTGTTGCGTTTCGGCCGATAGGCCCGCGAGTCGGTGTTGTTGCCGGGCGGCGGTGGCGGCTCCGGCTTCTCCGCGAGCTGGAGCGGCGTCAGGTTGTCCTTGTTCACGGCGTCGAGTTTGGCCCCCGCGGCGACGAGCTCGCGGATGATCGGCACCTGTCGCGCCGTGACTGCCTGATGGAGCGGCGTCGAGCCGTCCGGAACCTTGACGTTCGGATTCGCGCCGGCGGCCAGAAGGACTTTGACGGCGTCCACTGGCGCGCGATTCGACGCCTCACGGAAGGGCGGCGGCCCGAGACGCTCGAACCCTGGGCCGGCGGCGAATGCCGCGCCGCGGCCGCCATTCAGCGCGGCGAAGATAGGCGTACGTCCCACGTTCGCGTTGCCGCGTCCGCCGCCGCCATCTTCGTCGTTCCCGGCCTTCTTCACAGGCTTCGGGCTCCACTCGACGTCGGCGCCGTGCTTGAGCATCAGCTTCAGCGCCTCCACGTCAGCCGCCACCGCCGCGCGATAGAACGGCGAGGCGTTGACTTCTTCGCCGCAGCAGAGCGTCGAGGAATGGAGCTGGCCGGTGAACGCCTTGTTCGGATCGGCGCCCTTGTCGAGCAGCTTCGCGACCAGGTCGAGCGCGGTCATCTTGTTGGGATGATCCGCGCGCAGCCGCGATCCGTCGCGCGCCCGCATGTCACTGGTGGCGTCGTGCATGTCCACTGCGAAATACAACGAGCCGTCGTTGGCGTTGGCTCCAAGATCGACGAGGGTCCCCGCCAGGTCGAACCGATCGTTCACGATGGCGACGATCAGTGCGGTCGCTCCGTCGCCGTTGGTCAGGTTCAGATCGGCACCGCCCTTCGCCAACGCCCGCACGGCTGCTTCGTGGCCGTTGCGCACGGCGTACATCAGCGCCGTGAAGGCACCGGTCGGGTGGTCGGCGTTTTTGCGATCCTCGATCGTCGTGACTCGCGTCTTTCGATTGGCGTCGGCCTTCGCAGCGAGCAGCGCCGTGACGACGTCGGCGTGGCCTTCGGCTGCGGCCCACATCAGCGCCGTTTCCTGCTGGTAGCTCGTGGCGTTGACGTCCGAGTTGGCTTCGAGCAGGAGGCGCACGGAGTCGAGGCGGCCAGTACGCGCCGCTGCCATCAGCGCGGTCTCGCCGTCAGGGTGTGCGAGTGTCGCTTTGGCGCCCGCCTTCAGCAGCATGTCGATGAGCGGCGCGTCGCCTGTGCGGCCCGCCTGAATCAGCGGTGTCACGCCGTACTTGTTCGGAGTGTCCGGTCTGGCGCCAGCCGCGAGCAGCGCCTTCGTCATCTCGACGTCGGAGTGATAGACAGCCCAGAGAAGCGCTGTCGATCCGTCTCGCGCGGGCTCGTTGACGTTCACCCGCTTGGCAATTGCCGCGCGAACGGCGCGGACGTCGCCATCCTTTGCCGCGGTCACCAGCGCGCTGTCGGTTGCTGCCTGGAGAACCGGCAGCAACGTTGCCAGCATTACCCCGGAGGCGGCTATAAGCCGGAAAGACCGTTGGGTCATTGAGATACGGCCCGTAATCATCCGGCGATATTACCCGGTTTAGTTGGTAGTTAGTAGTCGGTAGTCGGTAGTGGGTGGCGACGGGTGTTGGAGGGCTAAAATCGGGATTTCTGGCGTATTTCTGCGCACTACCAGCTGCGCGCTACCAACGACGAACTACCAACGACCGACTGCTCAGGGGCACGCTTCGGCGACGCGGTTGACGACCGCCACATTCAGGCCGTTTGCGCCGCCGGCGCCGATGAGCATTCCGGCGACCGACATCCGCTGTCCGACGAACGCATCCAGCTTCGTCAGCACGAACTTCAGCGCCATCGTCCGGCCGCCGAGCGCGACCGTGGCATCTGACGGATCCGCCTGGGTCTTGTCGGTCCTGATTGGTGCGGTGGCGTTCGTGAGCGTCCACTCGTTGCCGCTCTTTGCCAGGCAGCCCACCACACGAACGAGAGTATTGGCGGGCAGCTCCCCAGGGCCATCCTTCGACACGATCATGACGCCGGTAATGGAGGCAGGGGTCAGCTCGGTCGTGCCGGCCGGAAAGCCGTTCGACTTCAGGATCAACGCCACGATGTCGTTGTAGCTTTCGGGCGCGAGAGAGCCGCCGTTGCCGTTCGGCATGTTCTTGCTGATATAGGCCAGCAGCTCCGCGACCGATTTCTGCGTGTGGCTCTGCCAGAATTCCTCGCCGCTCAGCGGCCGGTTACCGTCCGGAGTCAGCGTGTGGCACCCGGCACAGCTGGCGCCAAAAACGCCGGTCGCACGATTCGCCTGGGCCTCCGTATAGACCCCATCCCACACCGTGCGCGGCTTCGTGGGTGCTTGCGACGACACGAGAACGCTGCCTGCGAAGAGCAAGGCGGGAAGGATAAGGCACGCACGATTTCCAGCTGTCATGGCTGGGGAAAATATAACCTGTCTGGCGCCCCTCAAGGGCCCAATGACGCAAGGAGAGCAATTGCCATGGCACTGAACACCGTGACCCGCACCGCCCTGGCCGTTTCCGCCGTCGCCTGCGCCCTCGTGGCGACGCTTACCGCGCAGCAACCTGCCTCAGCTCCAGCAAGCGCCGCCGGTACCGTGCTGATCACCGGTTCGAACCGGGGACTCGGCCTCGAGTTCGCGAAGCAATACGCCGCGCGTGGGTGGAAGGTCATCGCCACGGCGCGTGATCCCCAGGCGGCCGCCGACCTCCGCGCCCTCGCCGCGAAGAACAACAACGTCACCGTGGACAAGCTCGATGTTGAAGATCGGGCGGCGATCAAGGCGCTGGCGGCAAGGTATCGAGGGACGCCCATCGATGTGCTGATCAACAACGCCGGCGTGCTTGGTGACATGAAATCACAGGCCGCGGGCGCGCTCGATTACGCGCAGTTCGAAGAGGTGATGGCGATCAACGTCTATGGCGCACTCGCCATCGCCGAAGCGTTTCGTGATCACGTGGCCGCGAGCCGGCAGAAGAAGATCGTGTCGATCACCAGCCGCTCGGGAATCATCTCGCAGCCGGGCTATCGCGGGCCCTCGTTCTATCGCGCGAGCAAGGTCGCGCTCAACATGACGATGCGCGTGCTTGCCGACGAGCTGCGTGATCGGGGGGTCATCGTTGCTCTTGTTTCCCCGCCGCCGACCGAGACGGACATGCTGCGACAGCTGATCGGTCCTGAAAATGCGGCTCGGCAGGGCAGGCCCGGCGAGGTCATCAGCATGCTCATCAAGGTGATTGATGGCCTGACGATGGAAAACAGCGGCGGACAGCCGGTCTATTTCGATGGAACTCTGCTGCCGTGGTAAGTCGGCGCGCGGTTTGCTCCTATTCAGGACTGGTATGGCTTCGCGGGAACGTTCATGGTCGGAACAGATTCGCGACCTCATCGAGGAGGTCGATCGCGTGCGCGGCGAGAGCGAGCGCGTACGTGATGCTGTCGATCGCGCCATGAAGAATCCATTCTGGCCAGACCGCAGGCGTGCACCCCGATTCCCCTCCGGGGATGCGGATGAATACGGCGGGGAACACCGCCGCGGCACGTAGCAAGCTCGGGAGAGGTTGAGCTTTACCGGTGCCCGACCTCCGGTTTATCGTTTTGCGCAACTGCATGCCCGATCGACCCGCACTGACCCCTGAACGGCTCGCCGAACTGCTCTCCAGACTCGACGAAGTGATGGTCGACGCCGCGCGGTTGCGCAAGGAAGTGTCCCGCCAGTTGACCGACCTGCGGCGCAAGGAGCCACCGAAGACCCCCACCGGCCGGCGTCGAACGGCCAGGTCCCGCTAGAGCGCGCTTCAACCGCGAAATTCCAGGGCTCCAACTCCCGAAAACCGCCACCATTGCGCGTTTTGGAGTCGGGATCGGAAGCCGGGGACGCTCCCTGCTCAGGTACACTAGAGGTCGTATGAACGTCGGCATCATCGGGTGGCGTGGCATGGTGGGGTCGGTCCTCGTGCAGCGGATGCGCGAGGAGCGGGATTTCGATCACATCGACCCTGTGTTCTTCTCGACTTCTCAGGCCGGAGCAGCCGCGCCTGAGATTGGGAAGCGTGCGCCGGCCGTCAAGGATGCCCGTGACCTCGCCGCGTTGTCCGCACACGACGTCCTCATTTCCTGTCAGGGCGGCGACTACACATCTGAGATCTATCCGCGACTGCGTCAATCCGGGTGGGACGGCTACTGGATCGATGCCGCGTCCACGCTGCGCATGGCGCCGGACGCAGTGCTGATTCTGGACCCGGTCAACGGTGACGTCATTCAGCGCGCCGTCTCGGGCGGAGTCAAGAACTACATCGGCGGCAACTGCACGGTGAGCCTCATGCTCATGGCCACCGCCGGCCTGTTCCGTGCGGGCCTCGTCGAGTGGGTCACGGCCATGACGTATCAGGCCGCGTCGGGTGCGGGCGCACCGCAGATGCGGGAACTGATTGCGCAGATGGGTTACCTGCATGGCGAGTCGGCCGATCTGCTGTCGAACCCCGCGACCGGGATCCTGGAGATCGACAGGCGCGTGGCCGACGGTCTGCGTTCGGCGGCGATGCCGACGAAGCAGTTCGGCTATCCGCTCGCCGGCAGCCTGCTGCCGTGGATCGCAGACGACTCGGGCACCGGTCAGAGCAAGGAAGAGTGGAAGGCAACCGCAGAGGCCAACAAGATTCTTGGCCTGGATCCGGGCGCCGTTCCGATCGAAGGCCTCTGCATTCGCGTGGGCGCCATGCGGTGCCACAGCCAGGCACTGACGATGAAGCTCCGGCGTGACCTGCCGCTCGAGGAGATCGAGTCGCTCATTCAGTCAGCGCACGAATGGGTCCGTGTGGTGCCGAATACCAAAGAGGCGAGCCTGGCACAGTTGACCCCCGCCGCGGTGACCGGCACGCTGCAGGTGCCCATCGGACGTCTGCGCAAGCTGGCGATGGGCGGTGAGTATTTGACGGCATTCACCGTGGGCGATCAGTTGCTCTGGGGCGCCGCCGAGCCGTTACGGCGGATGCTGCGAATCCTGCTGAAGGCGCCGGCAGCCGTCCGTCAGTCCGCGCACGCGGTCGGGCGGTAGACCGGGCCAGTCAGCCACAACACACGTTCATGGTCGTTCAAAAATTCGGCGGCACGTCCGTCGCCGACCCCGCCGCCATCCGGCGTCTGATTGAAATCGTCCGTACCGCGCGCACCCGCGACGGCCGGGGTCCGGCTGTCGTGGTCTCGGCGATGAGCGGCGTCACCGACACGCTCCTCGGCATCGCCTCCGCCGCGGGTGACTCTGCCGCGAAAGACGCGCTTGCCAGCATCGAGCAGCTGCGCGAACGTCACCTGGCCGCGGCCCGCGATCTCGTCCCCGCGCCAGCGCACGAACCGCTGAGCCGTGAGATCAATGCGACGCTCGATCAGCTGGCGTCCGTGGTGCAGGCCCTGGCGGTGCTTCGCGAAGTGTCCCCGCGGACGATGGATGTCATCGCGGCGATGGGGGAGCTGCTCAGCTCGCAGCTCGTCGCAGCGGCGCTCACTGCCGCGGGTGTTCCCGCGGAGTGGGTCGATGCGCGGCGCGCGATCGTCACCAGCGCGGACCATGGGCGCGCGACACCGCTCTCCGCGGAAACCGCACGTGCACTCCGCGCGACTGCGGTCGCGGCGCTCGATGCGAAGAAGGTGCCGGTGCTGGGTGGGTTCGTCGGCGCCACGGTCGATGGGCACACGACGACGCTCGGCCGCGGTGGATCGGACTATTCAGGTGCGCTTGTCGGCGCCGGGATCGATGCGCGGGAGATCCAGATCTGGACCGACGTCGACGGCATGCTCACCGCGGACCCGCGCGTGATCAAGCAACCGCGGCTGGTGCAGAAGCTGTCGTTTGCCGAGGCCGCCGAGCTTGCGTACTTCGGCGCGAAGGTGCTCCACCCCAGCACGATTCTCCCGGCGGTCGAGCGCAACATCCCGGTGCGAATTCTCAACTCGATGCGCCCGGACGGGACCGGCACGCTCATCACCGCCGAGCCGTCGCTCGACGGCACTCCGCTGACCGGCCTCGCCTCCAAGCGCAACGTCATCGTCATTGACATCACCTCGACGCGAATGCTGATGGCATATGGCTTTCTCCGCCGCGTGTTCGAGGTGTTCGAGCGTTTCTCGACGGCCGTGGACGTCGTGACAACGTCCGAGGTCAGCGTGTCGGTGACGGTTGACGACCCGAAATCGATTCCGGGGATTGCCGAGGCGCTCTCCGAATTCGCGGAAGTCTCGACCGAGCGTGAGATGGCACTCCTCTGTGCCGTTGGCGATCGCCTGCGCGACGAGCCCAACATCGCGGCACAGGTCGTGAGCGTGCTCGAAGAAGTGCCGCTCAGGATGATTTCGCAGGCGGCGTCGAGGCGAAACATCACGGTCGTCCTGCGGCAGGTCGACCTCGCGCATGCCATGGAACGCCTGCACGAGGAGTTCTTCACGTGAGAGAGGCGTGCCTCCAATGAAACTGCTCATCGTTGGCTACGGGAAGATGGGCCAGTTGATCGACGAACTGGCGGCCGGGCAGGGTCATGAGGTCGTCGGCCGGGTAGACGCCGGCCGCGACGAATGGGCGCCGGCCGACGCGGCAGTCGATTTTTCGACGGCCGATGCGCTGCTAGCCAATTTTCCGCGATACGTCGAGCTTCGCGTGCCGGTGGTGATTGGCACGACGGGCTGGAATCAGCACGTCGAACGCCTGCGCGCCGAGGCCGCCAAGGCGCGGCTGGGCGTCGTGGCCTCGGCGAATTTCTCGATCGGCGTGAACATTTTTCAGCTCGTCGCGTCGCAGGCGGCGCGGCTCATGCGTGAGCAGGAGCAGTACGGCGCCTGGATTCACGAGGCACATCACGCCACCAAGCGGGACGCGCCGTCCGGGACAGCGCTGCTGCTGCGCGATGCGATGGTTCAGGCTGGATTCGGTCGCGCGATCGACGTCTCGTCGACGCGGGCCGGCACGATTCCCGGCACGCACACGATCGGATTCGACTCGGCGTCCGACACCATCGAGCTCACCCACACCGCGCGCGATCGCCGCGGCTTTGCCGCCGGCGCCCTCGTCGCGGCCCGCTGGGTGCAGGGAAAAGTAGGCTGGTACTCGATGCAGGACGTGCTGAAGGGTTAACATCGCACCATGCGCAGACCATTTACCGGCGTCGGCACCGCACTCGTCACTCCGTTCCGCAAGGACGGCTCGCTCGACGAGTCGGCGGTCAAACGTCTCGCGCGCCGGCAGATCGACGCGGGCGTCCACTTCCTGTCGCCCTGCGGAACCACGGGCGAGGCGCCGACCCTCAACCATCGCGAGAAGCTCCGCGTCGTCGAGCTGGTGGTCGAGGAGGCGAACGGAAAGGTGCCCGTCCTGGCCGGTGCCGGCGGCTACGACACGAAGGAAGTGATCGAACTGGCGCGCGACATGGAACGTGTCGGCGCGGACGGCGTTTTGTCCGTTACCCCGTACTACAACAAGCCGACGCCGGAAGGCCTGTATCAGCACTTCAAGGCGATCGCCGACAGCCTCCGCGTGCCGGTCGTGCTCTACAACGTTCCCGGCCGTACCGGGATCAACATGGACGTCAAGACCACCGCGCGCCTGTCGGAGATCCCCAACATCGTGGCGATCAAGGCGCCGGGCGATCTGGTGCAGATGTCTGAAATCATCTCGGCCACGCGCGAGGACTTCATCGTGCTCAGCGGCGACGATCCGGTGACGGTCGCGACGATGGCCGTCGGTGGAGCGGGTGTGGTGTCTGTGGCGTCGAACGAGGCGCCGGCGGAGATGGTGCAGATCGTCGAGCTGTGCGAAAGCAACGATTTTGCCGCCGCACGCAAGCTGCATCACTGGCTGCTGCCGCTGATCCAGGTCAACTTCGTCGAGAGCAATCCGATCCCGTGCAAGACGGCGATGGCGGCGATGGGACTCCTCGAGGAGGTCTACCGCCTTCCGCTCGTGCCGCCCACGCCCGCGGCGCGGGAGAAGGTCCTTGCCGTGCTTCAGCAGCTCAAGATGCTGGGGGCCGCGGCCCGGGCCGTGTAGCGGCAGGTGACCGCGGCTTCGTGATGATCGAGTCGCTGGCCCGCGTCGATCCCGTCTTCCTCACGCGCAGCCTCGTTGACATCGATTCCACCACCGGCCGCGAGACGGCGGCCGGAGAGTGGCTTGCCGGCTTTCTCGGCGCTCGTGGCTATCACGTCACTCAACAGCCCGTCACCAACGGCCGGTTCAACGTGCTCGCCACGCTCGGCGAGCCGCCGCGTGTCGCGCTGTCCTCGCACTTCGACTGCGTCCCGCCATTCTTTCCGAGCCGCGAGGAGCGGGGCCTCATCTTCGGCCGCGGGTCGTGCGACGCGAAGGGAATTGTGGCCGCGCAGATTGCGGCGGCCGAGCGTGTCCGCGTCTCGGGGGAATCGCGATTCGCGCTGCTCTTCGTAGTGGGCGAGGAGCGCGGCAGCGATGGCGCACGGGTGGCCAACGAACAGGCACCGCCCGGCGTGCAGTTCCTGATCAACGGCGAACCGACGGACAACAGACTGGGATCGGCGACGCGAGGAATCTTTCGCGTCCGCCTGCGCGCATCGGGACGGGCGGCGCACTCGTCATTTCCCGAGCTGGGGGAGTCCGCCATCGACAAGCTGCTCGATGCGCTGATGGTCATTCGTGGCCTGCAGCTGCCGGAGGATCCGCTGCTCGGGCGGACACATTACACGGTTGGCCTGATCGACGGCGGCGTGGCTCCAAACGTCGTGTCGCCGCATGCCTCGGCGGAGCTGCTCTTCCGGACGGTGGGCGACGGCGAGCCGATCCGTCATGCGCTCAAGGTCGTCGAGAGCCTGGTCACCGTCGAGCCGATCCTCGATGTTCCTGCCGTCCGCCTGCATGTCCTTCCGGGATTCGAGACGGCCGTTTTTCCTTACACCACCGACGTGCCGATGCTTCCGTCCTGGGGAACCCCGCTGCTTGTCGGCCCGGGCTCGATCCATGTGGCGCATACGGACGAGGAGCACATTGCCGTGGACGAGCTGAACGCGGCGGTTGATCTCTACGAATCACTGCTCAAGCGATTGCTGGCTGCCTGATTCGCCTATCCGATCGCGGCGTATCGGCCGTACGCTAAACTGAATGTTTACCGGGGGACACGCGTCGCCCGGTGTGGGTGAGCCGCATCGCGGCCCGGAGCCTGTGCAACTTCAGCCTGCGAACCGCGTCAGGGCCGGAAGGCAGCAGCGCTAAGTAGACCCTGAGGTGTGCCGCAGGTCGCCCGGGCTGCGGTGGGGCTCATCCACAAAATCCCAAGTCCCAAGAAGCCAAATCCCAAGCCCCAAATGGCTTACCAAGTTCTGGCCCGCAAATGGCGCCCGCAGCGTTTCGACGATGTCGTCGGGCAGCAGGCGGTGACGCGCACGCTGCGGAACGCAATTGCCAGCGGGCGCATCGCGCAGGCCTTTGTGTTCGCGGGCTCGCGCGGCTGTGGGAAGACGACCACCGCCCGCATCCTGGCGCGCGCACTCAGCTGTGACAAGGGACCAACGGCGGAGCCGTGCGGCGCCTGCGACGCATGCGTCGAGATCGCGCAGGGGCGCGACATCGACGTGCTCGAAATCGACGCGGCCAGCCACACCGGCATCGACAACATCCGCGAGGTCGTGATTGCCGGGCTGTCGATTGCACCGGTCCGCAACCGCTACAAGATTTTCATCATCGACGAGGTCCATCAGCTCTCCACGCCGTCCTTCAACGCGCTGCTGAAATCGATCGAAGAGCCGCCCGCGCACGTCGTCTTCATGATGGCGACGACCGAGCTGCACAAGATTCCGGACACGATCCTGTCGCGGTCGCAGGTCTTCGAGTTCCGGACGATTCCGACGAAAGCCATCACGCAGCAGCTGCGGCGGATTGCGGACGCCGAGCAGCTCCAGGTGGCGGACGCGGCGCTGGCGCTGATTGCCCGATCGGCTGAAGGCAGCATGCGTGACGCGCAGAGCGCGCTCGATCAGGTGATCGCCTTTGCCGGCCAGACCGTGAGCGAGGAGGATGTCGCTACCGTGCTTGGCCTCGTCGGCCGCGACCTGCTGATTAATCTGATCCAGGCGGTCGTCGACGAGGACGGTCCGCAGGCGTTTGCGCTGGCGGATCGCGCCGTCGAGGCCGGCCACGACCTGAAGCTCGTGTGCCGTGAGTTGTCGCGCGTGGTTCGCGACATGATGCTGCTCTCCGTCGACCCTGCGCGTGCCGGAGACGGCGAGCTCGGCGAGGGCGAGCGTGAGCGTCTGACCGAGCTGGGGCGCCGGTTCTCCCGCGAAGACCTGATGCGCGCCTTCGACCTGCTGTCCAAGGCGGAACAGGAGATCCGGCTCGCCGCTCACCCGCGCTACTACTTCGAGATGGTCCTCTTGCGCTGGATGCATCTCCGGAAGCTCGTGCCCCTCGCGGAACTGTTGCTCGGGGAAACGGGTGCGATAGGTGCGACGGGTGCTAGGGGTGCGAAAGGTGCAGGTGCCCCTGGTGCGATTACACCCGTACCGGTGACGAAGCCCTCATTTGCACCGGCGAAGGCACCACTCGCGGCTCCAGCGAAGGCACCACTCGTACCCCCGGCGAAGCCAACGGCACCTGCACCGACAGAAAGCCAGGTTGCACCCATCGCACCAGCCGCGAAAGGTGCGATCGCACCCAACGCGAAAGACGACCTGCTCAGGGAAATCAAAGCAGGCAAACCCTTCTTCTACAACACCGTTGTCGCGCAGGCGCAGAAGATCGAGGTGAGCGGCGACCGTGTGACGTTCGTCTTCTCGCCGACGCATCGCGCGCTGCGCGAGCAGTTCGAGCAGTCGCGCGCATGGGTCGAGACGACCGCGGAGCGCGTTATCGGGCGGCGGGTCATGGTTGAGTCAACCCAGGGGGCCGCCCCGGCGGCCGGCGCGGCCGACAGCGGTGCGAAGCCCGAGCCTGTCAGCGGGCCCGACAAGCGCGACCTGAAGACCGACGCGATGAAGTCGTCCACGATCCAGGCGGTACTCGACGTGTTTCCAGCCGAGATCCGCGACGTCGAAGAGATGGAGCCATGAACATCGCAAACATGATGCAGCAGGCGAAGCAGATGCAGGAGAAGCTGCAGCAGCAGATGGCCGGCCTGCGCGTGGAGGCGACC
The DNA here is from genome assembly GCA_035537775.1 of Vicinamibacterales bacterium. Classification (GTDB taxonomy): domain Bacteria; phylum Acidobacteriota; class Vicinamibacteria; order Vicinamibacterales; family UBA2999; genus Gp6-AA40. The sequence continues at coordinate 25,669 of DATLLQ010000013.1, read as the reverse complement.
GCCGGCGGTGGCATGGTGACGGTGGTCGTCGACGGGACGAAACAGCTGCTGTCACTTCGAATCGATCCCGAGGTGGTGTCGAAGGAAGACGTTGAGATGCTTCAGGATCTGATTGTTGCCGCCATCAACGACGCTCACCGCAAGGTCGACGAGCAGCTCGGACAGTCGATGTCGGGCCTGCTCGGCGGACTGAAGATTCCCGGCCTCTGAGTCCTTGTCTCTTCCTGACCCGCTCGTTCGACTCATAGAGCAGTTCCAGAAGCTGCCCGGTATCGGCGCGAAAGGTGCGCAGCGCCTCGCGTTCCACGTCCTGCGTACGCCGCGGGAGGACGCCGACCGTCTCTGCGACGCCATCCGGGACGTCAAGGAACGCGTCACGTACTGCTCCACCTGCAATAACATCACGGACGTCGACCCGTGCGCGTTCTGCACGAGCGCCTCGCGGGACCAGCGCCTGATCTGTGTGGTCGAAGAGCCGCAGAACGTCACGGTCGTCGAGAAGACGCGGGAGTTCCGCGGCGTATATCACGTGCTGATGGGGGCACTGTCGCCACTGCACGGTGTCGGGCCGGACGACTTGAAAATCAAAGGGCTGCTCACACGCGTTGGCGACGGGCAGGTCGACGAGGTGATCATCGCCACCAATCCCACCGTCGAGGGCGAGGCGACCGCGCTCTATCTCGCGCGACTGCTGAAGCCGCTGGGGGTCCGCGTGACGCGGATCGCGATGGGGATTCCTGTCGGGTCCGACCTCGAGTACGCCGACGAAGTGACGATGACGCGCGCGATGGAGAATCGCCGCGATATCTGATGCTGCCTGCGACCTATCAGCTGCCCGCGGCCATCGTCCTGCTGATCGGCGGGATCGTGGCCTGCTTCTTCGGCTACCGGCTGTTCCGGATTGTGTTGGCGTTCGCAGGGTTCGCCCTCGGCGCGCTGCTCGCGAGCTCGGTGGTGGCTGCGAGCGACACCTGGGCGATGCTGATTGCAGCAGTGGTCGGCGGGCTCATTGGCGCTGGCGTGCTGCTCGCGGCGTACTTCGTCGGGGTCGCGCTGACCGGCGCCGCTCTGGGCGCGGTGGCCGCCAATCTGATGTTTGCCGCGACCGGGCAGGATCCGCACTACATGGTGCTCATCCTGCTCACGCTGCTCGGTGCGGCGGCGGCGATGTACCTGCAGCGCTACTTCATCATCGTCGGCACCGCGTTTGGCGGCGCGTGGACGGTGATTGTGGGGGCGATGGCGCTGCTGGGGAATCCGACCGCGATCTCCGCGGCCGCGGCCGGGAACGTCTGGGTGGCGTATCCGCTCGATCCTGCACCCGGCCAGCGGTGGGTGCCGGTGGCGTGGATTGTGCTCGGATTGATAGGCGCAACCGTGCAGCTTGGCTGGACCGGCGGGGAGCGGGGCCGGGTGGTTCGACGTAAGAAGAAAACCTGAGTACGATGACGGAGCGTCCAGCCAGAAGGCGGACTAGAGGTGACATGAAAAGGACCAAATTTATTCTGATGTTCGGCGGCGTTTTCTTCGTGTCCGGGCTGTATGTCGTTGCCGGTGCGCAGGGTTCGGGAAAGTCTGTGAACGATGGCGTCTTCACCGAAGCGCAGGCCAAGCGTGGCGATGTCCTGTATAAGGAGCAGTGCGCGACCTGCCACGGCGACAACCTGGAGGGTTCCGGTCCGATGCCGGCGTTGGCAGGGAAAGACTTCCTGGCGAGCTGGCAGGGGAAAACCGTCGGCGACCTCTTCGACAAGACGCACACGACGATGCCGGCGACCGCGCCGGGATCGCTGACGCCTGCCCAGGCGGCGGATATCGTGGCTTACATGCTGGGGGCGAGCAAGTTCAAGACCGGCGCGGCTGAGCTCGAGCCGAAGTCCGAAGCGCTCCAACAGATCAAGATCGACGCCCCGAAGTAAGACGTCCCGGCGGTGCGGCACCCTCGGGTGCCGCCCGCCGCGACATCGCTACATCTCCGCCCAGCGGCGCAGCAGGTTGTGGTAAACGGCTGTGAGCTGCACAGGGGCTTCACTCTCCGGAATCTCGCCCGCGACGCGCTGGATGGCCGAGTCCAGATCAAACAGCAGCGTACGCTGACCGTCGTCGCGAACCATGCTCTGAATCCAGAAGAACGAGGCGACGCGTGCTCCTCTCGTCACGGGCCTGACGTTGTGAAGGCTGGTCGACGGATACAGCACGAGATGCCCTGCCGGCAGCTTGACGCTGTGGACGCCGTAGGTGTCCTCGACCATCAGCTCTCCGCCGTCGTATTCCGCGGGCTCGCCGAGGAACAGCGTCGCTGACAGGTCGGTGCGGATGCGCGCGGCGCTGCCGTGCACCTGGCGGATTGCGTTGTCGACGTGGTTTCCGAACGACTGTCCACCCTGATAGCGATTGAAAAGCGGCGGGAACACCCGCAGCGGCAGCGCTGCGGAGATGAACAGCGCATTGCGATTCAGCGCCGCGAGAATCAAGTCGCCGAGCTGCCGGCTGGTCGGATGATCCTCGGGCATCTGCATGTTGTCCTTCGCGCGGGCTGACTGATGTCCGGCGGTGACGCGGCCATCAACCCAGTCGGCGGCATCCAGGAGCTGTCGCGCGTGCGCGACCTGCTCCCGCGTCAGCACGTCTGGAATATGCAGCAGCATGTCAGAACCCGATGTCCGCAGTCAGCGTGACCGACCGCCCTGGTCCGGGGATGAAGTGTCCGCCGCCGACACGGTCGATGTAGCGCTCATTGGCGATGTTCTGGCCGTTGACGCGCAGACTGAGCTGCTCGGTGACGCGGTACGCAGCCATCGCGTCGATCACCCAGTAGGCCGGCGCGGTGCGCGTACCCGTGTTGCTGTTGAAGCGATCGCCGACGTACTGCGCGCCGCCGCCGACGTCGATGCCTCGTGGAAGCCGGTAGGTCGTCCACAGGCTGAACGAATGGTTCGGCGTGTTGCCGAACTCCTTCCCGACCTCGGCCAGTGTGTTCGAGCGTTTGATCTCGCTGTCCATGAACGTGTAGCCGCCGAACAGCTGCCACTCATTTGTGACGTTGCCGTTGACGCCCAGCTCGACACCGCTCACCGTGTGCTTTCCCTGCAGCACGGTCGGAGGATCGCCGGGGTTGACTCCGGGCGTCCGCGCGTTGGTCTTGCTGGTGTTGAACACCGCTGCCGTGAAACCCGCGCGGCCTCCAAGCGCGTCCCACTTCGTTCCCACCTCGAAGCTCCGGCTCTTCTCCGGATCGAGCAGTGCCGTGCTGGCGCTCAAACTGAGGCCTTCCGTGCTCGGGTTCAGCGACGTGCCCAAACCGAGGTAGACGGTTCCGTTCGGCCGGGGCTTGTAGACCGCGCCGCCGCGCCAGCTCACCATGTCGTCTGTCCGTTCGAGCGTTGACTCGTTGGCCGCGGTATCAACGGTCCGGTAGTCGAGGGACAGCCGATCCCAGCGCACGCCACCACTGAGCTCGAGCTTCGACGCGACGTTCAGCGTGTCGAACGCGTAGAGGGCGGTCCCTCGCGCGGTGGCGTCGTTCACCGCGCCGTCCCTCGCCAGGCTGCTGATATAAGGCGTCGCAGACTCGGGGCGGAAAAGGTCCGTCGATGGCTGTGCTCCGCCCTGCTCGATGCGGTTCCAGTTCTCCGACCTCTCGCGCGTCAGTTCGAGACCCGTGACCAGCGAATGGCCAATCGTTCCCGTGCGGAACCGCGCCGTCACGTCCGTCTGGCTCGCCATGATGCCGTCGGATTGATCGCGCGACTTCCAGTCCGTGCGCCGGATTGCCGTGCTGGTGTTGCTCTCGAAGCGCGGTGACGTGATGAGCGAATCCCGCTTCGTGCGGCCGGCACGGACGATGGACCGCAGGCTGAGCGAGGGGTTGAAGTCGTGCTCGGCCCGAACCGTCGCGATGTCGGTTCGCGTGTCCTCGTAGTCCCGTGACGTCAGGCCGTAGAAGTTGCTGAAGTCAACCGGCGGTGCCTGATCCGCGTACTCCTGCAGCGGCACGTTTGCAGCCGGGACCCACGGGATTCCGTAGTCCGGAACGTTGTCCTGGCTCAGATGCGTGTAGTCGGCCGTGACCCGGGTCGGCGTGCCGATGCCGAATGCGAGCGAGGGCCCGATGCCCCATCGCTGATTCGTTACGGCATCGCGTCCAGGTGTATCCGAGTCCGTCCACATCGCGTTGAAGCGGAAGGCGGCCCCGTCGATGCCGGTAATGGGCTGATTGACGTCGAGTGTGCTGCGCTTGTAGTCCGCCGCCCCGATGCCGATTGACACGTCGCGCGTCGCGCCAAGATGGGGAGTCTTGGTCGCCATGTTGATCACGCCGCCGGTCGAACCTCGTCCAGCGATGGATGAGGATGGCCCTTTGACGACTTCGACCTGCTCGACATTGAAAGGATCGCGTGTGTAGCCGCCCATGTCGCGCACGCCATCGACCAGCAGGTCGGTGCGCGCACTGAACCCGCGAATCGACAGATTGTCGCCGGCGGGGACGCCGCCTTCACCAGCCTGGATGCTGATGCCGGTGACGTTGCGAAGCACATCGCGGAGCGTCGTCGCGCCCTGAGCCTGAATGACTGCGGCAGGAACGACCGTGATGGTTTGTGGGATATCGCGGAGCGGCTCCGTGAACTTCGGCGACGTCACGGACGGCCCTTCGCCCCTGACGGTGACGAATTCTCCCGGCGCGCGCAGGTCGAGCATCACCGCGTTACGGGCGGTAAACGTGAAGGCCACACTGGTGCCGGCGAGAAGTTCCTGAAGCGCCTGCCGCGGTGTGAACGTGCCGACAACGCCCGGCGACTGAATCATCGCGATTGCCGGATCGGCGAGCACGACCCTGACGCCGGTCATCTGCTCGAAGGCGGCGAGCACGTCGCTCAGCGGCTGCGGCCGGATTGAGAACGCAATGGCGCGCGTGTCCTGCGCTTCGGGAGCATTCTTGGAGTCGGCTGAGGACCATTCCATTTCCGCAGCCGAGACAGTGGGCACTGCTTTCGTACTTGCCGTTGCTGCGGCGAACGCCGCGCTGAGTACGAACAGCCGCGCCGTCCCGCGGCGGCGTCGGGAGTGTCTACGGTCCGTGGTCCTGAAAGTCTGGTGTCTCATTTGGGGTTTGCGTGTCGATCAGGCGGCGGTTGCCACCCGTGTGTTGTTGCGGCGCGACCGGCGCGTCAGCCAGGAGCGGAATCGCCGCCAGGCAAGGGCCAGGCCTGTCCAGACGAGCACGGCGCCTCCGGCGGAGGCGATGCCGGCAATGGTTTGCCCGGGAATCCCGAGGACCTCGCCGGTATGGGCAAATCGCATCGTGTTGCGGATCCGTCGGCCCAGGCTCAAGTCGGAGAACGTTTCATGGCGAGTGATCGCGCTGGTCTTCTGATCGAGTGTGAGGGTCGAACGCAGATGCGGCTGACCGCCGTCGCCCCGATCGATCGTGAACACCGCCGGTGCAGCCGCTGACGCCGGAACGCGGTACGTAATCGTTCGCCACTCGGGCACCTGCGCCTCCGCCACTGCCCAGAGGCCGTCGAACTTCGCCTGGGTTGCCTTCTCGGGTCTCTCTGGCCGCGGTTCCCGCGGTCCACTTGCCTGTGCGCGGCCTTCATTGCGCCCACCACCCGGGGGAGGCGGCGCTTCGCCGACGGCTCGGTACACGAACGCGTTGAACCAGCCGAACGAGATAGGCAGGGCGCTCAGCACCACGACGAAGAGGGGAACGGCGCACCAGGACCCGATGACGTTGTGCCAGTTGAAGTCGCGCGCCTTGCCGCGTGCGGCGGTGTTGAAGAGGACGACGGACCGCACCTGTGACCAGGTCCATTTCCGTGGAAACCACAGATAAATCCCGGACACCACGATGAACAGGAACAGGAAATTCGACCAGCCGGTGATCGCACGCGCGACGGGCCGGTTCTCCCCCTCGACCGCCAGCCAGCGATGCCACGCGCGAAGGTCGGCCATGAACTTCCGAATGCCGCCTCGCGACGCTTCGCCAACGACGGATCCTGAATAGCGGTCGACGTAGAGCGTGCGCTGGCCGGCAGCGACGGCCACGGCTGCGGCCTCGTCCGCCCTGAGCGTGATGGAGGTCGGGCTGACGTCCGGGTGACGCTCATGGAGTCTGGCCAGCAGCGCGTCAATCGTGAGGGGCCGCGAATCGCGCGCGGGTTGGACCGACTTGAACCCGCTATCGGCCCAGGCGATGAGCTGCCGCTCGTAGGTGAGGAGCACGCCGGTGACGCACATGAGCAGGATGACCATGCCTGCGGACACGCCGGCGATGAGATGTGGCCAGAAGATGAGTGACCGGAGCTTCATGACGCCGCGAATCCTGTGCGAACTCCTCGTGTCGCACAGGCCGTGAATCCGGCGCTCCGAGTAGAATGCGGGAGCCGGACACGCCATGTGCCCACGGGTGCGTGACGATTTGGGTTTCCCGACCTGCGTTCGGCAACCCTGCCGGGTGTTGCAGCACCCGGTAGGGAACTACTCAGTCGTGAGATTGAGTCTCACTTTTGGGAGAGTATATCCGACCGACTTGGTCGGTCAAGCTGTAATAGTTCGCGGGATCGCCGGTTCGCCGCCTTTACGAGGCGAGTTCCATCCGTTACGATCGTCAGGTTCTCCCGCCGCCCGCAAGGGCAGACGTCTACACCGTTCCTCGGTAGCTCAATGGCAGAGCATCCGGCTGTTAACCGGAGGGTTGCTGGTTCGAGTCCAGCCCGAGGAGCCATCCTCCCTCTAAAATGGCGCCGTAAATCGGAGACCAGTCCGGACTAGTGCCGTTTGAAGAACTGAACCGCGCGCTCGTGTTTCTCGGCGGCGGCACGGCTGCCGAAGGTTCCGAGGTTCCTCCGGCGGCCGGTCTTCGGATCTTTCTTCCGTGAGTACAGCCGATACTCGCCTGACTTCAGTTTCCTGATCATCAGCTGATCTCCGGCGAAGACGCCGCTACGCGGACGCCCGGCGGCGCCTGGTCCGGGCTGCCTTTTGCGCAGCGGCTCGACGGACTCGCGGGCCTTTGGTTCGGGCCGCGCGGCGTGCCGCGGCGCTCCGGCTCGAGGCCGAGCGTTTCCGTGCTGCCGTCCTTGCCTGACGTGCCAGTGCCGAGCGCGACGCGGCGCTGCGGCCTTCGCGCTGTAACGCGCGGCGCATCGCACGCGCGCGCCGTGGAGACGTGCGCGTCCGTTTCCGGCCGGCCTTGCTTGCGGCAGCGGCGCTGCGTTTGGTGGACGCCTTGGCGCTACGAGGAGGCGCCGGCAGCTTGACGCCTGCGCGCCGCGCCTTCGACAGGCCGATGGCAATCGCCTGCTTGGTGGAACGTGCGCCGTGCTTGCCTTCGCGAACGTGATGAATCTCTTCGCGAACGAATTCTCCTGCCTGCGTGGATGGCGCCTTTCCCTGGCGCTTGTCGCGCCTGGCGCGTTCGAGGGTCTCCTGCTCTGGCATAAAAGACCTCCAGATCCACACACCAACGCAACAGAAATGCCACGTGCGCGTCGGCTGGACGGAGTCGACTGAGCCGTGTGTCACCTACTCTCGCCGCGAGAGGTCGAGGTCAAGTTTGAAGAAGGCGGCGTAGGACTGGGCGGCCTCGTCTACCGCGGCCCTGTCTTTGCGGCTGAGCGCGCCAAACGTGGTCAGCGCGATCATCATTCGATCGTTCTTCACGAACCTTCGCCATCCGCCGACGACCTGGCCGTTGACGAGAATCGGCGCACTGAACGGATGCAACGCGGCCCGCTTCCACCGTGCTTTGTCGACGGCCGCGCTGCGGTCCTTATAGGCGATCAGATACTCGTCGTAGAGCCCGAGTAGATATGAGCTCTCCCGGCTCGGCGGTTTGGCGGTGCGTGAGAACCAGTACGTCTTGCCGTCGATCTCGTCGCGATCCAGCTCGCGCTCGATCATCGCCACACCGCGACGGGCGTCGCCCGTAGTCAGGCCTGACCACCACACCAAATCCGCCACCTGTGCGGGACCGTGGCTCCTGAAGTACCTCCGCGTCAATTCAGCCAGCGCATCGTCACGTGAGAGTGCCCGCGATGCCGGGACACGGTCATCGAGCAGGGCGTAAGTGGGCTGGTTGCCGCGCCACGCGCCGCTGCAGATCACCGCCTCGACCTCGGCCTGCATCACGATGTGAGCCAGACGCTGCACGCCGTCCGTCCGGACACCGGCACGTTCGAGAATCGGCCTCAGCTCGCGACGCGTCAGCTGCACGCCGCCGCGAAGCGCCCGCGCGATAGTCGCCAGGCTCTTGCGGAAGACCGATGCGTCGAGCTCGAGATGCTTGTTGTACGGCGACATCCTCGCGCTGACCCTGGGCCCGGTAAGGGAGAGCATCCATCGGATGTCCGCGGCGGCGACGAAATGCCACGTCGGCCGCAGCACGTGGGTCCGGAGGATGGTGCCCGCGGTGACCGCGCGTTCGATTGCTTGTTCGCTGGTGCGCCGTGTCCTCAGTGCGAGCGCCCACTTGGAGTCTGCGTACTCCTGCGCCTGAACGGCGCCCAGCCAGGCGACAGCTTCCTCCGGCTGGCCGAACCGCGGGCCCGACAGACGTTGATTGCGAAGACGCAGTCCTGTGATGTCCAACGGCACGACGCGCTACGTCGATGCGGTGAGGCGGAAGGGCGGCGGCTGGCTGCCGTCGACGTCGGTGAACCCGTACTCCTGCGCCAGCTGACCGACTTCCAGCAGCTGGCCCGTTTTCTCGATGACCCGAGGATCCGAATTGAGGGCCACGATTGCGCGGCCAAGGTAGGCGGGCGTTTCTTTGGGCCCGCCCGGCCCGTCGAGGGCCGCTGCCGCACCGGCGCGAGTGAAGGCCTCGACGATGCGCTCGGTTCGCATGAAGCCTGGCGCGACAGCCACCGATGTGATGCCGTGCTCGCGAAGCTCCTGCGCCATCGCCCACACGAGATGAGAGACCGCGTTCTTGGCGAGGTCGTAGAAAAGGTTTTTCATGTAGGGGAGCGCGCGCAGATTGGCGGTTGTGCTCACGATGAGGCCGCGGCGCTGCGGAAGCATCAATGGAACCGCCAGACGGCTGGCCGTGAGGTGCGCACGGACCCCAGCCGTGAACATGCGGTCCCACTGCTGAAGCGACTGCTCCCAGAACGGCGCAATCGTAAGAGGACGGCAGTCTGGATGTTCGTAGCCGCCCCACACGTTGTTCACCAGCAGGTCGAGCCGCCCCTGGTCTTTCTGGATCCGTGCGAACAGCGATTCGACGTCCGCATCGGACGTGTGGTCGCACCGGACGGGGATCCCATGGCCACCGTGTTCCGTCACTTCGGCCGCCGTCTCGTCGATTGTTCCCGGCACGTTGTCCGTCGCGGGACCGCCGCGAACGCTGCGGCCCGTGACGTAGACGGTCGCGCCGATCGATCCGAGCTCGAGGGCGATCGCGCGGCCCGCTCCCCGGCTCGATCCTGTCACCAGCGCGATAAGAGGTTGCATGATTAGTCCGGAATCTCCGCCTCGACGAGCTTCGTCAGCAGGGCGAGGGACTCCTGCCAGCCGAGCATGCAGGCGTCGGGCGGGATGACGTCCGGCAGCCCTTCCTGGACGATGGAGACTTCGGTGCCGACGAGCGCTTTCTTCAGAGTGACCGTCGTCACCATCTCCCCCGGCAGGTTCGGATCGTCGAATCTGTCGGTATTTCGAATCCGCTCGTTCGGGACCAGCTCCAGGTATTCACCGCCGAAGGAGTGGCTCTTGCCCGACGTGAAGTTCGTGAACGACATCTTGTACTTGCCGCCCACCTTCGCATCCAGCTGATGCACTTTGCCGGTAAAGCCGTTTGGCGGCATCCACTTGACCAGCGCATCCGGGTCGAGAAACGCCCGGTAGACCCGCTCCGGCGTCGAGCGCAGCACCACGTGCAACTGAACGGTATTCGGCATCATCTCCTCCTGCGGGGCACGGTCATGCCATGCCGTCATTGTTTAACTGTATAGACCGGCGGAGTCACAGGAAATCATCGGTCGCCTCTCGAGCGTCCGGCTTGGGCCGGACCTCTGCGGGCGCTGACACATCGGGACGGATGAATGCCGGCTATTTCTTCCCGTCGAGTGAGCTGATGATCGTCTTCGCGATCGCCTCGACGACTATCCTCCGACCGGCGGCGTTCACGTGGCAGCAGTTGTCTGCATAGACCGGCTCACGGACGCTCGCGTACAGGTTTGCCAGATCAACAAAGTTCACGCCGCGCTGAATCAGCTCTCGGCCGCGGTTGCGCAGCTCGGGATACCCGGTGCGCACGCTGATCGCGTACGAATGATCCTCCTTAATGGCGACCCGGCGTTCCTCGGCGCCCATCGGCTTGGATCCCTGGAGGTACTGATTCGGCTGGAGGAAATGAAAGTAGCGGATGCCCTTCGCGGCGGCGACGGCATTCATCTGGAACGAGCTCTCCGCCCAGGTCTTCGCCAGAGCGGGATACATCTCTCCGGGGTTGCTGAATGGCGCCGGCGGGCCCGATGCCGCGTATTCGTTCGTGCCCGACGCCATCTGTGGAAGTTGCGCGCGCGTGTTGGTGGCGGCGTTGTAGAGCACTCGATCGCCGAGCCGCCAGATCGTATTCGCCGTCACGCTGTAGCGGAGCGGGGCGCTGCGAAAGAAGCCTGCCCACCGCTCGGACACCGAGTCCAGGAACTTGATGCGTCCGACGGTCGTCAGAAAGTCCCGGTCCGGCACCGTGCGCATCCTGAGATGCCACTGCCGCGGAAAGAACGGGTTAGTCTGAGGGACGTTCTCGAGCGCCGGCAGTGCCACCTCGTTGAACCCGTCGAGATTGATCACGATGTCGAACTCGCCGCCGATCGCGCTGAAATAGTTCAGCGCCATCAGCTGCTGCGGCTGCTTGTAGCCGCCAATCGTCGCCTTGACGAAGACGAGCTCCTTCCCGGGGAATCGCGGCTTCAGCAGCGCGCCCAGCGCGTCAGACGCGCTGTAGGCGATGTCGTCGGCGAAGGAGCCGCCGAAGATGGCGATGATGACCTTGTCCGGACTCCGCTTCTGCACCGGTGACACGTCGCTGATCCCGTACGGCGTCGACTGCTCTACGCGGGGGTCGTAGACGTAACCCATGTATGGGTGCACGACTTCCTTGTGGATTCGCAGTCGGGCGGGCACGTCGGCAAGTCCGAACGGATCGTCGCCGGCCGTCACCTCGCGGCGAGCGGCCTCCATTCCGGTGAAGGAGAAGATCCGGCCAAACCTGATCGAGATCGCCGCAAAGAGCAAGATCTCGGTGACGGCGTACATCAGGACGATCATGAGGACCCAGAATGCGAACTTCCGCATCCGGGTTGGTTGGGGTGACGCGTTGGTCAGTGCCGGCACTCCGCTACTTCTGTTGTTCGGGCGCCGGACCCTGGGTCGGGGGAGCCGGATCTGACGGAGGCGGTGGCAGCTCCGCTTTTCCGTCCAGCGCGAAGACAAACATCATCGGTGCGTTCTCGACCTTGTCGTTCGTCGGTCCGAAGACCGAGTTCGGGCGTCCGAGGCCGCCGGCAAACGCGACATACTGCCGGCCGTCGACCTCGTAGGTGATCGGAGGCGCCATTCCAGTGCGGTTGATACGCACTTCGTAGAGCACCTCGCCCTTGTCGGCGCTGATGGCCCGGAAGCGTCCGTCGTTAATCACCTGGAACACGAGATTGCCGGCAGTGGTCGACGTGCCGCCGCCGATGCCGCCGCCGCCCGGAAGATTCCACCGCAGCTGCTGCCTGACCGGATCCCACGCCTGGAGGCCGGACCGCGCGCCAGGCGGAGGCTCCGGTCCGAACGAAGGCTCGACGACTCTCGGCTCGGTTCGCGGACGAACGAAGCCGGTCGTGCCTGGTTTGTACTCCTCAACGGCGCCAAGCGCGAACGTGCTGTAAGACGACGGGATGTAGACGAGCCCGGTGTTCGGGTTGTACGACATAGGCGACCAGTTGTGGCCTCCCCCCGACGTGGCGCGGATCGCGATCGGATCGGTCGGGCTGTAGAACGCCGTGGGGTTGATGATCGGACGGCCGCTCTTCTTGTCCACTCCCAGCGCCCAGCTGACCTTCACGAACGGCTCCGCGGAGATGAACTCGCCGGTGACGCGATCGAGCACATAGAAGAAACCGTTCTTCGCGGCCTGCGTGATGACCTTGCGCTGTCGCCCATTGATCGTCAGGTCGAGCAGCATCAGGTGCTGCACGTTGTCGTAGTCCCACGTGTCGTTGGGAACCGCCTGGTAGTGCCACTTCAGCTGCCCGGTGGTCAGATCGACCGCGAGGATCGAGCACGTATACAACGCGTCGAGACCCGTTGGCGTCCGGAAGTTCTGCACCCACGGCATCGGGTTGCCGGTGCCGACGTAGACGAGATTCGCCTCGGGGTCATAGGCGAAGCCGTCCCAGACGGCGCCGCCGCCGCCCACTTTGTGAAAATCGGGTCCCCAGGTCTTCGCCGCGACGCGCATCGCCTCGTTCTCGAACGGCTGCGATGGATCGCCGGGCACCGTATAGAAGCGCCACGCCAGCTTGCCCGTTTGCGCATCCACCGCAAAGAAGCTCCCTCGCGTTGGCCGGTCGCCTCCCGCCGCGCCGATGATCACCTTGCCGCCCGCGACACGCGGGGCCATCGTCAGGGTGAGGAGCTCCTTCGAGTCCACGAGCCGGGTTTCCCAGATCGGTTTTCCCGTGTGCGCGTCGAGCGCGAAGAGGCGGCCGTCGATCGACGGAGCGATGATGGTCCCGTTGTAGATCGCAACGCCGCGGTTCACGATCCCGCAGCAGATGGCGGGCCGCGTGATCGGCTGGTCGATCTTCGGATCCCATCGCCAGAGTTCCCTGCCAGTGCGCGCGTCGAGGGCGAAGACGACGCTCCACGCCGTGATGCCGTAGAGCGTGTTGTTCCACATCAGCGGCGTGCCTTCCTGATTGCTGCCGCCGGCGCCCATCACATAGGACCAGGCAAGACCCAGTCGATGCGCGTTCGAGGTGTTGATCTGCTTGAGCGTGCTGTAGCGGGTCTCCGACTGGTCGCGCCCGTAGCTGAGCCACGATCCGGGCAGCGCGTCGTTTGCCGTGCTCGCGCGCCTCAGCACGTCGCCCGTGACGTTCGCGCCAACGCTGGCCACGGCGTTCGGCACGCCGCGCTGCTGGGCGTCGATCGCCGCGCCCACGCCGAGTGCTCCGATCACCGCTGTGGCCGCCGCGAGTCTATGAAGTCGGGTCACGCTGGGCCCCCTTGGTCCCGGAAAAGTATCACGATCGTAGAATGCGGCGCGTGAGCCGGGTGTCCGACGAGAGGGATGTCACAACCGGGACGCAGTGCGCCAACTGCGCGGCGCCGCTGACCGGCCCGTTCTGCGCGCACTGTGGTCAGGCCGCGCGCGACTTTCATCGGCCGTTCTCGACGCTGCTGTCGGAAGGGGTCGGCGAGATCCTGAGTCTCGATACGCGGCTGATCCGGACAGTGCGCCCGCTGCTGTTCAGGCCCGGTCAAGTCACGAAGGAGTACCTGGCCGGCCATCGTGTCGCACACGTCTCGCCGCTGCGAGCCTATCTTGTTGCCGCGCTGGTCTTCTTCGGATTGTTCAACGTGTTTACGGTCACCGCACCGCCCGTCTACGTCTTCATCGCCGGCTCAGCGGAGGAAGCCCGGGTCAAAGCACAGGAAGCGCCCGGGACCAGGGTCACGATTGGGCTGCCCGAACACGTGTGGTTTGGCGATCAGAAGTTCCAGGAGGTCAGTGAACGCGCACGCGCCAACCCTGAAGCCTTTGCACGGACGTCGTACCGGTACATACAGACCGCGTTCTTTCTCTTCGTCCCGATCTCTGCGCTCATCCTCGAGCTGTTCTACCGGAAGCAGGGCTACTACGTCGATCATCTCGTGTTCGCGCTGTATCAGCATGCATTCCTGTTTCTCAACTTCACGCTGTGGTTTCTGCTTGGGCGGCTCGGGCTTCCGGGATTGGCCACGCTCTCACTGCACGGCGTGATTGCGTTGTGGCTCCTGGCCGCCCTTCCGATTGCGTTGCGCCGTGTTCACGGCGGCTCATGGCGCGCCACGATCCTGAAGTCGATCGGGCTGTTCCTGCTGTATTCGGTGGGGCTCTTCTTCTTTGGAATGGTATTCGTGCTGTACATGGCGGTGGTAACCTTCTGACCCATGCGCAGGTCACTGCTCGCCGCATCGTGCACGGTCGCGCTGCTCGCGGCCTCGGTCTTCGCACAAGTCAATCGCGGGGCGCGTGATTTCACCGCCGCGTCGTTGACCGCCGCTCCGACACGCGGCTGGCCGACTGGCGGCGGCAATCTCTACAACCAGCGCTACTCGCCACTCAAGGCGATCAACCGCGACAACGTCGCCCAATTAAAGGGTGTCTGGCGTACGCGCCTGCGTGGCTCGGGCAGCGCGCCGCAATACTCGGGCTTCGGTCAGCCGCTCGTCGCCGACGGCGTCGCCTACGTGAGCACAGGCGCGAACGACGTCTTCGCGCTGTCGATCGACACGGGCAACATCCTCTGGCAGTACTCCGCCGGCATCGACCCGAGCATTACCTCCGTCTGTTGTGGGTGGAACAACAAGGGCGTCGCGCTCAGCGAGGACAAGGTCTTCATCGGCCAGCTCGACGCACAGCTCGTGGCGCTCGATCGCGCCACCGGCAAGGTGGCGTGGAAGATTCAGGCCGAGCGCTGGCAGGACAACTTTTCGATCACCTCAGCGCCGGTCTACTTCGACGGCCTTGTGATCACTGGCTTCGCGGGCGCCGACAAGGGCACTCGTGGGAGGGTGAAGGCGTACGACGCGAAGGACGGACGTCTCGTCTGGACGTTCTACACGATTCCAGGACCCGGCGAGCCGGGCCACGACACGTGGCCGAAGGGAAGCGATGCCTGGAAGTACGGCGGAGCCTCCGTGTGGCAGACGCCAGCTATTGATCCCGAGCTTGGGCTTGTCTACTTCTCAACGGGCAACGCGGCACCCGACTACAACGGCGCGGTACGCGAGGGCGACAACCTCTACACCGTCTCGATGCTGGCGATCGAGCTGAAGACCGGCAAGTACAAGTGGCACTTCCAGCAGGTTCATCACGACATCTGGGATTACGACTCGAGCAATCCGGTCGTCCTCATGGACGTCACCGTCGGCGGCCGCATGCGGAAGGCGATTGCGGAAGTCAGCAAGACCGGCTGGGCCTACATCCTCGATCGACAGACGGGCAAGCCGCTCGTCGGCATCGACGAGCGACCCGTTCCGCAGGAGCCGCGGCAGAAGACCGCGGCCACGCAGCCGTTCCCGCGCGGTGACGCCGTCGTGCCGCAGCTCATCGAAGTGGCTCCGGAGGGATACCGCCTGGTGAACGACGGCCGCATCTTTACGCCGTTCGTCGGCAGCAGCCAGACGATCATGCTGCCCGGAATCTGGGGTGGCGCGAACTGGCCACCGAGCGCGTACGATCCGGCCCGCCAGCGTCTGTTCGTCTGTGCCTCGTCCGTGGTCAACGGGTACACGGGGGGCGGCGATTCAAACCTCGTCCCACCGGGCAACGGGCCCGGCGCCATGTACACCGGAGGCGCCGTAACGTTCGCGCCGGTGCCGCGCGCGGGAATCATCGCGGCGCTCGATGTGACGACGAACAAGATCGTCTGGCGGTATCGATGGGCGGATCAGTGCTACAGCGGTCTGCTCGCGACGGCCGGCAATCTGGTGTTCGTGGGTCGCGCGGATGGGCGGTTGACGGCGTTGGAATCCACGACCGGCGAACAGCTATGGGAGTTCCAGACCGGCGCTGGCATGCACGCACCGGTCAGCACGTTCGAGCACAACGGCAAGCAGTACGTGATCGCGTACTCCGCCGGCAGTGCGCTGCTCGGATCCGCGCGTGGCGACAGCGTCTGGCTGTTCGCGCTCGATGGAACCCTTCCTCCAGTGAACTCGGGCGCACCGGTGTCACGCCTCGCGGCCGCTGCCGCTCCTCCCGCCGCGCCGGCAGCCGCGCCAGCGACGGTTCGACTCGCGGACGCTGACCTCACCCGTGGCAAGCAGATCTACGAACAGGCGTGCGTCGTCTGTCATGGCGCCGATGGCAAGAGCGGACACGGCGTCGGAGCGCCGCTCAACAGCCTCAAGGATCTGGCGGCCGCCATTCGAACGGTCTCCACTGGGCGCAATTCCATGCCGCCGTTCAGTGCGACTCTCACGCCCGAGCAGGTTCGTGACGTGAGCGCTTATGTCGTTGGAGTCCTCGCCGGCGCCCGCTGAAGACTCGACACGGAGACGCGGGCGCCGTCGACCTCGATTGCCGTCACCCACGATGGATCCAGGGTCATCGTCCAGCTGCGGTCCGGGGAGAGTTGATCCTCCGGCCGCAGATCGCGCACGCGGGTGAAGACGAGCGAGTTGCCGCGGATTCCATCGAAACGAAATCCGCCCAAGCCGACTTTCACTGCATCGCCGGTCTCCTCCGCGAACACGATTTGATCCGTCGGCAGCGAGACGCGCAGCGTGTCGAATACCACGAACGTGCCTGGCGGGCCGTTGCGATAAATGGGGAAGTGCGACGGCCGGTCGCGCTCCCGATAGAGCCTGGCGCCAGGCGCGAACACGATGACCAGCGGGACCACGCCACAGTTTCCCCCATGCGGGGGATGTGTCGTACGCGTCGACCTTTCCTAGCCAGCCACCCCGGCACCCGGCATACACTCTTGTGGCGTCAGACATTCTCAGGAGCGTGCCCGTGCGCGTCATCAAGTCATCGTTCGTCTACAGCCTTTCGGCTGCAGCCCTCTTTTTCGCAACGGCCTTCCTTGGTGCGCAAGCCCCCGCAGGACCCCAGCGTGGAGCCGCACCCGGTGGTCAGGCCACGCCGCCTGCGGCGCCGGCTGCTGGCCGCGGCGCCGCGCCAGGGTCGGAAAGTGGATGGGCTACTTTCCAGGGGCAGTGCTTCCGCTGCCACGGCAACACGGCCACCAACGCAACGACCACCGCGTTTGCGATCCGGCAGATGACGCCCGAGCGCATCTACGCCGCGCTCACGTCGGGCAAGCATCCTGAGGGGCAGAATCTCAACGACATTCAGAAGCAGCGCGTCGGCGAGTTCATGGCTGGCCGCCCGATGGGGACTGTGAACGCCGGCGAAGCGAAGTCGATGCCCAACCAGTGCACGACGAATCCGGCGCTCAGCGATCCAGCCAGCGGTCCAGCGTGGAACGGATGGGGCAACGATCTCGCGAACACCCGGTTCCAGCCCGCCGCAGCGGCGCGCCTGACCGCCGCGGACGTGCCGAAGCTGCAGTTGAAGTGGGCGTTCGGCTTCCCCAAGGGGATGACGAACAACGCGCAGCCGACGGTCGTATCGGGCCGCGTGTTTGCGGGCAGCGACAACGGCTACATCTACTCGCTCGACGCCAGGACCGGCTGCGTCTACTGGTCGTTCCAGCAGGGCTCGATCATCCGCAACTCGCCGATGGTCGGCGCGGTCAGCGGCCAGGGCGCCACGCGCTGGGGCGTCTTCTTTGGCGACGGCCATGGCAATGTGTTCGCCCTCGACGCGCAGACGGGGCGACAGCTCTGGAAAGTCCGCGTGGACGATCACGTCGTCGCGCGGATCACGGCGGGCGTCAAGTACCACGACGGCCGCGTCTATGTGCCGGTGTCAGGCTCCGAAGAGTTCAACAGCGGACAGCGTGACTATCCGTGCTGCACGGCGCGCGGCGCGGTGGTGGCCCTCGACGCGAACACCGGCAAGCAGATCTGGAAGACCTATCTCGCCGACGAGCCGAAGCCGTGGAAGAAGAACACGAACGGCGTGCAGCTCTATGGCCCAGCGACCGGTGGCGTGTGGAACTCGCCGACGATCGACACGGTCAGGGGCGCGCTCTATGTTGGGACCGGCGACGCCGTCACTCCACCCGAGTCGCCGCTGACAGACGCCGTGATCGCGCTCGATCTCAAAAGCGGGAAGCTCCTCTGGTCGCGCCGCGCCACCGAGGACGATCTCTTCATGGGCGGATGCGCCGGACCCGATCGAAGCGAGGCGTGTCCCAACCCGATGGGGCCAGACTTCGACATCGGCAACTCGCCGATCCTCGTCACGCTCGGGGCAGGGAAGCGGGCGCTGATCGTCGGGACGAAGGGCGCCGACGTGCTGGCGCTCGATCCTGACAGCAAGGGCGCCGTGCTCTTCCGCGTCAACCCATCAGGCCAGCCGGTCGGCTTCACCGGCCGTGGCCGCGGCGCCATTGTTTGGGGCGGCGCAGCAGACACGCGGAACGTGTATTACGGCATGGGCGCGGCGGGGATGAGCGCCACGCAGTTGACCGATGGGAAGACCTCGTTCGTCTTCACCGCGCCAGGTGCCGGCGGCCGCGGCACGGCGTCGCTTGGCGCAGCGCCGACGACGATCCCCGGAGTCGTGTTCCAGGGATCAGGTGACGGCCGGGTGTTCGCGATTTCGGCAGCGGACGGCAAGCAGATCTGGGAGTTCAACACGGCGCGCGATTTCGACACCGTCAACAAGGTGCCCGCGCGCGGCGGCGCGATCGCCACGTCCGGCGCGGCCGTCGTGAATGGAATGGTCTTCGTGTCCGCCGGGTACGGGATCTCGAGCGCCGCGCAGGGCGGCAACGTGCTGCTCGCCTTCGGAATCGAGTAGCGCGCGGCTTACCGGTCGCGGCCGGACGGTTTGCCGTTCCAGAACATCCGGCACTGATGCATGGCGTCGCGCATCTTGCCAAAGCTCGAGATCACGACATTGATCTGGCTCCCGTCCGTGAGCTCGCACGAGAGGAACTGCCCGGGTGCGGCGGCAGTCGGACCCTGCAAGGTCACGAGCGTTGCGGCGACAAGGATCACTTTGACGAGGCGCTTAGACATTGGTCCCTAGTTTACCCGCGAAAATGACGCGATAACCCTGTCGCCGGGGGGTAGATCCGGACATGTCAGGGCGCCTACACTTGACCCGAAACACATGGCCGAGCAGGACTTTCCATCTCGTCGGCTGATTTTGAAGACAGCAATAGCCGGCGCGGCCGGCATTGCTCTCGGTGCTTCCGTTCTGCGCGCAGCTGCACAAGTCCAGCCGCTCGCGGGCGCGGATCCGCTCCGTCTGGCCGACGATCTCTTCGTCATTCGAATTCCCGGAGAAGCCAACGTCGTCGCACAGACCACCGGAGGCGGCGTCCTGCTCGTGGACGGCTGCTCCGCCGCTGGATCAGCGGCGCTCATGAAAGTGGTTGCCGGGCTTCCTGGCGGCGGTCCCGTGCACACGCTGTTCAACACGCACTGGCATCCTGAGCAGACCGGCTCGAACGAGCTGATCGGCAAGGCCGGGAAGACGATCGTCGCTCAGGAGAACACGCGTCTCTGGCTGAACGCCGACGTGACCTGGCCGTGGAACGGCAAGCAGTTCAAGCGCCTGCCGAAGATCGCACAGCCGAACAAGACGTTTTACGACGCCGGGCAGATCGATTCCGCCAAGGAAGGCCGCCAAGGCCTTCCGGCAGACGGCATCCGTTACGGCTATATCCCTGATGCGGCGCACACCGACGGCGATCTCTATGTCCATTTCCCGAAGCAGAACGTCCTCGCCGTGGGGGATGTGGTGTCGGGCGAAGGATGGCCGGTCGTGGACTGGACAACCGGGGGCTGGATTGGCGGAATCGTCGGAGGCATGCAGCGCGTGCTCTCTCTGGTCAACGACGAGACGCGGATCGTGCCGGGGCGCGGGCCGGTGCTGGGCGTTTCCGATCTGAAGGTTCAGTTCGACATGTACCAGGCGATTTACGATCGCCTCTCGAAGCTCCTGAACAGTGGCCGTGGACCAACCGAAGCGGTCGAGGCGAAGCCGACGAAGGAGTTCGACGCGAAGATGGGCAATCCGGACGAGTTCGTTCGGCGCGCGTTTGAAAGTCTCTGGGCGTACGTCACGCCGGATGCGTAGGCGGAGTCGGTGCGAGGGGTGCGAAGGGTGCTAGAGGTGCGAAAGGTGCAGGTGCAAAGGGTGCGAAGCGTGCAAGCCGTGCTCGCGCTGGCATGCGTCGCGTTCGTCGCGTCGATCACCGCCGTGTTCACGGCACCTCAGACGCCGGCAACGCTGCCTGCTGTGCAGACCCAGTCTGCAGCCGGCGCTCAGCAGGGCGATGCCACGAAACAGCTCGCCACGCTCACTCAGTACTGTGTTGCCTGTCATAACGACCGCGCGAAGACGGCGGGCGTCAGCTTCCAGGGCCTGACACCAGACAGCATCGGCCAGCACGCGGAGGTGTTCGAGAAGGCCGTGCGCAAGATGCGCGGTCGCGTGATGCCGCCGCCGGGCGCGCGCCAGCCTGATTCGGCGACCGTCGATTCGCTGGTCGCGTGGCTCGAAGGCTCGCTGGATCGATCGGCCACACAGGCGCACGTCCGAGACAAGGTGGTCCTGCACCGCCTCAATCGCAAGGAATACACGAACGCCGTTCGCGATCTCCTGGCTGTTGACTTCAACGCGGCGTCGATCCTTCCGGCTGACGATGTGGCGGAAGGGTTTGACAACATCGCCGAGGCGCTGCAGGTGTCGCCGTCGTTCATCGAGCAGTACGCGATCGCGGCGCGACTTGTCGCCGTGCAGGCGATGGGCCGGCCCGATGCGCGTCCGGGCGGATGGACGTTCCGCGCCGGATCCGGTTCGCAGCTCACGCATGTGCCCGGGCTTCCGCTGGGCACGCGCGGAGGCATCCTGGCCAACGTCGAACTTCCTTCCGACGGCGAGTACATCGTTGACGTTGCCGACATGGCCACCCACATCTGGGGCAACGGGATGGAGTTCGAGAACCCGCTGATCGTTACACTCGACAACAAGGTCGTGTACGAGACGGTGATCGGCGGCGAAGCGGACATGAAGCTCTACGATCAGGTCCAGGACGGCGCGCTCGACAAGGCAAATGCGAAGCTGAAGAACATCCGCTTCTTCGCCACCGCCGGACCCCACAAGATCGGCGTGACCTTCAAGCGGCGCACCTTCGCCGAGTCGGACGATCAGCTCCAGCAGTTTGCGCCCGGCGGGGGTCAGGATCGGCTCTACCGCGTGAACTCGTTTCAGGTGCGCGGGCCCTTCAACCCCAAGGGCATCAGCCCGACGCCGAGCCGGTCGCGCATCTTCGTCTGCCGTCCCGCGACTGGTGCGACAGCCGAACAGCAGGCGGCGTGCGCCAGGCAGATCATCTCGTCGTTCGCCCGGCGCGCCTATCGTCGGCCGGTGACCACCGAAGATGTGAACGAGCTGTTCCAGTACTACCAGGACGGCGTGAAGAAAGGCTTTGACGAGGGCATTCGCAGCGCCGTCACCGGCGCGCTGGCCAGCCCGTTCTTCCTGTATCGCACCGAGCGGGTGCCGCAGGGACTCCGTCCGGGCCAGTCCTATGCGATTGACGATCTCGAGCTCGCCTCGAAGCTCGCGTTCTTCCTCTGGAGCACGATTCCTGACGACGAGCTGCTGCAGACTGCCATCGACGGCAAGCTCAAGGACCCTGCCATGCTCGACCGGCAGGTGAAGCGGATGCTCGCTGATCCGCGCTCGGAGACGCTGGCGAACAACTTCGTGCCGCAATGGCTCGACATGAAGCGGCTCGACGAGATCGTTCCCGACTCGTCGGTCTTCCCGTACGCCTCGGGCCGCGCCGATCCGCGCGACGACTTCAACACCGAGCTGGGGCTCTTCGCCGACAGCATCTTCCGCGAGGACCGCAGCGTCGTCGATTTGCTGCGGGCGTCGCACACGTATCTCAACGAACGCGTCGCGCTCCACTACGGCATCACGACCGTGAAGGGCGATCGCTTCCGGCGTGTCGAGCTCACTGATTCCGTGCGCTGGGGTCTTCTGGGGAAGGGCGCGGTGTTGATGGCGGCTGCATACCCCAACCGCACGTCGCCGGTGCTGCGTGGCGCTTTCATCCTCAAGCACATTCAGGGTGTGCCGCCGGCCACGCCTCCGCCGGATGTGCCGACGCTGGACGAGAAGGACATCGGCACCACCAAGGCGCTGACCGTGCGGCAGATGATGGCGAAGCATCGGGCGAGCCCGACGTGCGCCTCCTGCCATGCGGTGATGGACCCGTTGGGGCTGGCGCTCGAGAACTTCGACGCGACCGGCATGTGGCGGGACCGCGATAGGTATGCCGGCGCCACGATCGACGCCACCGGAGAGCTGCCCGACGGCACGCCGCTCAAGGGGCCGGACGACCTGCGGAAGGCCCTGCTGCGACGTCCCGAGCAATTCGTGCAGACCTTCACCGAAGGCTTGATGACCTACGCGACCGGGCGCAAACTTGAGTATTACGACATGCCGACTGTCCGCCGGATCGTGCGCGGGGCGGTGGCGGGCGACTATAAGTTCTCGTCGCTGGTCCAGGCGGTGGTTCGGAGCGATCAGTTCAGGATGCGTCGTGTGTCCCAGGCGGCTGAAGCTGGCACGAGCGCTGCGGTGCGGTAGGGAGCCCTTTTGCGGTAGGGCGCCCTTTTGAGGGCGCCAGCGGAGAAGATATGACTCTTTTCAAGAAGCACATCTCACGGCGAACGGTGTTGAAAGGTGTCGGCGCCAGCGTCGCGCTGCCGTTGCTCGACGCGATGAATCCGGCCGCCACCGCCTGGGCGCAGACGCCCGCCGGCAAGACACCGCAGCGGTTCGCCTTCATCGGCTTCCCGCACGGCGCGATCATGGACAAGTGGTCGCCGGCGCAGACGGGGGCGAACTACGAGATGTCGCCGATCCTGCAGCCGCTGGAGCCGCTCCGGCAGCACCTCACGATCGTCTCGGGCCTGCGCAACAAGCCCGCCGAGACGCCTGAGCCGCACGGCTACATCGAGATGACCTGGCTGACCTGCGTCAAGCCGTGGGACCACGGGACCAACGGCAAGGACTGGGGCGTCAGCGCCGATCAGTTTGCCGCGCGTCACGTCGGGCAGGAGACACGGCTGCCTTCGCTCGAGTTGACGACGGCGCTTGGTGGCGCGCGGCTCGCCTGGCGGACGCCGACGCAGTCGCTGCCGCAGGAGGGCAATCCGCGCGCGGTGTTCCAGAAGCTGTTCGGCTATGGCGACACGGAGCAGGAACGCGCGGACATCCTGAAGGAGACCGGCAGCATCCTCGATCGCGTGCAGGAGCAGGCGCAGCGCCTGCAGGCCGGCCTCGGTGTCCGCGATCGCGTGGTCGTCAGCGATTACCTCGACTCGGTGCGTGAGATCGAACGCCGCGTGCAGATGGCGGCGCAGCAGGACATGTCGCGCCTCGAGATCCCGGACGCTCCCGTCGGCACGCCCAACGATCTCACCGAGCACTTCAAGCTGATGTTCGACCTGATGGCGCTGGCGTTCCAGGCCGACATCACGCGCGTCATCACGTTCTCGATGGATCGTGAAGCGAGCATGCGCACCTACACGAACCTCGGCATCTCCGAGGGCTTCCATCCGCTCTCGCATCACGGCAACAGCGCGCAGAAGATGGAGCGGCTGGTGCAGATCCAGCGCTATCACACCGAGGTGTTCGCGAAGTTCGTCGACCGGCTCGCCAAGTCGAAGGAAGCCGACGGGACGGTTCTCGATCACTCGACGATCCTCTTCGGCAGCAACATGAGCAATAGCGACCGCCACAACAACGATCCGCTGCCGGCGGCGATCCTCGGCCACGCCCACGGACGGATCAAGGGCGGTCAGCACCTGAAGTATCCGCAGGATTCGCGCTTCGCCGATCTGCTCGTGACGCTCTTCGATCGCAACAACATCCCGATCGAGAAGATCGGCGACAGCGGCGGGATCCTCTCGGAGGTCTGATGCGCGCGACTCGCTTCCTTCACCGGCGCGACGTCTTCATGCGTCTGGAGTTCGCCGTTGCCGTGCTGATCGTCGTACTGCTGCTCGTGGCGTCCGTCTTCAGCCGGACCCTTGATGCCGCCGGTTCGCCCCTGCTCGATGCGGCCGAGCGCGGCGATCGCGCGGCCGCCCTCCGTGCGCTGGCGGTCAAAGGCACCGATCCGAATACTCCGGGGCCTGACGGAACGACGGCGATCATGTACGCCGCCTCGAACGGCGACGTAGAGCTGGTGCGTGCGCTGATCAAGGCCGGCGCGAACGTCAAGGTGAAGAATCAGTTCGGCACCTCCGCCATCACGGAGGCCGCGATCGTCGGTGCGACTCCGGTCATCGACGCGCTGCTCAAGGCGGGCGCCGATCCCAACACCAAGAACCCTGAGGGCGAGACGCCGCTCATGGCCGTCGCACGCAGCGGCAATGTCGAGGCCGCGCGGCTGCTCGTCGAGGCGCGCGCCGACGTCAACGCGAAGGAAAACTTCGGTGGGCAGTCGGCCCTCATGTGGGCCGCGGCGCGGAGCCAGCCTGAGATGGTGAAGTTCCTGGCATCGAAGGGCGCCGACCTCAACGCCCGCGGCGTGGTCCGCCAGTGGGAGCGCAAGGTCATCAAGGAACCGCGTCCGAAGGACATGAACAAGGGCGGCTTCACGCCGCTGCTCTACGCCGCCCGCGAGGGATGCGTCGAGTGCGCGCGCCACCTCATCGCGGCGGGAGCCGATCCGGATCTCGAGGATCCGGAGCGCATTACGCCGCTGAACATGGCGCTGCTGAACATGCACTTCGAGTTCGCGGCGTTCATGGTCAAGGCGGGCGCCGACGTGGACAAGTGGGACCTGTTTGGCCGCTCACCTGTCTACATGGCCGCGGACGTCAGCACGCTACCCGTGAAGGGCAACGGCGCGATGGCGGTGATCCCGAGCGAGGATTCCGTGACCGCGCTCGACGTGGGGAAACTGCTGCTCGAGGCCGGTGCCAATCCGAACATCAGGCTCAAGCGCCGGCCGCCGTACCGCGACGTTCCGCAGGACCGCGGCGGCGACTCGATCCTTTCGCAGGGCGCGACACCGCTGCTGCGCGCGGCCCGGGCGGGCGACGCCCCGTTCGTCGAGCTGCTGCTGAAGCACAAGGCGCTCGTCGATCTTCCGAGTAAGGAAGGTGTAACGCCGCTCATGGCCGCGGCCGGCGCCGAGTTCGGCGACCGCGTGACACGCGGACGCAACCGGACCAAAGAGGGCGTGCTCGAGACGATGAAGCTGCTCGTCGGCGCGGGCGCCAACGTGAACGCGACGATGGTGACCGAGCGGCGGGGTGGTGGGCCTGGAGAACCCACGTCGCAGGCTGCTGCCTACGCGATCAACCTCCGTGGACGACCGAGTCAGGTGCCCAGCCCATTCGCCGTGCCGCATCAGACGGCGATTCACGGCGCCGCGCAGCGCGGCTTCACTGAGTTCGTGAAGTTCCTCGCCGAGAACGGCGCCGACCTGACCCTCAAGGACGCCAACGGTCGAACGCCGCTCGATCTCGCGAAGGGCGTCGGCGTTCCGGGTGTTCGCCAGGCGGCCGGCGAAGGCCATCCGGAGACCGCCAAGCTGATCGAGTCGCTGCTCGCCGCAAAGACCGGCAAGTAGAGTCGGCTCTTTCGCGACAGAAACCCACCAACTAATTTCGCCGGGCCGGTGTCTAATGGTCCAGAGCCCACGGCGATGCTTCGTCTTGCTGGCCGCTCGTGTAACGCCTTACTCCTGGCCCTGCTGCTCGCCTTGACGGCGAGCGTCTGGACATCGACTCTCGACTCGCAGGGCGCTCCCAAAGGCACGGAGCGCGCGTTGAGGCTTCC